>NZ_JAMYOC010000015.1:0-161624 GCF_040319475.1 Mesorhizobium sp. M0904 | reverse complement strand
CGCTCAACTGCCTCTCCAAAGAATCCTTTCTCAGCCTAAACTCAACCCCAAAATCGCCATATGCGATTCCCCTGCCCTCGAGGGGAGGGTCGGCGAGTAGTCGAAGCGAAGCGGAGACTGCGAGACGGGGTGGGGTCGGCGAGGTTGCTCCGACCCCACCCCGCGTCACAAAATGCCGCCGCGCGGCAATTTGCTCCGCGACCCTCCCCTCAAGGGGGAGGGTTAGGAGCTCACCCCTGCGACGGCGTGAACCTTGCCACGAGAGTGTGGTTCTCTGCCGCATAGGTGAACCGGACATGGGTGACGGGGTGCTCGGCGCTCCATGTCCGCCGCTCGATCACCAGGCACGGCGCGCCGGTCTCGATGTCGAGCGCCGCCGCGATGTGCTTTTCGGCGGCAACCGCGCGAATGCGATGCTCGGCCGCACTCCACGGCACGCGCCCGATCAGCCACGGACCGGGCGCGGTCTCGAAAAACGCCTCTTCGGCGGCTTCCGGCACGGCAGCCAGGTTGATCAGCCGCTGCTCGTGGGCAAACGGCCGCTTGCCGGCGAAATGCAGGCATTCCAGCGCCAGCACCGGCCCGGCGACGTCGAGTTCCAGCAGGGCTCGGTCGTCGGCGCTGCTGCGCCTTCCGCTTCGCGCCATGCGCTCATAGCGGTAGGGCAGGCCAAGTGCCTCGACCTCGATCCGGATGTCGTGGATTTCGAGAACGGCCGCCTGCGATTGCGGCCGGCGGACAAAGCTGCCCGAACGACGCCGGCGCTCGATCAGCCCAGCCTTGGCCAGTTGCGACAGCGCCTTGTTCACTGTCATGCGCGAACAATTGTATTCGGCCGTCAGTTCATGCTCGAACGGAATGCGGTGGCCGGGCGCCCAGGCACCCGACAGGATCCGTTCGCTGATGTCCGACAGGATGCGCTGGTGCAGCGAAAGAACCTCGCCGCCGTCCGCGCTTCCAGAATCCGCGCTTATTGTCGCGATCATGCTCATGCCGAAAGCGCCGTCATCACCTTGCGGAACCGCTCGGCGATAGCATCGCGCCTGGCATGCATGCCGCCGCTGACCAGTTTCCTGCCATGCACCCAGACGCAGTCGATCTTGGTGCCGTTGGCAAAAATCCAGACGTCAAGGATTGCATCGCCCGTCTTGCCGGCCAGCGATGGATGCTTGCCGTCGAGCGAGACGAAATCGGCCGGGGCACCTGCTGCGATCTGCGAGGGGCCGGCGCCCAGCGCGGCACTGCCGCCATCGAGCGCTGCGTCGAACAAAGCACGGCCGGTCGAGCCGCCGGCGACGGCCAGCACGTTGCGGGCGCGGTGGGCGAGGCGCTGCGAATATTCGAGCTGCCGCAACTCGTCCGGCAGGCCGATCAGGACGTTTGAATCCGAGCCGATGCCAAAGCGGCCGCCATGCTGCATGAACAAGGACGCGGCAAAGGTGCCGTCGCCGAGATTGGCCTCGGTGATCGGACAAAGGCCGGCAACGGCGCCGCCTTTCGCCATTTGCACCGTCTCTGTGTCGGTCATGTGGGTGGCGTGGATCAGGCACCAGCGCCGGTCGACCTTGGCATTGGCAAGCAGCCATTCGACCGGCCGCGCCCCGGACCAGGCAAGGCAGTCCTCGACCTCCTTCATCTGCTCGGCGACGTGGATGTGGATGGGCCCCTCCGGCGCCATCACCGTGATGTTTTCCAGTTCCTCCGGTGTCACGGCACGCAGGCTGTGCGGGGCGACGCCGACAACGCCTTGATTCAAGCTGCGAACGGATTCGCGGCATTTCTCAACAAGCCGCGAGAACTGGTTCACATTGTTGATGAACCGCCGCTGGCCTTCATTTGGCGCAGCGCCGCCGAAAGAGGAATGCGCGTAGAACACCGGCAACAGCGTCAGCCCGATGCCCGTCTCGGACGCTGCGGCAATGATGCGCTCCGCCATCTCGGCGATGTTGGCATAGGGCCGGCCGTCGCGGTCGTGGTGTAAATAGTGAAACTCGCCGACGCGCGAGAGCCCGGCCTCCAGCATCTCGACATAGAGCTGGGCCGCGACCGCCTCGACCTGGTCCGGCGTCATCGACAGCGCGAAACGGTACATCACCTCGCGCCAGCTCCAGAAACTATCGGCGGAAGGCCCGCGCAATTCGGCAAGCCCGGCCATGCCGCGCTGGAAGGCGTGGCTGTGCAGGTTCGGCATGCCGGATAAAAGGATGGCATGGCGCTCGTCGCCAGGCAGGAGCGAGGTATTCGCCTCGACCGTGGCGATCCTGCCGTCGGAGATGACGATCCGCACATTGCTGTGCCAGCCGTCGGGCAGAAGTGCCTGTTCCGCGAAGATTGCCGTCACGTTTTTCTCCAAATCCCGGTCTGCCATGCGATGATAGTGCTTGCAGTGCCTTTTGATATGTATATACATAATCGTCACCGATTGAAACGGAAAAGATGATGGCTGCAGAGAGCAAAAGCCGGGCAGGGGAGGTTCGCCTGTGGCGCAATGCGCGCCTCGCGACCATGGTGGATAGCAGCACCGGGTCAGGCGTCGTCGAGCACGGTGCAATCGCCGTGCGCAATGGCCGGATTGTCTATGCCGGGCCGGAAGCCGACATGCCGGCAGCGCTCCGCGAAAGCGCCGAGGCGATCGACTGCGACGGTCGCTGGATCACGCCTGGCCTGATCGACTGCCACACTCATCTTGTCCACGCCGGCAACCGTGCCAATGAATTCGAGATGCGGCTGGCCGGCGCCACCTATGAAGAGGTTGCCAAGGCCGGCGGCGGCATCGTTTCCTCGGTCAAGGCGTTGCGCGCCGCCAGCGAGGACGAGCTGGTCGCCCAGTCGCTGCCGCGCCTCGATGCGCTGATCGCCGAAGGCGTCACCACAGTCGAGATCAAATCCGGCTACGGTCTCGACCTCGAAAACGAGAAGAAGTCGTTGCGCGCCGCGCGACGGCTGGGCGGTGAGCGGCCGGTGACGGTCAGGACCACTTTCCTCGGCGCCCATGCGCTGCCGCCCGAAGCAAAAGGTGACAAGGACGCCTTTATCGATCTTGTCGCCAACGAGATTTTGCCGGCCATCGCTGCCGAGGGCCTGGCCGATGCCGTCGACGGCTTTTGCGAAGGCATTGCATTTTGGCCGGAGCAGATCGCCCGCGTGTTCGATGCCGCGAAGGCGGCGGGCCTGCCGGTCAAGCTCCATGCGGACCAGCTGTCCAATCTGCACGGCGCCGAACTTGCGGCGCGCTATCGTGCGCTATCGGCCGACCACCTCGAATATACCGACGAGGCAGGTGCGGCGGCGATGGCGAAGGCCGGAACCGTGGCGACCATCTTGCCCGGCGCCTACTACTTCATCCGCGAGACCAAGAAGCCGCCGATCGCCCTTTTTCGCCAGCATGGCGTCAGGATGGCCGTTGCCACCGATAACAATCCCGGCACGTCGCCGCTGACCTCGCTGCTGCTGACCATGAACATGGCGGCGACGTTGTTCGGCCTGACCGTCGATGAATGCCTTGCCGGCGTCACGCGCGAGGCTGCCCGCGCGCTCGGGCTGCTTGGACAGACCGGTACGCTGGAGGCCGGAAAATCCGCCGATCTGGCGATCTGGGACGTCGAACGCCCAGCCGAACTCGTCTACCGCATGGGCTTCAACCCGCTGCATGCCCGCATCTGGAGGGGACAATGACCGAACTCAAGCTAAGGCCAGGCAATGCCACGCTGGCCGAATGGCGCGCCATCTATCGCGGCGCCGCACTGAGACTCGACGATGCCTGCCGGCCGAAGATCAAGGCCAGCGCCGAGGCTGTCGCCAGGATCGTTGCCAAAGGCGAGCCGGTCTATGGCATCAACACCGGCTTCGGCAAGCTGGCCAGTGTTCGCATCCCCGCCGCCGACCTGGAAACGCTGCAGCGAAACATCGTGCTGTCGCATGCCGCCGGCGTCGGCGAGCCGATACCCGTCGCAATTTGCCGGCTGATGATGGCGCTGAAGCTGGCCAGCCTGGCACAGGGCGCCTCCGGCGTGCGGCCGCGGACCATCGAACTGCTCGAGGCGATGCTGGCCAACGACGTTATTCCCGTGGTGCCGGCGCAAGGCTCGGTTGGCGCTTCCGGCGACCTTGCGCCGCTGTCGCACATGACCGCGGTGATGATCGGCGTCGGCGAGTGCTTTACCCCGCATGGCCGCTTTCCCGCCAAGGTCGCCTTCGTTTCGCACGGCCTGGAGCCGGTGATACTGGGCGCCAAAGAAGGCCTGGCGCTGCTCAACGGCACCCAGTTCTCGACCGCGTATGCGCTTTCCGCTTTGTTCGAAGCGGAGGTGCTCTACCAGTCGGCACTGGTCGCCGGCGCGCTGTCGACCGATGCCGCCAAAGGCTCCGACGCTCCGTTCGATCCACGCATCCATCTGCTCCGGAAACATCGCGGCCAGATCGAGACGGCCGAGGCGTTGCGCAATTTGATGGCCGGCAGCGCCATCCGTGAATCGCACCGCGTCGGCGACGAGCGCGTGCAGGATCCGTATTGCCTGCGCTGCCAGCCGCAGGTGATGGGCGCAGCACTCGACGTGCTCCGCAAGGCCGCGGACACGCTCGCCACCGAGGCCAACGGCGTCACCGACAATCCGCTGATCTTTGCCGAGGACGACTCCGCACTTTCGGGTGGCAATTTCCACGCCGAGCCGGTGGCCTTCGCCGCCGACATGATCGCGCTCGCCGTCTGCGAAATCGGCTCGCTGTCGGAGCGGCGCATCGCCATGCTGGTCGACCCGGCGCTGTCGGGCATGCCGGCCTTTCTCACGCCCAAGCCGGGTTTGAATTCCGGTTTCATGATCCCTCAGGTCACGGCCGCGGCACTGGTTTCTGAAAACAAGCAAAAAGCCTATCCGGCCAGCGTCGATTCGATCCCGACCTCGGCCAACCAGGAAGACCATGTCTCGATGGCGGCGCATGGGGCGCGCCGGCTCATCGGCATGGTCGAGAATGCGACGGCCGTCATCGGCATCGAATTGCTGGCCGCCGCACAGGGCTGCGATTTCCATGCGCCTCTGGCCTCGAGCGCGGCACTGGAGGCGGTGCGCCGGCTGGTCAGGGCAGAGGTGCCGCATCTCGACAACGACCGGCACTTCCACCCGGACATGGAGAAGGCCATCGCCATGGTACGCAGCGGCGCGGCGGTGGAAGCGGCAAGCGCGGTGAAGCTGCCGGGGATTACGTCATGACACTGTTATCGCTGCGTTACGCCGCGATGGGTCGTGTTCCGTCGCGCCCCCCTCTGTCCTGCCGGACATCTCCCCCTCCAGGGGGGAGATTGGCAGCTTCGCGGACTGCGCCCTTTCTGCATCCTACGAGATTGGCGAAAGTAGAGATGATAGCCAATCTCCCCCCTGGAGGGGGAGATGTCCGGCAGGACAGAGGGGGGCGCTGTCCCGCCAACCTCAGCCCGGCAACACCGAAACTTTCAAGGCCAGAAACAAAAAACCCGCCTCGAGGGCGGGTCGTCGGGCTGAATCAGCACCATAGGCAAATTAGTAGCATAGCTGCCGGCACAAAGCAAGAACAAAATACGTCGCAACCGACAAAAAGCGAGATCGGTGTTCAAAGACGGTCGCAAAGTGGCGTTCTGTCGCGTGGAGACTTCCGATGACCTCGCCCTCCTGGCTCACCGTCACCCAAGGCACGGCACCCTTGCTGGTTTCGATCCCGCATACCGGCATCGATCTCGCCGGCCTCGACAGCCGGCTAATCTCGCCCTGGCTCGGTCGCCGTGACGCCGACTGGTGGATCGACAAGCTTTATGACTTCGCAGAAGACCTCGGCGCGACCGTTGTGCATACGGCGATTTCGCGCACCGTCATCGACGTCAACCGCGATCCGTCCGGCGCCTCGCTCTATCCCGGCCAGACGACGACTGGGCTCTGTCCGACCGAGACCTTTGACGGCGATCCACTCTACCGCAAAGGTGAAGAGCCGGGACCGTCGGAGATCGACGAGCGCCGCGAGAAGTTCTTCGTGCCTTATCATGCCGCGCTGCAGGCCGAGATCGACAGGCTGCACGCTTTGCATGGGAAGATCGTCGTCTATGACTGCCATTCGATCCGTTCGGTGCTGCCGCGCCTATTCGAAGGCAAATTACCGGTCTTCAATCTCGGCACCAACGACGGCAAGAGCGCCGATCCGACGCTGCAGGAGAAAGTCAGGCCGATTCTGGGCGAAACCGGCGAGAGCTTCGTCGTCAATGGCCGCTTCAAGGGCGGCTGGATCACGCGCCATTTTGGCCAGCCGCAAAACGGCGTCCACGCGCTGCAGATGGAGCTGTCCAACCGCGGCTATCTGCGCGAGCCCGAAGGCAAGGGCATGCCCGGCAATTGGCCGGTGCCTTACGATGCCGAATTCGCGGCGCCAATCCGCATCACGCTGAGAAAGATCCTGGAAACCGCGATCGCCTGGGCCGAGCGCTGACGCGCGGCGCGCTTCATTCGAAAGGGACAATCATGACCGATCCTCGCCACAACATCCGTGAAGTGCGCAGCCCGCGCGGCAGCGAGCTCAATGCCCGCACCTGGCTGACGGAAGCGCCGTTGCGCATGCTGATGAACAATCTCGACCCAGACGTCGCCGAAAACCCCAACGAGTTGGTCGTCTATGGCGGCATCGGCCGGGCGGCGCGCACCTGGAATGATTTCGACCGCATCGTTGCCTCGCTTAAGACACTCGGCGACGACGAGACGCTGTTGGTGCAATCGGGCAAGCCGGTCGGCGTGTTCCGCACTCATCCTGACGCCCCGCGCGTGCTGATCGCCAATTCCAACCTGGTGCCGCACTGGGCGACATGGGAGAAATTCAACGAGCTCGATAGAAAGGGCCTGATGATGTACGGCCAGATGACGGCCGGCTCGTGGATCTACATCGGCACGCAAGGCATCGTGCAGGGCACCTATGAGACCTTCGTCGAGGCCGGCCGCCAGCACTATGGCGGCAATCTCAGGGGCAAGTGGATACTGACCGGCGGCCTTGGCGGCATGGGCGGTGCCCAGCCGCTCGCCGCGGTCATGGCCGGCGCCTGCTGCCTGGCCGTCGAATGCGATCCCGACCGCATCGATTTCCGGCTGCGCACCCGCTACGTCGACGAACGCGCCGACACGCTCGACGAGGCTCTGGAAAAGATCGAGCGCTGGACCAAAGCCGGTGAAGCGAAATCGGTCGGCCTCGTCGGCAACACCGCCGACATCCTGCCGGAGCTGGTGCGGCGCGGCGTGCGCCCCGACATCGTCACCGACCAGACCTCGGCGCATGACCCGCTCAACGGCTACCTGCCCAAGGGCTGGTCGCTGGCCGAGTGGCGCGAGAAGCGCACCAGCGATCCGAAGGCGGTGGAAAGGGCTGCCCGCGCGTCGATGCGCGAGCACGTCGAGGCGATGGTGGCGTTCTGGAACGCCGGCGTGCCGACGCTCGACTACGGCAACAACATCCGCCAGGTGGCGAAGGAGGAGGGCTTCGAGAATGCTTTTGCCTTCCCAGGTTTCGTGCCGGCTTATATCCGTCCGCTGTTTTGCCGCGGCATCGGCCCGTTCCGCTGGGCAGCGCTTTCCGGAGACCCCGAGGATATCTACAAGACCGAAGCCAAAGTGCGCGAACTCACGCCCGGCAACACCCATCTGCACAATTGGCTCGACATGGCGCGCGAGCGCATTGCCTTCCAGGGCCTGCCGGCGCGCATTTGCTGGGTTGGGCTCGGCGATCGCCATCGGCTCGGCCTCGCCTTCAACGAGATGGTCGCCAGGGGCGAACTGAAGGCACCGGTGGTCATCGGCCGCGATCACCTCGATTCCGGCTCGGTCGCCTCGCCGAACCGCGAGACGGAGGCGATGAAGGACGGCTCGGATGCCGTCTCCGACTGGCCGCTGCTCAACGCCCTGCTCAACACCGCGTCCGGCGCCACCTGGGTTTCGCTGCACCATGGCGGCGGCGTCGGCATGGGCTTTTCGCAGCATGCCGGCATGGTCATCGTCGCCGACGGCACGCCCGAGGCGGCCAAGCGCCTGGAGCGGGTTCTGTGGAACGACCCGGCGACCGGCGTCATGCGCCACGCCGATGCCGGCTATGACATCGCGATCGAGTGCGCCAGGGAGAACCAGCTCAACCTGCCCGGCATTTTGGGCTGAGCCGCGCCTTGCGCATCCTTCGGGCAGCCGAATACCGGTCGATGCCGTGGAAGAACGCCGGCGGGGTCACGACGGAGATTGTCGTGTCGCCGCCAGGTGCCGGGCTCGACGATTTCGACTGGCGCGTCTCGATGGCGCGCGTCGAGGGCAGCGGCCCGTTCTCCGGCTTCGCCGGCGTCGACCGGACCTTGGCCTTGCTGGAAGGCGAGGGCATGGTCCTCGATATCGCCGGCCGGCCGCCGGTCGAAATCACCAAGGCTTCCGGCCCGCTTGCCTTTCCGGCCGACGTGCCGACGCAAGCCACGCTGATCGCTGGCCCGATCATCGACCTCAACGTCATGACCCGCCGCGCCCGGGCGACCCACACGGTCGAGCGGCTGCTGATTTCGGCTCCGACGGAGATCCAGGCCGAAGCCGATGAAACACTTATTCTGTGCGTCGACGGCGAACTCAGCGTGGCCGGCGCGGCGCCCGTGCAACTTGGGCCGCTCGACGCGCTGTTGCTCGGGGCGCAAGCGCCGGAACTGCGCCTGGATGCGGTCCGGCCGGCGATGCTGTTCGTGATCCGCATCGACCGCACTGCCGGCAACGATTAACGTCTGTTTCCAAACATGATCGTGACGCCGGCCAAATATCGCGTAAGCTGGTCGCTGCATCACGAAAAAGCCTGAATCTTCCGCCGATCAGAAGCCGAAACGATGCTCATAGTGCTCGCCTGGAAGTTGTCGAGAGACGGCATCTTGTCGTGGTGCGGAAACAAACTTTCGGCCAAGTGTTGCGATGCAACCAATTGCATTTGGACCGGTTTTAGGGACATTGCCGTGGCGGTGACGCCGCACTGCGTCCCCAACACGGAACCTTAGATGAATATCCAGACCAATCTTGCACAGATCGAAAAGACGAGCGCCAGCTTCCCGGCTGTCACCGACGAGCCGATACGCTCCCATTTCCTGCCGGAAGATCGGCTCCGAGCGTTGGGCGCAGCCCTTGCCAATGGCGATGCCAAGGATTTGTTCGGTCTGACGCCTTTCGATTTTCAGGCGCGCATCCGCGACAGCGCCAGGAAGATTCTCGATGTCTACCGTTCCACCAACGCTGCCCAGGCGAGGGGCGAAACGATCACGCCCGCGGCGCAGTGGCTGCTCGACAACAACTACCTGGTCGAGGAGACCATTTTTCAGGTCAAGCGCGACCTGCCGCGCCGCTTCTACCGCCAGTTGCCGACGCTGAAACTGTCGGATGGATCCAGCGTGCCGCGCGCCCTGGCGGTCGCGTGGACCTATGTCGCGCATTCCGACAGTTCCGTCTCGTCGGCCATGTTCAAGGCGATCGTCGAAGGCTTCCAGTCCGTCGAGCCGCTGAAGATTGGCGAATTATGGGCGCTGCCGTCGCTGCTGCGCTTCGTCCTGATCGAGAACCTTCGCCGGATCGCGGTCCGCGTCAATCGCACGCGGGAACTGCGCCAGATCGCCAACGAGGTCGCCGACCGTGTGCTGGCGACGGACGACAGCGCCGACCGGCAGGCGATACTTTCCCACTACAGCGCCCATGCGCAGGACACCACCTTCGCCACCCAGTTGCTCTACCGGCTGCGTGACGGCTCGCAAAATGCCGGCAGGGCGCTGGAATGGCTGGAAGGCGAGCTGGAAAGGACCGGCTCCGACGCCGAGGAGATCATCCTCAGCGAGCACCACACGCTGTCCAGCGGCAACGTGACCACCGGCAACATCATCCGCGGCCTGCGCCTGATCAACGACGTCGACTGGACGGTGTGGTTCGAGGGCGTCAGCCGCATCGACACCTTGCTGCGCGAACGCACCGATTTCGCCGCGCTCGATTTCTTTTCGCGCGACCAATACCGGACTGCGATCGAGGAGCTGGCGCGCCGTTCCGATCTCTCCGAATTTCGCGTTGCCGAAAGGGCGATCGAGCTCGCCGGCCATGCTGCCGATGCACCGGGCTCCGAAAGCGGTCCGATCGCTCACACCGACGTCGGCTTCTTTCTGGTCGGCCCGCGCCGGCAGGAACTCGAGCGGTCGATCGGCTACCGGCCGACCATCGGCAAGACGCTGAACCGGACGTTCCGCAAGACCGGATGGCTGGGCATCGTCGTGCCGGTGTTTGCCCTGACGGTCCTGCTTCTGGTCGTTTCCGGCAATGCGCTTGCCAATCTCGGCCTGTCGGTGCCGTCGATCGTCCTGATGCTGGCCCTGTTCGCGGTGCCGGCCAGCGAAGGCGCGCTCGCATTCTTCAACACCGTCGTCTCGCTGTTTTTGAAACCGACGCGTCTCGTCGGCTATGATTTCAGGCACGGTGTGCCGCCCGAGGCGCGCACGCTGGTGGTGGTGCCGTCGCTGATCGGCTCGCGCGACGATGTCGAGGAGAACATCCGCAACATCGAGGTGCATCACCTCGCCAACACGGCGGGTGAGGTCTATTTCGCGCTGCTTTCCGACTGGCCGGACTCGAAGACCGAGATCGATACGGCGGATGTCGAAATCCTCGAATTCGCCCGCGCCGAAATCGCCAGGCTGAACGCCCGCTATCCCTCGGAAGGCGCACCGCGCTTTTATCTGCTGCATCGGCGCCGGCTCTACAACGCATCGCAAGGCGTCTGGATGGGCTGGGAGCGCAAGCGCGGCAAGCTGCACGAATTGAACCTTCTGCTGCGCGGCGACAGCGACACCACCTTCTTGCCGTTGGAAGTGCCATTGCCGGAGAGCGTCGTCCACGTCATGACGCTGGACGCCGACACCCGCACCACCCGCGACGCCGTCGCTGCGCTGGCCGGCAAGCTTTGCCACCCGCTCAACCGTCCGCATTTCGATGTCGCACGGCGCGAGGTTACTGCAGGTTATTCCATCCTGCAGCCGCGCATCACCGCGTCGCTGACCAGCGGCGACGAGGCATCGTTCTTTCAGCGTGTCTTTTCCGCCAATCGCGGGCTCGATCCGTACGTCTTTGCCGTGTCAGACCTCTACCAGGACATCTTCGGCGACGGTTCCTTCACCGGCAAGGGTCTTTACCATGTCGACGCCTTCGAGGCGGCGCTGAAGGGCCGCATCGAGGAAAACACCATCCTCAGCCATGATCTGCTCGAAGGCGCCCTGGCGCGCTCGGCCTTGGTCACCGACGTCGAACTGGTCGAGGACTATCCGACCCGCTATTCGGTCGATGCGTCGCGCCACCATCGCTGGGCACGCGGCGACTGGCAGCTTCTGGGCTTCATCCTTGGCCCGCGCTCAAACGTGCCGGCGCTGTCGCGCTGGAAGATGGTGGACAATCTGCGCCGCTCGGTGACGCCGATCTTCTGGGTGATGGCCGCGATCGCCGGCTGGACGCTGCTGCCCTTCACGCAGGCCGCGCAATGGCAGGCGCTGCTGATCCTCACGCTGTTCATGGCGCCCACTTTCGACATCGTCAACGCCATCCTGCCGAAGAGCGGCGATCAGACGCCGCGCGGCCATTTCTCGGCACTGGCACGCGACGTTGCCTTCGGTACCGCCCTGGTGGCGCTGAAGATTGTCCTGATGGCGCACCTAGCCTGGATGATGGGCGACGCAATCATCCGCACGCTCTACCGCCTGTTCGTCAGCCGCCAGAACCTGCTCGAATGGCGCACCGCCTCGCAGGCACACAAGGGCAGCGACAACGATCTCGGCTCCTACTACAGCATCATGTACGGCGCCGTGATCATCGGCGTCGTCGGCCTCGCCGTCCCGGTGCTGGCCGATTCCACCGGCGCCTTCGTCGCCTTCTTCTTTGCCTTGTTCTGGATCGGCTCGCCCGCCATCGCCTGCTGGATCAGCCGTTCGGCCGAAACCGAGGACCGCCTGCGCATATCGGCCGCCGACATCCACGCGCTGCGCACCGTGGCGCGGCGTACATGGCACTATTTCGAGACTTTCGTGACGGCCGAGCATCACCATCTGCCGCCGGATAATTTCCAGGAAAGCCCGGCCCCCGTGGTGGCGCCCCGCACCTCGCCGACCAATATCGGCGTCTACCTGCTGTCGGTGATTTCGGCACGCGATTTCGGCTGGATCAGCCTCTCCGACGCCGTCAACCGCATCGACGCGACCATGTCGACCATCGAGAGCATGCCGCGCGATCGCGGTCATCTCTTCAACTGGTACGACACCACGACGTTGAAGCCGCTCTATCCGCTTTACATTTCTGCAGTCGACAGCGGCAATCTCGCCGGCCATCTGGTGGCTGTGGCCGCAGCCTGCGCCGAATGGGCCGAAGCGCCGTCGGTGCATGTGCAGGGCGACTTCGAAGGCATCCTCGATACTGTCACCATCCTCGACGAAAGCCTTGAGGAACTGCCCGACGACCGGCGTCAATTGCGGCCCTTGCGCCAGCGGCTCGCCGACCGTCTCGACGGCATGCGGCGGGCGGTCGAATTGATCAAGGCGCAGCCGGAGATGGCGTCGATCCGTACCATCAACCTGGCCGTCCTGGCCGGCGAGATACGCAAGCTCGCGACAGCCATCCACACCGAGGCCGCGTCGACCCAGAGCGACACCATCGCCGATTGGGCGGCCAGGCTCGAAGCCACCTGCGAGGCGCATGTGCACGACGCGCACAGCGACGAAAACGCCGTCGCGGCATTGCGGGCCAAGCTTCTGACGTTGCGCGAGCGCACGCGCCGTTTCGCCTTCGAGATGGATTTCTCGTTCCTGATGCGGCCCGAACGCAAGCTCCTGTCGATCGGTTACCGGGTCGAGGAGCATCAGCTCGACGAAAGCTGCTACGATCTTTTGGCCTCCGAGGCGCGGCTGACCAGCCTGTTCGCCATCGCCAAGGGCGATTTGCCGACCGAGCACTGGTTCCGGCTCGGCCGGCCGATCGTCGAGATCGGCTTCCAGGGCGCACTGATGTCCTGGTCCGGCTCGATGTTCGAATATCTGATGCCGCCCCTGGTGATGAAGGAACCGCAAGGCAGCATTCTCAACCAGACCAGCAAGCTCATCATCAAGCGCCAGATCCAGTATGGCCGTTCGAAGAACGTTCCCTGGGGGATTTCGGAAGCGGCCTACAACGCCCGCGACCGTGAACTGACCTATCAGTACACCAATTTCGGCGTGCCCGGGCTCGGCCTGAAGCGCGGCCTTGGCCAAAATACGGTAATCGCGCCTTACGCGACCGTGCTGGCAGCGCAGTTCACGCCGCATGAATCCGTGCAGAACCTGGCCAGGCTGAGGCGGCTGGGCGCGCTGGGCCGGCACGGCTTTTACGACGCGGTGGATTTCACGCCGCAACGCGTCCCCGAGGGCACCGACCACGCCGTCGTGCTCAACTACATGGCCCACCACTCCGGCATGTCGATTGCCGCAGTTGCCGATGCGATCTTCGAAGGGCGCCTGCGCGATCGCTTCCACAGCGATCCGGTGATCGAGTCGGCCGAATTGCTGCTGCAGGAAAGGGCGCCGCGCGACATCCCGACTGCGACCGTCAGGACCGAGGCCGACGAGCGCTCGAAGGACGAGACCGAGCTGGAAAGCCCGGACACCCGCATCGTGCTCGATCCGCTCAAGGCGCTGCGCTCGACCAGTGTCATGTCCAATGGCCGCTACTCGGTCATGGTCACCGCCACCGGCTCCGGCTACAGCCGCTGGGGCGACCTTGCCGTTACGCGCTGGCAGCCGGATCCGACCGAGGACCGCCTTGGTTCCTATATTTTCCTGCGCGACGCCAGTAACGGCGACTGGTGGTCGGCCACCGCGGAGCCGAAGCGTGCCGCCGGCGAGCGGGCGCAGACGCTGTTTTCCGACGACAAGGCGAGCTTCGTCAAATCGGTTGGATCGCTGCGTTCGGAAGTCGAGTGCATCGTCATCTCGGAAGGCAATGGTGAGGGCCGACGGGTGACGCTCCACAATGATGGCCCCGCCGACCGGCATATCGAAGTAACCTCGTTTGCGGAACTGGTGCTGGGCTCCGAGCCCTCCGATAATGCCCATCCGGCTTTTTCGAAGATGTTCGTGGAAACCGAGATCGCGCCGAACAACGGCGCGATCTTCGCCACCAGGCGCAAGCGCGAAAAGGATGAACCCGACGTCACCATGGTGCATTTCGTCACCGACCCGTCTGGATCGGCGCGCGACGCCGAGGCGGAAACCGACAGGCGCGCCTTCATCGGCCGTGGCCGCACCATCACCGAGGCGGCTGCCTTTGATCCCGGCGCCAAGCTTGGCGGCCATTCCGGCTTCACCCTGGATCCGATCGCCTCGCTTCGCCGGCAGGTGCGCGTGCCGGCCAACAAGAAGATTTCGCTGACCTTCTGGACCGTCGTCGGTACCCATCGCGCCGAATTGGATGCCGCCATCGCCCGGCTCGACCATCCCGAAAGCTTCGCCCGCCAGGCGATGCTCGCCTGGACGCGCTCGCAGGTGCAGACCCGGCACCTTGGCCTCAGTCTGTCGGACGCCGCCAATGTGCAGAAGCTGGCGCGCTATCTGATCTATCCCGACCCGTTCCTGCGCCTTCCCGGCGAATCCATCGTCTCCGGGCTCGGCAGGCAGTCCAGCCTGTGGCCGACCAGCATATCCGGCGATTTTCCGATTTTCCTGGTCAGGATCGCCGATGTCGCCGATCTGGAGATCGTCGCCCAGGCGCTTCGCTTCCAGGAATACATGCGCGCCCGCGGCATGATGATCGATTTTGTCGTCGTCAACGAGCAGGCGTCATCCTACGTGCAGGACCTGCAGCGCGCGGTGGAGACGCTGTGCGAAAACAGCCGGTTGCGTGGCAAGGAACTCGGACCCCGCCAGCACATCTTCGCGGTGCGACGCGATCTGATGGAGGAAACGACCTACAGGACCTTGCTCGCCGTCGCTCGGGTGGTGCTGCATACGCGCAACGGCACCATCTTCGACCAGATCGAGCGTGCCGAGGCCGCGGCACTGCAGGCGCGGGACGCCGCCCTCCAGCCGGCAGACCTTGCCGCGCTTCGCGAGCCGTCCTTGCCGGTGCCGACGTCGCAAGCATCTGCCGCACAGGCACTGATCGAGGGCCGCGTCGACGGCAGCGGGCTCGACCAATGGAACGGTTTCGGCGGCTTCGACGGCGACGGACGCCACTACGTCGTGCGTCTTGCCGGCCGGCGCACGACGCCGCAGCCGTGGATCAACGTCATCTCCAACCCATCGTTCGGGTTCCACATTTCGGCTGAAGGCGCTGCCTTCACCTGGAGCCGCAACAGTCGCGACTATCAGTTGACGCCATGGTCGAACGATCCGGTCACCAACCGGCCGGGCGAGGGCATCTATATCTACGATCATGCCAGTGGCAGGGCGTTCTCGCCGATGGCTGCCGTGGTTCGTGATCCGACAATGACCTACGAAACCTGGCACGGGCAGGGTTTTTCGACGTTCCGCTCACAACGCGGGCCGCTGTCGATGGACCTGACCCATGTCGTCGATCCCGTCGATCCGGTGAAGATATCGCGGCTGCGCATCCAGAATTCGGGTTCGGTGCCGATGCGGCTGCGCGTCTACGCCTATGCGGAATGGGTTCTTGGCGGCCATCGCTCGCGCACCGCTGCAAGCGTCGTTCCGTCGAGGGATGCCGCAACCGGCGCATTGCTGGCGCAAAATCCCTATGGACTCGATTTCGGCGAGCGAATCGCCTTTCTGGCCGCCGACGGTGCGGTGCATTCGGTCACCGCCGACCGCGGCGAATTCATCGGCAGGCAAGGCACGAGCGAGTTTCCGCATGCGGTGCTGAGCGGCGCCGACCTGTCGGGCCGCGTAGAGGCCGGCGACGATCCCTGCGCGGCCATCGCACGCGACATCGACATCGCTGCCGGTGGCGACGTCACGCTGCTCTGGCTGCTCGGCGACGCGGCCTCGCCCGACGAGGCCAGCGCGCTGGTGCAGACCCACCGCTCCAGGGATTTCGATCAGCGGCTGGCCGACAACGAGCGCACATGGCGCGGTTTTCTCGACACCATCCAGGTCGAGACGCCGGACAAGGCCCTCGACGCCATGGTCAATCACTGGCTGCCCTATCAGAGCCTGGCCTGCCGCATCCGTGCCCGCTCTGCGTTCTATCAGGCGAGCGGTGCCTTCGGCTTCCGCGATCAGTTGCAGGACACGTTGGCTTTGCTGGCGCACGACCCCAAGCTGGCGCGCGATCAGATCCTCAACGCGGCGCGGCGGCAATTTCCCGAAGGCGACGTGCAGCATTGGTGGCTGCCGCGCACCGAGGCCGGCGTCCGCACCATGATCTCTGACGACGTGGTCTGGCTGGCCCACGCTACCGCGCGCTACCTGCTGGTGACCGGTGACACCGCGATCCTGAAGGAGCAACTGCCCTTCATCGAAGGGCAGGCGCTGAGCGAAGGCGAGCACGATGCGTTCTTCATCCCGGAAATCTCGAAGAAGACAGCCTCGCTCTACGACCACTGCGCGCGGGCGCTCGATCTTGCTGTCAAGCGCAGCAGCCCGGCCGGGCTGCCGCTGATCCTCGGCGGCGACTGGAACGACGGCATGAACCGCGTCGGCGAGCACGGCAAGGGCGAGAGCGTATGGCTGGGCTGGTTCCTGCTGAAGACGCTGGGCGAATTTGCCGATGTCGCCAAGGCGGAGCGCGATGCAAAGCGCGTGCAAGCCTGGACGAAGCACGCCGAGGTGCTGAAGCGGGCGCTGGAAAGCACCGCCTGGGATGGCGAGTGGTATCGGCGCGGCAGCTTCGACGACGGCACGCCGCTCGGCTCGCGCAAGTCGGACGAGTGCAAGATCGACTCGATCGCCCAGTCCTGGAGTGTGCTTTCGGGCGAGGGCGACCCGGCGCGGTCGACCACGGCAATGGGGCAGGCGATGAAAGCGCTCGTCGACGACGAGCTCAAGATCGTAAAACTGTTCACTCCGCCCTTCTCGAAGACGGAAAAGGACCCGGGCTACATCAAGAGCTATCCGCCTGGGGTCCGTGAAAACGGCGGCCAATACACGCACGCCGCGACATGGTTCGTCATTGCGCTCGCCGAGATGGGGCGCACCGACGATGCCTACCGCTGCCTTTCGATGCTAAATCCGGTCAACCATGCGCTCGATGAAGCCGCGGCAGAGCGCTACCGCGTGGAACCTTACGTCGTCGCGGCCGATGTTTATTCCGGGCAAGACAAGGGCGGCCGCGGCGGCTGGACCTGGTATACCGGGTCGGCGGGCTGGCTTTATCGTGCTGCGGTCGAGAGCATTCTCGGCATAGAGCGCCGCGGACAGCGCCTCCAGTTCACGCCGCGACTTCCCAGCCATTGGGACGGCTATTCGGCAACCCTGAAGATGCTGGGCGCCGAGATCAAGGTACGCGTCGTCCGCGACAAAAAGGCCCGGGCCATCTCACTTGAAGTGAATGGCACGAAGACCAAATCTTCGTCCTTCGAGCCAAAAGCCGGCGACAATGCCGAGGTGGTCGTTAGAATACCGACCTAGATTCAAGGACTTGGAGCGTCGCTCAGGGTTCCCCAGGGCACGCGCGGGCGCTCCAAGTGCCTCTACCGGTTATATTTGCGTTTGACCTTGCTGAATGCCTGCACACGACTTTGGACGTCGTGCCTGGGGTCTTGCTGATTAAAAATGTGGCAGTGCTTTCCAGTTGCCATGATTTTGCCGCAACGCTGACATTTCACCTTTTATCTCAAACTGTTAGACGATCACGGCAAATTTCGAAGCGTCGTCATCTTTTGTTCGCGGAATGGGAACGGAAGAGGTAGACGAGCATTGTTTTGCGACGCGTCAACCGATACGAGTCAAAAAATGACGCACTGCACCATAAATAATTGGCGGAGTAGCTGAAGTGTCACTTCTGCAAATCTACTGGCGAGCCCTTGGTTATCTCGCTGCCGACAGGAAACGCGTTGCGTTTATCTGCGGGGCGAATGTCGCGCTTGCCATTATCGCCATTCTCGAGCCGATTATGTTCGGCCGGGTGATCGATGCCATTTCGGACCGCGGCTCGGTATTCGCGACACTGGCAATGTGGGCCGGCCTCGGCGCGTTCAATATCATCGCCTTCGTTCTGGTAGCGCGCGGCGCCGACCGCTTTGCCCACCAGCGGCGCAGCGAGGTTCTCTGCCAGTCGTTCGAGCGCGTGATCACCATGCCGCTTGCCTGGCATCATCAGCGCGGCACCTCCAATTCCCTGCACACGCTCCTGCGCGCGGTCGAGACCCTGTTCAGCCTCTGGCTGGAATTCATGCGGCAGCATCTGTCGACCGCGGTAGCGCTGGTTCTGCTGGTGCCCACCGCGCTCAGCATGGATATCCGCATGTCGATGGTGCTGCTGGCGCTTGGCGCGCTCTATGTCGGCATCGGACGGCTGGTGATGCGGCGCACCAAGGAAGGCCAGGCGGCCGTAGAGCGGCACTACCACAAGGTGTTTGCGCATGTGACCGATTCGGTCAGCAACGTCGCCGTCCTGCAGAGCTACAACCGCATCGGCCATGAGACCGAGGCGCTGAAGCGCTACGTCAAGAACCTGCTCGACGCACAGAATCCGGTGCTCGACTGGTGGGCGATGGCCAACGCGCTGCACCGCCTGTCGTCGACGATTTCGATGATGGTGGTGCTCTTGATTGGCGCTTATCTGGTGACGCACGGCCAGTTGCGGATCGGCGACGTCATCGCCTTTACCGGCTTTGCCACGCTGCTGATTGCCCGGCTTGACCAGATGTCGGCTTTCGCCAACCAGATTTCCGAGGCGCGCGCCAAGCTCGAGGAATTCTATCATCTCGAGGACTCTGCATCCGACGCCGCCGAACCCGATGGGCTGCGCGAGCTCGTCAACGTCACGGGGCACGTCCGTTTCGAGAATGTCTGCTTCGAGTTCGGCAACTCCGGGCAGGGCGTCGACGACGCGTCGTTCGAGGTCCAGGCCGGCCAGACGGTCGCCATCGTCGGCCCCACGGGCGCCGGCAAGACAACGCTCATCAACCTTCTGCAGCGCGTCTTTACCCCGTCCAGCGGCCGTATCCTGATCGACGGCATCGACACCCGCACGGTGACCCGCAAGTCGCTGCGCCATTCGATCGCCACCGTGTTCCAGGATGCCGGCCTGCTCAACCGCTCGATCGAGGACAACATCCGCGTCGGCCGTGCGGAGGCGACCTATGACGAGGTCCATGCCGCGGCCAATGCCGCCGCCGCGCAGGATTTCATCCTTTCGAAGAGCGAGGGCTACGACACGGTCGTCGGCGAACGCGGCGGACAGCTGTCCGGTGGCGAACGCCAGCGCATCGCTATCGCCCGTGCCGTGCTGAAGGACGCGCCCATCCTGGTTCTCGACGAGGCGACCAGCGCGCTCGACGTCGAGACGGAAGACCGCGTCAAGGACGCCATCGACGAGTTGCGGCGCGGCCGCACCACCTTCATCATCGCCCACCGCCTGACCACCGTTCGCGACGCCGATCTGGTCGTGTTCATGGACAAGGGCCGGGTGGTCGAGATGGGCGGGTTCACCGAACTGTCGCTGCGCAACGGTCGCTTCGCCAGCCTGCTGCGCGCCGGCGGCCTGCTCAACGACGAGGAGGTTCGCCGCCTCAGCCGCCCGGTGAACGAAGCCGCCTGAGCAGCGCGGCCTGCCTTCTCCCCTTGCGGGAGAAGGTGGCCTCGCGAAACGAGGTCGGATGAGGGTGCTCCGGCTTGGCTCAAATCTTCACCCAAATCCATACTTCGGCGCACGGCGATCATTGGCGCCTCACTCCTTCCAGCACCCCTCGTCCGGCTCGACGCTACGCGCCGATCCGCCTTCTCCCGCAAAGGGAGAAGAGAAGACGTACCGCCGCTGTGGTTGCCGCAACTCCGCCGGCGGTCTATGTAAGGCCGCATGAGCGACACGACTTCACGCCCCTCCGGCTGGATGGATATTGCCAACCCGACGCGGTTCGTCGGGCTTGCCGACAAGGTCGTGCCGTGGCTGGCGAGCGTGGCCGCTGTCGTCCTCGCTGTCGGTCTCTATATGAGCTTCACGGCGCCTGAGGACTTCCAGCAGGGCATCACCGTTCGCATCATGTATATCCACGTGCCTTTCGCCTGGCTTGCCATGATGTGCTACACGCTGATGGCGGTCTCGGCACTGGGCACGCTGGTCTGGCGCCATCCGCTGGCCGACGTGGCGCTGAAATCGGCGGCACCCATCGGCGCCGTCTTCACCGCCCTTGCACTGATCACCGGTTCGATCTGGGGCAAGCCGATGTGGGGCACCTGGTGGGTGTGGGACGCGCGGCTGACCTCCGTCTTCATCCTGTTCCTGATGTATCTCGGCATCATCGCGCTGACCCGCGCGCTAGACGATGCCGGGCGCGCCGCCTGGGCAGCGGCCATCATAACCCTGGTCGGCTTCATCAACATCCCGATCATCAAATTTTCGGTCGACTGGTGGAACACGCTGCATCAGCCGGCGTCGGTGTTCCGGCTTGGTGGGCCGACGATAGATCCAAGCCTGTTGTGGCCGTTGCTGGTGATGGCGCTCGGCTTCACAGTATTGTTCTTCGCCCTGCATCTGATGGCGATGCGCACCGAGATCCGACGCCGCCGCGTCATTTCGATGCGCCGGGTTGCCGCGAGGCAGGCTGAACGGTAGCCCACCGATAGGATCAAGCCATACGCCCGCGTGCTGCCACCGGCAGCGTCTCGATCACCTTGTCGCCTTCGATCAGATGCACCTCGTCGAACAGGTTGGTGACGACGCAGCAATGGTCGGGCACGACGCGCACGCGCTCGCCGATGCGAAGCTCGGCGCCGCCTGACAGCGTGACGTTGCCGTGCTCTTCGCTGAGGCTGGTCACCCTTGCGCCTGAAATGCCCAGCAGCTCGCCGAAATCGGCGAGCCCCAGCGTATCGCTGGAGAGCGCCTTGCTGCCGGCGTCGAGGATGGCGCGTGTCGGCGTTGGGTGGCTGACCACCGTCGACAGCACCGTCAGTGCGCAATCGTCGAGGCTGCCGACGCCTTTGGCGACCTGGTAGCGGTCGAGATAGATGTAGGTGCCGGGCCGGTATTCGGTAACGACGCTATGCTCGCCGGAACGCCACATATCGGGTGTGCCGCCGCTGGAGATGCGCTCGCAAGCAAGGCCGGCTGCGGCAAGTGCTTGCTGCGCATCGGCGAGCCACGCCTCGGTTTCGGCGGCGCGGCCCGCCCCCGGGTAGGTCATCAGGCCGCCGAAGACGAGCCCCCGGACCTTGTCGATCTCGCTCGCCAGCGCGACTGCCTCGCCGGCCGACTGCACACCGCAGCGGCCCATGCCGGTGTCGCATTCGACCAGCACCGGCAGGCGATGGCCGGGATCGGTAAAGGTGGCGGCAAGTCCCATCAGCGTGTCCATACTGTCCGTTGTCACCGACAGGGTTACGCGGCCGTGCAGCGCCTTGAGGCGTTCCAGCTTGGCCCGCCCGAGGATATTGTAGGGCAGAAAGATGTCGGTCAGTCCGGCATCGGCCATGATTTCGGCCTCGCCGATCTTCTGGCAGGTGATGCCGATGGCCCCGGCCGCGACCTGCTTTTTCGCCCAGTAGGGCAGCTTATGGGTCTTGATGTGCGGCCGGAGCTTCAGCCCGTGCCGGTCGGCATGGGCCTGCGCTCGCGCGATGTTGGCTTCTGCGCGGCGGGCGTCGATCAGGATCGCCGGCGTATCGAGGTCGTCTATGCTGCGCATGGAATGTCACCTTTGGGAATTTGTCGGGACTTATGGCCCTGATCGTCGCCGATGTCATGAGGCCAGAATGCGGTTTACGTCGACACCGGATCGGTGTTCGGTTATGCGCTGTATAGGCGCCGCCTGAAGAAGGGATCATGATCATGAAACGCTCGGCCATCAACGACATCATCCGCGACGCCGACGCCTTCATCCGTTCGTTCGGCTACATCATGCCGCCCTTCGCCTACTGGACCCCGGAAGAAATGAAGGCGCACCGGCAGGATTCGGCGGCCATCTTCTCGTCGCGGCTCGGCTGGGACATCACCGATTACGGCCAGGGCAAGTTCGACGAGCTCGGCCTGTTCTTGTTCACTGTTCGCAACGGCCGCTACGAGGACATGAAGAAGGGCATGGGCATGCTCTATGCCGAAAAGATCATGATCTCGCGCAGGGATCAGCTGTCGCCGATGCACCGCCACAACATCAAGGCCGAGGACATCATCAACCGTGGCGGCGGCAAGCTGGTGCTGGAGCTGTTCATGCATGATCGCGATGGCGGCATCGATCCGAAGGCCGAAGTATCGGTGCCTGTCGACGGAACCATCCACAGACTGCCTGCGGGTGGATTGCTGAAGCTCGACCCAGGCCAGAGCGTGACGCTGCTGCCGGGCGTCTGGCACGCCTTCTGGGCCGAGGGCAAGGACGTGCTGATCGGCGAGGTCTCGACCGTCAATGACGATCTCACCGACAACGTTTTTCGCGAGCCGATCGGCCGCTTCGCGGACATCGACGAAGACACAGCACCGCTGCATCTGCTGGTGTCCGATTACGAGAAGTGGGTGGGCTAGGGCAGGAGGTGGCGCTGGTTGGAAATGCCGAAACCGATAGCTAGGAGTCCCAATTCACCTGCTGCAAAAATGTCCGAAAACCGATTGTGCTGTCACTGAATTCGCTCGTGCTATGCAGTGAAAAAACGATATCCACCGTGGGCGGCGCTTCTATTCTCACTATTATTAAACGCACTCCGTCATCCAGGATCTCAACGCCCGTTTCTCGTTTCCAATTCCGCCCACTTGCTGAAGTCTGGGGGAGGAATCGTCGAATTGCTCTCGCATCGATTCGTCGTTTGGAAAGGGAGTGTCGGTGAGGCTGCTGAATTCTTCCCAGGACCCAGAGACCGCCGCCTGAATTGCGCGATCTATCCTGGATTCCTCAATCGCGCTAATTTTGACCTGCATCTCGTCCCTCCTCCGGTCTAACGCTGATGCTTGTCGGCCCTGCGGTTGCCCAGCAGGAGCTTGCGTTCGAGATGGGCCCGCAACTCCCCGTAATACGCCGTCAGGAATGCGCGTGCGTCATGGGCTTGTGGTGCCGCGCCGATCTTGCGTCCGATTGTTTCGGCCACCGTCCGCAGGGCGAAATAGTCGTCGCGGCGCAGCACCTCCTCCAGCTTGTGGAGTTCGGCAATCCCGTAGGCATCGAGCTGGGCGTGGCTGAATCGGAACGCGCCGGCCGCCGGATCCTGTCGTGCCGACAGGTCTTCAAGCAAGGCGCGCTTCGGCGCCTCGACCACCCAGGTCCCTGCCAACAGGTCGCCGATCCGCATGCGGTCTCGATTGAACAGCGGGAACAAGGCAAACAGCAGCGTCCACACCAGTCCGCAGATTGTCGTCAGTGCGTCGGCAAGGTCGGTCCCGCTGCGTCCGGCGATGATCGACAGCGGCAGGAACACCTCGATCTCGCGCATCAGGTTGCGGGCAATGACCTGGTCGATCGACAGGCCGTCGCCACTGCGCGACGCGACCCGGATGCCGACGATCCGCTTGCCGGGCGTAGCCGCGCGCCGGCCTGCTTCGAAAACGATGAAGTAGGCGTTGCGCAGAAAGAAGATCAGGATGATCCAGACGACGAAGAGCGGCTGAAACCCCTCGCTGCCAAGGCCTCCCACCCCGAACAGCGCGACGATCGTGATCACGATTGCAGCCACGGCGATGAACACGACGTCAAGGAGGAAGGCGGCGGCCCGCGTGCCGGCGTCGGCGAGCCTAATCCGGAGATCGACGCCTTCGGGCGTGATCAGCGGCCGTATGGCCGCGAAGGCGGCGCGCCTACCGATCGCCATGCCGCACCGCCCGGAACAGGTAGAAATAGCCGAGCCACAGCGCCAGCATGCCACCGCCAATGGCGTAGCGCGTGACGTCGCTGGTGATGGTCTGCCTGCCAATGCCCTCGAGCAGCCCGGCAAACAGCAGCATGACCGAGACCCCGACCATGGCGTTCGCGGCGATGCGACCGGCGCGAGCCGCTGCCGCCATGCGTGTCAATTCGCCGGGAAAGGCGATGCTGGTGCCGATGCGCATGCCGGCCGCGCCGGCCAAAGCGATCGCGAACAATTCGGTGGTGCCGTGGATGGCCAGCCAGCCGCCGAGCTCCATGCCAAGTCCCTTGGACCAGTAGACTTGGAACAACGCCCCGATCATGCAGCCGTTGAACAGCATCAGCAGCACTGTCGGCACGGCGAAGGCGAAGCCGAGGGCGAAGGCCAGGATTGCGACCTGGACGTTGTGCGTGAACAGATAGGCGGCAAAGCCTGAGAGAAAGCCATTATCGCCATCATAAAGCATGTTGCGCAGCAGTTCGGCCGAGGTGTCGGGGCCGCGGCCTCCTGCCAGGCCGGGCGGGATAATCGCGTCGAACCAGCTCTTGTCGGACGCCACCAGCCAGGCGCCTGCACCAATGCCGATCACCATCAGCGCGACCGACGCCAATGTCTCGCGCCACAGGTCGCGAATGGCCTCGGGCCAGTCGTGCAGGAAGAAATCGGCGAGGCGCTTCCGCAGCCCGCGACGCGCCCCGTAGAGATAGAAATAACCGCGCAGCGACAGCGCTTCGAGATAGCCGACCAGCGCAGTGTCGAGCGAGGTTGCGCGCGCCACTGACAGGGAAGACAACGCCGATCGATAGAGCAGGGGCAGCGACAGCAGCTCCTCTTCGGAAAGCGTCCGCGGCGCACGCTTCTCGACACGCGCCAGCAGCGCCTCGAATGCCTTCCAGTCCGCCTCGCGCTCGCGGCGGAAGCTGGCCAGCGACTGGCGTACCGCGTCGCCACGTGCAGCATTGTCGACGACTGGCGCCGTCACAGCAAGTCCTCCTGCTTGAACTGCAGATAGCGCTCGACCAGCGCGGGACCCAGCCGATTGTGGTCGGCTTCAATCACATGCGCCCCGAGCAGGCGCAGCCGGCCGATGACGACCTGCCTTTCGCGCAAAAGCCCTCCGGCGACGACCGCGCGGGCAACGTCCTCGCCAGAGCGTGGCGGCATATCGGCCAGGCCCTCCAGTTCGGTGTCCTTCATCAGCATGAACAGCACGAGATGCCGTTCGGTGAGCCGGCCCACGGTGCGCAGCATCAATTCCGCGCTGATCGGATCGACAAAATCGGTGAAGATGATGACGAGCGAGCGGCGGTCGAGCCGCGCCGCGAGCGTCGTCAGCGCCAGCGTGAAATTGGTCTCCTCGCTGGAATAGTCGATCTCCGCCGCTCGTTTCTGGATCATCGCAAAGTTGGCGGGGCCGCGTACCGCGCCGCTCGAAACGCGCGGCCTTGCATCGAAGCCAAACAGGCTGACCATATCGCCGCCCTTCAGCGCGATGAACGCCGACAGCAAGGCGGCCGTCACGGCGCGGTCCACCTTAGGCACACCGTCGACCGGCTCGCACATCAGGCGTCCGCTATCGATGGCCAGCACGATGTTGTTGTTCTCCTCGATACGGAACTCGCGCGCCAACAGCTTGCCGTGGCGGGCGCTGCGCTTCCAGTCAATCATCCGCCGGCCCATGCCCGGCTGGTAATCCTTGAGCGCGTCGAACTCGCGGCCTTGACCGGCGCGGCGCTGCGCATGGCCTTCGGCAAGCGCCGCATGTTGCAGCAGCGTGATCGCTTCGCCGCGAGCGCTGCTGACGTCGGGCAGCACCGCAACCTTGCTTTCCACCGGCAGCACGACCTGGTTCCAGACTAGCCCAAACGGCCCGCGCCAGCGCACCCAGAGACGGTCGAAGCTGGCGACGCCGCGCCGCAGCGCCTGGAAGCGGAGGTTGAGCGACCCGCCTCCGGCGATCGGCTGCAAGGCCCCGCCGCTGCCGCTCACCGGCGCCAGACGCGCATCGTGGCCGACGCGAGCCTCGGCGGCGCGCGGCCCCGAGTGACGAGCGGTGATTTGCACGCCGAATTCCCCACCGACACCGACCTGCTGCGGCGCATCGATGCTGGCATTCAGCGATGCCCGTCCGCGTCCGGCCGCGGCATCTACCGCCAGGAAGGCAAGCAGCAGGCAACTCCACAGCAATCCCAGATACCAGAAGAACGGCAATGCCAGCGCGACCAGGAAGGCCGGCACCGCGCCGGCAGCAGCTGCCCACACCGCTCGGCCGCTGGGATAGATCAACGTGGTGCTTCCGTCTGGTCGACCAGGTCGGAGACGATCTGCTCGACTAGGCGGCCGTCGATCTGGGCGGCAGGCGAAAGGATGACGCGATGGCGCAGTGCCGGCACCGCCAGCGCCTTGACGTCGTCGGGGATCACATAGGCGCGTCCGTCCAGCGCCGCCCGGGCACGCGCCGCCCGCGCCAGCATGGCGCCGGCGCGCGGGCTGGCTCCGACTTCCAGATCGGCATTTTCGCGCGTAGCCCGAACCAGCGCCGCTATGTAGCCGACGACATCGTCGACAAGGGTGACGGAGCCGACGACTTCAAGGGCCTCCTGCAGCGTCTCGCGGTCTGTCTGCGCCTTGATGCCGTATTGCGCGATCTCGTGCGAGGCGGAGCCGCCGCCGTGATGGACGATGATGGCCCGTTCTTCTTCGGGGCCGGGATAGCTGACGCGGTGCTTGAACAGGAAGCGGTCGAGCTGCGCCTCCGGCAGCGGATAGACACCCTGGTGCTCGATTGGATTCTGGGTCGCGACGACCATGAAGTTGCGGCCGAGCGAATGCGTGGTGCCGTCGAAGGTGACCGCATGTTCCTGCATCGCCTCGAGCAGTGCGGCCTGCGTCTTGGGCGGCGTGCGGTTGATTTCGTCGGCAAGCAGGAGATCGCAGAAGATCGGGCCGCGCGTCAGCGTGAACTGCCCGGTCTGGAAGTTGTAGATGTTCGACCCGACGATATCGCCGGGCATCAGGTCCGGCGTGAACTGGATCCGCCCGTAGGCGATCCCAAGCGCCTGGGCGAAGCAGCGTGCGGTCATGGTCTTGGCCGTGCCGGGAGGACCTTCGAGCAGGATATGCCCGCCCGCAAACAAGGCGGTCAGCATCAGGTCGACTGTATCGTGCTGCCCGGTAATCGCCTTGGCAACTTCTTCCCTGATCCGTGTCGCCAGGGCCTTCACATCATCGACGTTCACCGAGCCTCCTTGCCGTCCAGTCGTGCAGCCGTTCTGCTGCCTGTTGCATCTGCGCCAGGTTCTTCGCCTCGCCGGCGGCTTGCGAACGCGTCGTGAAGCCGCCAGCTTGTTCCTTATCGCGAGAGTCGAGCCAGCGGTCGAGCGCTTTGCCTTGCAGTCCGTGCGGTGCCCCGAGCAGCGCGCCGGCGCGCACCCGCATCAAGGCCGCATAGCGGCCTCCCAGCTCATCCAGCCGGCCGGCACGCCGCATGAGCATCGCCGTCGTATCGACCAGCGCACGCTTGCCGAAGGCGATCGCGCGCGGGTCGATACGCGGCGGGCCGAACCGGCCAAGGCCATGCAGGAACGCCAGCGCCGCCGCGATCAGGATCGTCAGTGTCAGCGCCAGGAACGGCGGCTCGACCAGAAGCTTGGCCAGATCATACTTCCGCCCCGCGCCGTGCAGCGTCAGATCGAACATCACCGGGCCGTCGTCGGGCTGGAGCAAGGCAATCAGCCCGAGCGCGGCTGCGGCCTTTTCGGGGTCCTTGAGGGCGGCGTTGTTGATCAGGTCGGGGTCAGTCAGGATATAGAACGGTTTGTCGTCTAGTTCGGTAAGCACAGCCTTGTCATTGCCGGCTGCGATGAGAGGGTACTTGTCGGCCACCCACTGCAATTCTTCGGGTGCGGCAACCATGTTGCCTTCGATGTCGAGTTGCTTTGCCGTGCTCTGGCCGGCACCGATCTTTGCATCGGTTATCCGGCCAAGCCATTCGTTCACTACCGAACCGGGCAATCGCCCGAATTTCATGTTCCAGCCTTCATGCCCCTGCAGCGGCAGGATCTGCCATTTGGGCAGCACGAAGAGCGTGTTCTGGTCCTGGCGCAGCTCAAGAATGCGATCAAGCGCCTCCTGGTCGCTGTCGGGCGAAATGGTGACGATCAGCAGTATATCTCTGGCAAGATCGTCTTCGGTCCGCGCCATCAAGGGCGCTTCGCCGGTGAGCCGCAGCCATTCCACCAGACCGGCGTAGCCGACGCCGCTCTTCGACAGCGGCGTGGCGCCGCCATTGCCGGGTTGCCGGAAATCGGGAGCATAGGTGGACAGCAGGAAGAAACCGGCGGCCGCAAGCAGGCTGGCGAAAATCCCCCAAAACAGTGTCTTTCGATTGAACGGCTCCTGCGCCTCGACTGCCGGTGCGCTCACGTCCAGGCATCCCGGAAGGCGAAACGTTCATAGGCGCCGCGTGCTTGCCGCCAGCCTTCCGCGCCAACTGGCCGGCGCGCGAACAGCGCCGCCTCGACGATGCGGGCGATCTCGGTGAACGCATGGCGTGCCCTTCCCGGCAGGGAAGGGGCATTGGCGATGTCGCGCGCGGTGAGCGACGGGCGCAGGAAGTCCGGCAGCCGGCCGGCAATATCGGCGACGCTGCGCCGAAGCAAAAGGTGAACCGCCTCGTCATAGTCGCCGCGTGCGGCCAACGCATCCGCTTGCGACAACAGGATCTGCGCGGCGCCGGCGTCTGGGCGCCAGGCTTCTTCGTCTTCGACTTCGGGCCGCGCGCGCTGCCACGGCAGCCGCCAGGCGATGCCTTTCACCTCGAGGAAGACCAAAAGCAGGATGATTGCGACGCCCGATATCACCGCCCCCCAGAACAGATAGATCATGTAGGGGCCGAGCCACGACAAAAAATCCTGCAGCGGCTTCAGCCACTCGGGCGGCTTTGGCGGCACATAGGCCGGCAGGTCGAACTGGATCGACTCATCGGCGATCAGCTGCTTGTGCAGATTGGTCAGCCGTTCGGCTTCCGCTGTGCCTGGCTGTGCCACCGCCATCCGCTCCCCTGCAACCTGTGGTTCCCAGCCGACACTGACAATGCAGCACAAGAATTGCAAGTGGGCTGGACGGCGACCGTCAATCTTGGCAGAATCACTGTTAGGGGCGCCGTGATACTGTTACGGCGAAACACGGGGGGAAATCATGGCTTCAACGACACTGGAACGGCCTGAGAAATTCGAGATCGGCAGGGTGTTCAACAACAGCTTCGCCGTAATCGGCCGCAACATCGGCTTGTGCGTTGGGCTCGCGCTGCTGTTTTCAGGCTTGCCGGCGATTATTCTTCGGCTGTGGAGCCAACCACAAATAGATGCGGTTCTGCAGGGCGACCCCGGCGCCGCGGCCGATGCGTCTATGATGTTTCAGAATTCATGGATTACGGTCATTACGGGATTGCTATCGTTCGTTTTCGCGCTGCTGCTACAATCGGCGCTGGTGCGGGCGACTATCGAGGACTTGAATGGCAAGCGGCCGACGTTTGGCGACTGCATTCAGATAGCCATCCGCAATTTGCTGCCGACCCTTGGTATTGGCCTGCTCGTCGCCCTGGGTGTGGGCCTGGCGTCGATAGCTTTGCTGGTTCCCGGCATCATCTTATGGCTCGGATGGTGCGTGGCAGTGCCGGTTCTGATTCAGGAGCGGCTTGGCGTGTTCGGTTCGATGTCGCGCAGCCGTGTGCTGACCAAGGGCAACCGCTGGCCGCTATTTGGCCTGTTCCTGATCCTGATGGTCATCGCGATGGTCATCCAGTGGGTAATGCTGGCAGTCATCGTCATGTTTGGCGGGATCATTGCAGATGTGTTGGCAGCCTTGGTGTCGACCGTACTGTCGATGGTGCTGTCGGTTGCCACGGCGGTTAGCTATGTCGAGCTGCGTCAGGTCAAGGAAGGCACCAGCGTCGAAGAACTGTCGGAAATCTTCTCCTAAGGAACTTCGCCAAGCTTTTCACCAGCGCCTGGGTTCACGCGTTACGCTTACGCAGCCGAGTCTGTTCACGAAGCTTGCCTCTGCCGCGCCGGCAACGCTGCGGCCAGGCGCTTCGCCCATTCCTCGATGCCGGTGCGGCTCGCCAGCAGGTCCTGCCTGATCTCGATGAGGACGGCGGGAATGCCGCGATCCTCGCCATGGACCGGTATGGCGTAGTCGCCGTCGCGGCTGATCACGTAGGGCTCGTTTGCCGCGACATTGAGCGCACCGTCGATGTTCAGGCCGGCAAGCACTGCCTGGCCGAACTCGATTGCCTGGTCGTAAAGGACGCCGGCGTGCCAGGGCCTGCCAACACCGAGGAAGACTGGGGTGAAGGAATGAATCGTCGCGATCCGCGTCGCTCTGCCCTGCTTCGCCTGCTCGTCGAGATGGGCGGCCACGCGGTCATGAAACGGCGCGAACATGATTTCGGCACGCCGGCTTCGTTCCTCCGGATCGAGGCCGACATTGCCGGGGATGTCCGTGTCCTCCGATTGCACCGGAATGCTGCCGCTGGAACCAAGCGGCCGTCCTCGGTCAGGCTCTGGATGATGGTGTGGATCACCTCGACGCCATTGGCCCGCGCCGCCAGCAGGCGCTCCTGGTTGGGGATCGTTTGCGACGCCGCCTGCCGGTAGAAATAGTGATCGGGCCCGCGCTCCAGATGCGCCGGATCAGCACCCGGCTCGAGCCAGACCCGCCGCATGTCGACCAAGAGCAGCGCGGTTTCGCCGGCCCGGAACGGCTCGTTTCGTTTCGGCAATGCTGGCGTCATGCTTGGGTCCTGTCAGTTGGTGATCACAATCCGGCTGATTTAGCTGATTTTGGTCCACGCGTCCTGCGTGGCGGACACACTTATTGGGAGTATTCGAAGTTGCTAATTTGAGTTAAACTTTGTTTTCGGGCGTGGAGACGGGGGTCTCTGTGATGATCGATTCAGACGTGTTCGACTTTGTCGAACGCTGCAGGAAACATACAGCCACCGGGCCGCTGCTGAGCGACCTTCTCGATACCGTGAGGAATCTCGGCTTCGAACATCTTATCCTGAGCGGTGTGCCGCTCAGTGGCCAGAAACTTGCGCCGATGGTTGAACTGAATGGCTGGCCGGCGGGCTGGTTCGAACGCTATGTCGAGGCCGAGCATGCCGCGGTTGATGGTGTTTGCATCTACTCGGCAAAGACCCTGAAGCCGTTCCTCTGGTCCGAAGTTCCGGCAAAGTGGTCGGATACGGAAGGTTCCCGACGCGTCGCCGGCGAGGCGACGGAGTTCGGCATCTGGAGCGGCTTCGCTGTGCCGATGCTCAGCATTCACCACTGGCAATCCGTGCTGTCGTTCGCCTCCTCCGCGAAGTGCTGCACCCTCTCGCCGCGCCATCAGGTGCAACTGGTGACCATGGCGGTCTACGCGGGCATGTCGATCCAGGCCTTGGCCAATGACGATGACGACCATGAGGGCGTGCTGACCGACCGCGAAAAAGAAGTGCTCTTGTGGGCCGCGGCCGGCAAGACCTCGTCGGAAACCTCGCAGATCCTTGGCCTGACCGAGCGCACGGTCAAATGGCACTCGACACGGGCTCGCGAGGCTTTTGGCGTCGCAACGACCACGCAGGCGGTCGTCGAAGCGGTGCGCCGGCGCCTGATCCATCCCTAAGCGCGTCAACTGTCCCATCGGACAGGTGACGTATATTAGCGCGACTGCGAGTATCCCTTTGAGAACGATCGGGGGATCGCGCCATGATAACGGCCCACGTAGTCAATGCGCATAACAAGCATCTCTATGAAAACGAATTCGACGAGTTTCTGCGCCGCCGGCACGATTTCTTCGTGCACCAGAAACATTGGCGCCCTCCGAGCCCGGACGGTCGCGAGCTAGACCAATTCGATACCGACGCGGCGACTTACCTGCTGGGTATCGAAGATGGTCGCGTGGTGACTTCGGCTCGATTGATCCCAACGAGCGAGCCGCATATGGTCTCGGAGGTTTTTTCTCACATGTGCGAAAAATCGGGCGTCCCGAGGCGTCCCGATTGGGCCGAATGGACGCGCACATTCGTCGTTCCCGACAAGCGCATCGCAGGGCTGCGCGGCACGCTCACACAACTGTGCTGCGCGGTGATGGAATACGCTCTCGACGAGGGCCTCGGCGCCGTCGGCGGCATCCAGGAAACCTACTTCATGCCACACCATGGCGCGCTCAAATGGCGGGCCGAGCCGTTGGGCATGGCCAGGGAAGAAAACGGCGAGTGGTACATCGTCGCGTATATCGATGTGAACGAGGCGGCACTCGCGAGTGTGCGGAAGATCTTGGGGATTGGGCGTTCGTTGCTGGTTCGGCGTGGGAGGCAGGTGCCGTTTATCGATCACAAAAGAAGCCTGTGGCAGGCAGCTTCATGAGCAGGGTATTCTTGAGTTCCTCAAAAGGAGCATCAGCATGTTAAATCGCGCAACGTTTCTGAGTAGTGTTTTCCTTATGGTTACGCCTTATGCTCACGCGCAAAACCCGTCATATTGCAGCGTGGCCTTGACAGAAAAAGCCTACGATAAAATTTCGTCAAACATAAATTCCACGCTTGCGTTTTCTACAAGAGATGATTTGTGTAGCAGAGAATACAGCAATGTGGGAGAGGCGCAGTCTACAGCAAGAAATAGTGGTTTTAGCTTGGGATACAAGCTACTTTCAATTGATGCCTCGGACGCAAAACAGTCGTCAACTGGTCGTTGGAACATATCAGAGACTACGTTCTGCAAGTCTACAGCATCTGATCTAAAATCGGCATTTTCTGGGGACTATGAGTCAGTTGTAGCGAGCATTGCTGTTAAGTCTTGGCTCGAATGCGTGCGCCAGTCTTCTGAAAATGCGTTATATATTGAATACACTGTATCTAAGGATGGACAAGATTTTGCAGGAACGCTACGTGTGACAGCAAATACGGGTTCTTTGAATAGGCAAATTACCGGTATTTCGGTTGTCGGAAGAGCAAAAAATTCAGTTAAATGCAATATTGGTGGAATAGTTTATGAGCCTGGTGACCCTCCGTCGAACCCCATAAATGTTGAAACTGCCGGGACCGCTATAGCTTGCGAGAAAGCGGGCGACGAAGGTGTACGAATAGCGTTACAGACCTCTGGTGGCTCAACTCCCTTCATCACACTGCCAAGCGTCAGCGATCTGAAATTTAGTGAGTCGGAAAAACTGATGCAGGAAACGGTGAGAATCGGTGAAGCAGTAGTTAGAACTGAAATCCGAATTCAGTCACTAGAAGGATTTACAACAAGCTTGTCAAAGATACAGTTGTATAAGTGCCCGAAGGCGACAAATCATTATGCGCCTGGTGGTTGGGCGACATTTGGGTGTGTTGGTCAAATTAGTTCAGAGAATATTTGTACAAGCTACACTTATGTCAGCGGTAGAGGTCATGTTGCAGATGAAAAACCATGTGCTCCAATAACGTTGATGTCTCAGTAAAAATTTAGTGAGCGGTGCTATTGCAGTAAGCCTAGCCAAGCACTGCCTTTTTCGGATGGCTCTGAACCCTCCGTTGCAATCCCCTTCATCCGCATTCCGGTGACAGTGCACTATTTTCTTTCCGCTGCCTGCCTCGTTTTCCCGGTTTCACGGCTTTGCCGATTTGCCCGGCGATGCTCGGCCCACGGGTGCATCGAAAACGGCGACATCGGCGACGCGGCAATACTCGATGAGCAGTTCTTGTGGAACACATAGTCTTCGGACGTGAAAACACTTTGGCTCGCCCGGACGGTGCTGGGGGATGCGGCGGACCGGGAACGCGGGCAAGGTGCACCATGCGGCGGAGGCGACATGGTAAAAAGTGCACTCACCGTAATTCTGATCTATACTCCGGACACCAGCCCGAACGCCTACGGCAAGGCGGATGAAGCGCTTGATAGAGTTCTCTTTTTAGTCATGTGGCGATGTTAAGATGTTAGCCTCCGACCTAACGAAATTCATCGAGCAGGATCATCTGGCTCTGGATGCCTTCGTAAAGGGCGATCCTGAGCCCCTGAAAAACCTCTACTCGCGACAGGACGACGTCATTATTGCCAATCCCTTTGGCCCGCCGGCGAAGGGATGGAGAAAGGCCGCTGAGACGATGGAACGGGCCGCCGCCAATTACCGGCACGGCAAGGCCATCGGCTTTGAGCGCATCTCGGAGTATGCGACAGCCGACTTGGGATACATCATCGAGGTCGAGCGGTTCCAATCCAAGGTCGGTGGTGGCAACAAACTGGTGCCGATTGCGCTTCGAGTCACCACCATATTCCGGCGCGAGGAAGGCGCGTGGAGGATCGTCCTTCGTCATGCCGATCCGATAACCTCGGCACGCCCGCCGACGTCCATTGTCGGGGAGTAGAAGGGTTGCCGGAGAGGTTTTAGGAATTACGGTGACGGTTCACTAATTTCTTTTCGCCGCCTGCCTCGTTTTCCGGGTTCTCACGGCTTTGCCGATTTGCCCGGCGATGCTCGGCCCACGGGTCCATCGAAAACCGCGACATCGGCGACGGCGACAATACTCGATGAGCAGTTCTTGTGGAACATACAGTCTTCGGACGTGAAAACACTTCGGCTCGCCCGTACGGTGTACTGGGATGCGGCAGACCGGGAACGCGGGCAAGGTGCAAACCATGCGGCGGGGGCAACATGGTAAAAGTGCACTGTCATCGTAATTCCTGCGTGACGTAGAAACTGCCCGGCATACAAATCAGAATTGCCCTCTCCCGTCATTGACAGCCATGGGTTGTCGAGAGGTATATCTGAAGTGAGGATTGAACTCCTCACGGGGGGGGGAGCATGGATAGTGTTGTTCAAGTACTGATTGATGCCGTCATCAGGCAAGGTGAATTCGCCGCGTCTCTCGCCACTGCTGTGGTAGGCGGCTGTATCGCGCTCATTAGCTGGCGAGTCACACAAGGAGAGTTACCGCAGGCTCGGCGCCTTCGAGCGATGCTCCTCATTTTCGCTGCCATTGTCCTTATGAGCCTATCAATAGCGCTATTCTACCTTGCGTATGGCAACATTATTCACTCTATGCCTGATTTCGCGTTTATAGATAAAACGTCTGAAATAACTCCCGATCAATTCCGTAGTAAGCTTTGGGACGCCGGGTTGGGAGACGCGCAATTTTTCTTTCTCGGGCAAATGCTGTTTTTTGCACTTGGCTTCGTTGCGATCCTCATTTTCTTTATTTGCAACTACAGAGTGGTACAAGGGGGGAAACCAAAATGATCGTCGACCGTCGCAAGGCCTTAGGCGGCCTTCTAGCTACCACTACCATGTTGGGAATCGGCCGCCCCGCGCAGGCACAAGATGCTCTGGGGACTGCCGAATTGATCGCCAAAGCCACAGAATCCCTTCAATCGCCCGAATTGGTGACGCAACAGCGCGTCATCTTTTCCTTCTACGTCGAATTGCTTCGGAAGAAGCGCCTTGACGACGTGAGCCGCGCCCTTGGGACCGTGCAACTACTCGATGAGGTGATTGGGAAATCCAAGGGTCAAACCGAAGTACCGCTGCTTCGCGCGAATGCACCAGAGGTCATCAGCATATTCTCCGATGAACGCGAGAAGATGCGGGAATTTCTGATCGAATGTGGCATTAAAAGTCCGTCGGCAGCGATGGATATGATCGAGACATCTTATGTCGCAATGCTGATGTTTTTTGGCACGGAAAGTGTGAGCCAAGGGCGCGCGCCACTATTTCGAGAGTCAAGCTGGTGCTGTTGGCCGGTGTGCTTCTGACTTTCGCGGCGAGGTAACGAGGAGAAGTGCGTGGCGTTACTGCACGATATCCAATCGGCGCTATTGGACGAGAAAGGGGGCGTCGGCTCGACACTGCTAAGGCTCCGGTTCTTGGCCTCCAAGCTTGGCAGCGACATTCTGGAAGAATGGGTGAAGCACGAGGCGGATGGCTACCCGACGGACGCTGAAGTGCCGGATTATCGCATGACAGGCGTGGTCTACACCGGGACCTTTGTCGACAGAGCCAGGCAGCTGAACAATGTTCCAATACCTCAACACTTGGTCAGAACGTATGGTGGAGATCACTGGGCTGATTTCGAAATAAGAGACAGTTTATCGGTTATTGATTCAATGGTTGCAAGATCAGAAAATCGCGGGAGATACGGTATAGATTGCGGTGATCTTATACTATTACTGCAGGGAAAGATTTATGTGGGAATGTCATGTATAGCAATAAATAGCTCAATCGACATTGGGTCCTTTGTGCGTGTGCAGCAGATAGTGCGGTCCAAGGTCCTCGATCTAACCCTTGAGTTGGAAAAGAATGTTCCTGCCGCTGCCGAAATCGTGGTCGGGCAATCGGCTGAGGCCATTACCCCGGAGGACAAGGCCCAAGTCACCCACCTAACGCAGCAGGTGTTTTATGGCGACGTGACCAACATCAGCAGCACCGGTTCGTCGGCACAGATTACCCTGAACGTCGCAAAGGGCAGCAGGGATGATTTGATCTCGGCACTCACCGGGAAGGGTATTCCTAAGAAAGAGGCGGAAGAACTGGCCGCTATCGCCGCTGCGGAGCAGCCCGAAGGCGTCGACGAGCCATTTGGCAAAAAGGGGGCGAAGTGGCTCGCTGACAAGGCCAAAAAGGGCGCAATGGAAATTTGGGGGATCGGCAAGGAGGTTGGTACTCAGGTGGTGAAGGAAGCACTTATGCAGTACTACGGCCTAAAGTGACGGTACTTTGATCACGTTAAAGGGGGCGGTGCAAATTTGCGGAGGCCGAGCGCTTGGGGGCCGGCGCGGTCGGCATGCGGAGAATTTTTTACCGTGCGCGTGGATTGGTGGCGCTGATCGGGTGCCCGCGCGCGAAAAACGGGTTTGTCGACTGGTGGGGCGGAGCTTTTGATGCGGCGATAACATGGCGCGAATGATGCCATGGAACGCCGTGGATCGCCCAAGAATCCTATTCTGACCCTATTCAATGATATTTCTGATTTTTGGGAAAGGGCAAAAAAGCTAATGAAATCAACTGGCTGGGGAACCTGGATTCGAACCAGGACTAACGGAGTCAGAGTCCGTGGGTCTACCGTTAACCTATTCCCCAGCAGGCGCTTGTCGCGCAGGGTGGGCCGTCAAGCAGCCGCGCGGCCCTTGTAGCCGCCGCCGGAAAATAGTCAACCCTGTGTCTGGGTTCAATCGTCGTCTTCCCGCGCCTTCAATTCTCGCTGCGGCTGTATTGCGAGTGCTCGAAAAACAGCACGACGCCGAGCGCGATCAGCAGCGGGATGATCAGGTAGAACAGCCGGAACACCAGGAGCGCCGCCAGTACGCCGACCTGGTCCATATGTGACAAGCCCGCAAGGAACACCACCTCGAACACGCCGAGCCCGCCCGGCGCATGCGAGATCTGCGCGATCGAGAACGACACCAGGAAGACGCCGAGCACGACGAAATAGCCGGGATTGCCGGTGGCGGGCAGGGCGAAGAAGATGATCGCCGCCGCCGCCAGCAGCTCGATCGGGCCGACCAGCAATTGCCGCGCCACGATCGGCAGCGCCGGGTAGTGCAGCTGAAAGCTGCCGATCCTCAGGGGTCTCAGATGCAGCCAACTGCCAAAGACATAGGCCGCCACCACGAGCAGCATGGCAAGGCCGGCCGCCTGCGCCAGCCGGTGATGCGGCGTGCCGGAAAACCGGTCGATCACCTCGGGCTCGAGCAGCAGGACGATGCTTGAGACGAACAGTGTCGACAGCACGAAGGTGATCCAGCAGATCGCCACCAGAACGCCGACATCCTGGCCGGTCAGGCCCTTGGTGCCGTAGGCGCGGTAACGGATCACCGCGCCGGAAAACACCGAGCCGCCGATATTGTGCGACAGCGCGTAAGTGGTGAATGAGCAGAAGGTGACGAACAGCCACGACACTTTTTTGCCGATGTGCAAAAGCGCGAGGTGGTCGTAGCCCGCGAGCGAGGCATAGGCGACGACCGAGCTCAGCGCCGCGAGCACCCAGCCGCGCGCCGGGATGGCGACTATGCCGTCCCAGACATCGTCGAGCGAGATGCCGCGCAATTCGTGCAGCAACAGCCACAGCGAGAACGCCACCGCGGCGATCCCGATGACGGGCCAGAAATAGCGGCTCCAGTTCATTGCCTGACGATCATGCGTTGCAGCCCGTACCCGTTTTCCGGTTCGCAGCAGGAAAACCGCCCGCGGTCCCGAATGGTTCATTTCAGAAATGCCTCATTGAAGCCGGCTATTCAACCGGGAAGGCGCGCTGTGGCGCTGGCGTCTTTCCTTCTCCCACAAGAAGGGGAGAAGGGATCACCAACGTCGTCGCCTTCATGCCGTCGGCAAAATTCGGCCCTTGCACTCTTGGTGATCCGGCCCGGCGCTGATAGTCTGGCCGCAACTTGAACATGTAAAAGCGCCTGCTGCGTCCGGTCTCCGGTTCGCGCGGCGCCGGAAGGAACGACAGTGGAAGACCACGAAGCCGGCGCTGGTGCGCCGGGAGTGGGCGTGTCCAGGGGTTCGCCGCCGCCATCCGGCCAGGCAAACCCAACCGCCGGACGCTACGGCCGTCAGGTGCAGCCCCGGTCCGGCAATGGACAGGCTGGCGACACGTCCCACGATCACAAGGGTCAGAACGGCCCGCATCAGAACGGCAAACCCAAGAAGCGGCGCAAGCGGCGGCGCGGGCGCAAGGTTTTCGTACGCGACGAGGCTCGTCCGGTGATAACAGGCACTTCGGTGCCTGCCGACGGCGGGGCCGCGGCCGCTCGCCAGCCCCAGCCAGCGGCTTCGATCGCGCCCCAGTCCTCGATCGCGCAATCGGCTTCAATCGCGCAATTGCCTCCAGCCTTGCCAAGGCCGGGGCAGGGTGCCCGCACGCCGCCACCGCTGCAGGAATTGCCGGTGTTTGCCGCGCTCGACCTCGGCACCAACAATTGCCGTCTGCTGGTCGCGGTGCCGACGCGCCATGGCCAGTTCCGCGTCATCGATGCGTTCTCGCGCATCGTCAGGCTGGGCGAGGGCCTTACCGCCAATGGCCGGCTTGGCGAGGCTGCAATGGACCGCGCGGTCGAGGCGCTGAAGATCTGCGGCGACAAATTGCGCAACCGCAAGGTCAGGAAGGCCAGGCTGATCGCTACCGAGGCCTGCCGCACTGCCGCCAACGGCGTCGAGTTCCTCGAACGCGTCGAGCGCGAGGCCGGCCTGAAGCTCGAGATCATCGACCGCCAGACCGAGGCGCGGCTGGCGGTGTCGGGCTGCGGCTCGCTGGTCGAGCGCGACACGCAAGGCGTCGTGCTGTTCGACATCGGCGGCGGCTCGTCCGAAATCGCGCTGATCGACCTTACCGGCCACCGCTCGCCAAGGCTCGCCAACCACATCGTGTCGTGGACCTCGCTGCCGGTCGGCGTCGTCTCGCTGGCCGAGCGTTTTGGCGGCCGCACGGTGACGCGTGAGATCTTTGGCGCCATGGTCGAGGATGTCGCAATACGGCTGCGCGCCTTCGACGGGCGCGACCGGCTGAGCCACCTCCTGTCCAGCCCGAAATTCCATCTGCTCGGCACCTCGGGCACGGTGACGACGCTGGCCGGCGTCCATCTCGATCTCGAACGTTACGACCGCCGCCGCGTCGACGGGCTGTGGATGGACCGCGACAGCGTCGATCGCATGGTCAAAAAACTGGTCGGCTGGGATTTCCAGCAGCGCGTCGCCAATCCTTGCATCGGCGCCGACCGCGCCGACCTGGTTCTGGCCGGCTGCGCCATATTGGAGGCGATCCGTGCCGTCTGGCCGTCCGAACGGCTGCGTGTCGCCGACCGCGGCCTGCGCGAGGGCATACTGAGCGAGTTGATGGCCGATGACGGCGTCTGGCGCAACAGCGGGCGGGGCAGAGCATGATCCCGAAAAGTGGCTACCGGTTTTCGGACAAGATCATGCTCAAACAAGTAATCAAGCAATGACCAAGAAACCGGAAAGACCGAGCTCCGCCGGCATTCGCGTGCTGAAGACGAAGATCAAGAAGAAAAGCGGCTTGAAGGAATCGTCGCGCCGTTGGTTGCAGCGCCACATCAACGATCCCTATGTCCAGCGCTCGAAGGCCGACGGCTATCGCTCGCGCGCCGCCTACAAGCTGATCGAGATCGACGACAAGCACCATCTGCTCAAGCCAGGCATGAAGGTGATAGACCTTGGCGCGGCACCCGGCGGCTGGTGCCAGGTCGCCGCCGCACGTACCAAATCTACCGCGGAACACCCGAACGTCGTCGGCATCGATTACCTGGAGATGGACGCGGTGCCGGGCGCGCCGGTGCTGCTGATGGATTTCCTCGATCCGCAGGCACCTGAGAAGCTGGCCGAGACGCTGGGCGGTCAGCCGGATATCGTGCTCTCCGACATGGCCGCACCCACCACCGGCCACAAGCGGACCGACCACATCCGCACCATGCATCTGTGCGAGGTGGCGGCCGATTTCGCGCTGTCGGTATTGAAGCCGGGCGGACATTTCCTCGCCAAGACGTTTCAGGGCGGCGCCGAGAACGAATTGCTGGCGAGACTCAAGCGGAATTTCCGCTCGGTCCATCACGTCAAGCCGCCGGCCTCGCGCGACGAATCGGTTGAGCTCTATCTCTTGGCGAAAGATTTTAAAGGCGGAAACGGCACGGCGTGAAAAATCGCTCTGTAGCGGTCCTTCGCGCCCCCCCTCTGTCCTGCCGGACATCTCCCCCACGAGGGGGGAGATTGGCAGCTTCGGCGCGCCGCCTAATCCTGTAACCCTGGAGATTGGCGAAAACCGACGTCACGTCCGATCTCCCCCCTCGTGGGGAGATGGCCGGCAGGCCAGAGGGGGGCGCTGTCCCTCCGGCGTCCGTAAGCACGAGGAAAGGTCAACTCCCCGGCGGGCTCACCGGCTCCAGCGTCTTTGGCGGTGTCAGCCGGCCATGTCCAGACACGGCATTGCCGGCGTCCGGCGCCAGCCGCATGAACGACAGCGAGGCCGCCGCCGACACCGCCGCCACGATGAAGAAGGCGGTGTGAAAGTCGGCCAGCGTCAACGGGCCACCATGGATCGTGGTCGACACTTCCAGGATGCCGCCGGCCAGGGCCACGCCGAGCGCGATCGCCAACTGCTGGAACACCGCCGTGATCGGCGTCGCCTTGCTGGTGTCGGCGGCCGAAATCTCGGCGTAGGCAAGCGCGTTGATGCCGGTGAAGAACATCGAGCGGATGAAGCCCCCGGCGAGCAGCATGGCGAGGATCAGCCCATAGGGCGTGTCGGGTGTGAACAGGCCGTTGATGGCGATGGACGCGGCAGCGATGATCGAGCCTGAAATCAGCACCCGGCGGAAGCCGGCGACCCTGAAGATCAAGGCGGTAACGAATTTCATGCCTATGGCGCCGATTGCCGAGACGAAGGTGATCATGCCGGACTGGAACGGCGTCAGCCCGAAACCGATCTGGAACATCAGCGGCAAAAGGAAAGGTACGGCACCAATACCGACGCGGAACAGTCCGCCGCCGAGCACCGACGAGCGGAACACCCGATTGCGAAACAGCTCGAGCGCCAGCAGCGGATTCTTGGCGCGGCGCGCGTGCAGCAGATAGAGCACCGCCGATGCCAGACCGACGGCTACGGTGACAAAGCCGGTAGCGGGCGGCAGAGCCGGCAGGCTGACCACCGACAGGCCGAACACGATGCCCGATGCCGCCAACCCGCTCAGTACGAAACCGGTGAAATCGAGCGGCGGCGTCTGCGCGGCGTCGGTCTTTGGCAGGAAACGCGTGGCCAGCCAGATGCCGACCAGCCCGATCGGCACGTTGATCAGAAAAATCCAGTGCCAGGAAAAATAGGTCGTGATGAAGCCGCCTATCGGCGGGCCGACCAGCGGGCCGACCAGAGCCGGTACGGTCAGCCACGACATGGCGGCAACGAGTTCGCTTTTCGGCGTCGCGCGTACCAGCACCAGACGCCCAACCGGCGTCATCATGGCGCCGCCAATGCCTTGCAGGAAGCGTGAGACCACGAAAGCCGGCAGCGAATTGGAAATGGCGCACGCGACCGAACCGACGATGAACACGGCGATCGCGGCACGGAAGACATTCTTGGCGCCGAAGCGGTCGGCCATCCAGCCGCTGATCGGAATGAAGATCGCCAGCGATACCAGATGGGCGGTAAGCGCCAGCTTGAGCGCGATCGGGCTGCTGTGGATGTCGATGGCGATCGCCGGCAACGATGTCGCAATGACGGTCGAATCCATGTTTTCCATGAAAAGAGCGACCGCCAGGATAAGCGGAATGGTGCGGTTCACGATGGATCCGGCCTTCAAAATGTGCGTCGCGATTGCTTGCCGGCCTTGGGGCCAAACCGACAGATAGGGCGGTTATCATGGCTTGGCCCGGATGTCGCATTAATTTGCCGTCACGTTTGTGCGACCGCAAGTCGTGCAGCACCTGCGGCAAATGCAGCTTTGCCACTACACAACCATCGGCTTTTCAACGGCGACGGGACGTGTTACGAGCCAGCGCCAATCCTGAAAGGGAAGAAGACGAGTCGGCGCTGTCCATCAGGGCGAGCGCCTTTCCTGCATTCCGAGGGCTGGCCATGGCAAAAATCATCGAGACGTCCACCGGCGCATTGGCGCTGACCTTTGACGACGTGCTGCTGCAGCCGGGTCATTCCGAGGTCATGCCCGGCGAGACCGACATCCGCACCCGCATCGCCGGCGACATCGACCTCAATGTGCCGATCCTGTCGGCCGCCATGGACACGGTTACCGAGGCGCGGCTAGCCATCGCCATGGCCCAGGCCGGCGGCATCGGTGTCATCCACCGCAATTTCTCCCCGGCCGAACAGGCCGAGCAGGTGCGGCAGGTGAAGAAATTCGAATCCGGCATGGTGGTCAACCCGGTCACCATCGGTCCCGAGGCGACGCTTGCCGATGCGCTGGGCCTGATGCGCACCTACAGCATTTCGGGCATTCCGGTGGTCGAGAACGGGGGCGCCGGCGGCCACACGGTCGGCCGGCTCGTCGGCATCCTGACCAACCGCGACGTCCGCTTCGCGTCCGATCCGGCGCAAAAGGTCTATGAGCTGATGACCCGCGAGAACCTGATCACGGTCAAGGAGAACGTCGATCAGGACGAGGCCAAGCGGCTGCTCCATCAGCACCGCATCGAGAAGCTGGTTGTGGTCGATCGGGACGGCAATTGCGTCGGGCTGATCACGGTCAAGGACATCGAGAAGTCGCAGCTCAACCCGCACGCCACCAAGGATGCGCAGGGGCGCTTGCGCGCCGCCGCCGCCACCAGTGTCGGCGACGACGGTTTCGAGCGGGCCGAGCGCCTCATCGATGCCGGCGTCGACCTTCTGGTGATCGACACCGCGCACGGTCATTCGCAGCGCGTTCTGGATGCCGTGACGCGGGCCAAGAAGCTTTCCAACTCGGTTCGCATCCTGGCCGGCAACGTCGCCACCGCGGAAGGCACCTTGGCGCTGATCGATGCCGGCGCCGACGCGGTCAAGGTCGGCATCGGACCAGGCTCCATCTGCACCACCCGTATCGTCGCCGGCGTCGGCGTACCGCAGCTCTCGGCAATTATGTCGGCAGTCGAGACGGCGCAGAAATCGGGCGTTTCGGTTATTGCCGATGGCGGCATCAAATATTCGGGCGATCTCGCCAAGGCGCTGGCCGCCGGGGCCAGCGCGGCGATGATCGGCTCGCTGCTGGCCGGCACCGACGAGAGCCCCGGCGAGGTCTATCTGCATCAGGGCCGCTCCTTCAAAGCCTATCGCGGCATGGGTTCGGTCGGCGCGATGGCGCGCGGCTCCGCCGATCGTTATTTCCAGGCCGAGGTGCGCGACACGCTGAAACTGGTCCCGGAAGGCATCGAAGGGCAGGTGCCGTACAAAGGACCTGTGTCTGGCGTGCTGCACCAGCTTGCAGGCGGCCTGAAAGCCGCTATGGGTTATGTCGGTGGCCGCGACCTTGCCGATTTCCGCGAGCGCGCCACTTTTGTGCGGATATCCAATGCCGGACTTCGTGAAAGCCACGCCCATGACGTCACGATTACCCGCGAAAGCCCGAATTATCCTGGCGGAGCCTGACCGTCATGCGTCTTGGCGCAATCTGGCGGCAATGATCCTGCGGCTGTCGCGCCACGCGGCCGCACTCTGTGTCGCCACAGTGGCGGTTTTCATCATCATGACGGCGATGGAGTTCCTCTATTTTCGCCGATTGAGCGGCGGTCTGCCGTCGCTCGACATGCGCTATGCCGGTTTCACTCCGGATGAGGGCATGGCCTGGCTAACGGCTCTCGGCCGGCGCGGCAGCGAGATTATCCTCGTCTGGCATTACCTGACCTTCGACCTGCTGTTTCCGGCGCTGCTGTCGCTGACGATGGTCAGCCTGATCCTGGCCACGGGCCGGCGGCTGAAGAATTTCCATGCACTGCCTGCGCAAACGCAGGCGACATTCGCAGCTGTGCTGGTGCTGCCCTACACGCTCGCCGACTATGCCCAGAACATCGCCGTGGCTCGTCTTTTGTCCGATTTTCTGTTGGCCAATCCGGATTCGCTATCCTTCGCCTCGGCGCTGATCGTCACCAAATTCGCCCTGCTGGCGATACCGGGGACCGTCATTGCGGCTTTCATTCTGATGGCTCAGAAACGGCCTTGAAGGCTGGGTGACAACGACAGGGGGCGTCTTGAACCAGACCGCGATCTTCTGGCCGATGCTGGCGCAGGTGCTGCTGGTCTATATCGTCTATGTCGTAATGGGCCGGCGCCGCCATGGCGCGGTCAGATCGGGCGAAGCCAAGACCGGCCAGTTCAAGACGCGCTCGACGGAGCCTGGGTCCAGTATCACCGTCGCCAACAATCTGAGCAACCAGTTCGAACTGCCGGTGCTTTTCTACGTCTTATGCTTGACGCTGCACGTGACCAATGGCGTCAATTATCTGACTTTGACACTGATGTGGATCTTTGTCGTCTCCCGCTATCTTCACGCATCGGTCCACTTGACCAGCAATCGGCTAATCCTGCGCAGCAGGGCATTCTACCTGGGCGCGGTCGTTCTCGCACTTGGCTGGATATGGCTGGCGCTGCATCTGCTCGGCTTAGTCTGAGCAAGCTCAAGGCTACAAATCGAACACCGCGATCTTGCGCTTGTCGAACCTGATGGCGAGTTCGCCGCGCACCAGCTTGAGCGCGGCCTCGCCGAAAACGGCACGCCGCCAGCCTTGCAATGCCGGCACGTCGGCTTCCTCGCCCTCGGCAGCGATGCGGTCGATGTCGTCACTGGAGGCGAGTACCTTCGAGGCGACGCCTTCCCTTTCGGCAACGATCCGCAGCAGCACCTTCAGCAACTCCGCCGCGGCGCTCGACCCCTCCGGCGGCTGGAAGCTCTTCGGCAGCTTCGGCATTTCTTCCCTGGGCAGGGCAAGGGCAGCGTTGACTGCGCCAAGCAATGCCGTCGCCGTCGAAGAGCGTTCCCAGCCCTTCGGCGTGGTACGCAGCTTGCTCAGCGCCGCAGCGTCGCGCGGCGCCTGCTGCGCCACTTCGTAGATCGCATCGTCCTTGAGCACCCGGCCGCGCGGCACGTCGCGCTCGCGCGCTTCGCGTTCGCGCCAGGCGGCCACCGCCTGCACGATCGCCAGTTCCTGCGGCTTGCGCAGCCGCATTTTGAGCCGCTTCCAGGCATCCTCGGGATGCGGATCGTAGGTCTCGCGCGAGGTCAGCACGTCCATCTCCTCGTTCAGCCAGTGGGCGCGGTTTTCCCGCACCAGCTCGGCGCTGAGATGCTTGTAGACCTCGATCAGGTGGGTGACGTCGGCGAGCGCGTAGTCGAGCTGCTTTTCGGACAGCGGACGGTGGCGCCAGTCGGTGAAGCGCGAGGACTTGTCGAGCCGCGCGCCGGTGATGCGCTGCACCAGCTGGTCGTAGGAAACGCTGTCGCCGAAGCCGCAGACCATCGCCGCGACCTGGGTGTCGAACACCGGATGCGGCACCAGATCGCCGAGATGTACGATGATTTCGATGTCCTGCCGCGCCGCATGAAAGACTTTGACGATCGCCTCGTTAGCCATCAGCCTGAAGAACGGTTTCAGGTCGATGTCGGGCGACAGCGGATCAATCAGCGCCGTCACCCCGGGCGCTGCCATCTGGATCAGGCACAGGATCGGCCAGAAGGTCGTTTCGCGAATGAATTCGGTATCGACGGTGACGAATTCCGCCTTTTCGAAAGCGGCAATAACGGTCTCGAGTTCTTTCTGAGTGGTGATGACGTGCATCAAATCGCTTTTGGCAAGGGATAGGGTCTCTTTCAATTTCAGCCGCGCGCGCTTTCGTCAAGCGCAAGCACCTCTATCCAGGCTTTGCGGGTTCATCGGGATCGGCATTCCGCTTCGCCAACCGGGCAAAGACCGTAGACGTGCGCAACAGCGCCGTAAAACGGCTGCGATGGGTGGCCGGCACGGCGGAGCGCGCCTGCATCCGGTAAAGGATGACGGCCACGAAGATCGCATAGACGGTGGCGCTGAACACGAACAGCGCGCTCGGCCCGAAAAATTGCATCACCGTCGAGGCTGCAAACGGCCCGCCGATGGCGCCGAAGGAATAAAACAGCATCAAGGCAGCGTTGATCAGCACGAACTCGCCCTTGTCGGCGCGGTCGTTGGAATGCGCCGCCGACAGCGAATAGAGCGGCATGGCGAAGCAGCCGAAGATGAAGACGAGCAGGAAGTTGAGGAACGGGCTGCCGCCTGCCACGAATGCCAGGGCCAGTGCCGCCACCATCGCACAGCACGTCGTCATCAGCAGCACCGAGCGCCGGTCCCAGCGGTCGGAGAGATAGCCGAGCGGGTATTGGATTATAGCGCCGCCGAAAATGCCGACGCTGACGAAGGTGACGACGTCGGCGACCGACATGCCGATCTGCTCGGCATAGACCGGCGACAGGGTGCGGAAGGCGCTGTTTGTGACGCCGACGGCGATACAGCCGAAGCAGCCGAGCGGCGAGATCCGCCAGACGCGCGCCAAATCGAGCTTGACGTCGTCCGGCGGCGTCGGATTGGAGCGGTCGCCGAGCGACACCGGCACCAGCGAAACGGTGATCATCATCGACATGATGGCGAAGATGGCAAAGCCGCCGGCGCCGAAGATCGGGATCAGGAACTGGGCGCCCGTCACCGAGCCGATGTCGACCATCCGGTAGATGGCAAGCACCCGCGCCCGGTCGGTGTTGGTGACGCCGGAATTCAGCCAGGCTTCCATTATTGTGAACAAGCCGGCGAAGCAGAACCCGCCGGCAAAGCGCACGGCGCACCACATCACCGGATCGATGACAAGCACCAGAAGCAGCGTCCCCGCCGAGGCGATCGCCGCCAGTGCCGAAAAGGCGCGCACATGGCCGACGGACTTCATGATGCGCGTCACGGCAAGGCAGCCGAGCAAAAAGCCGGCGAAATAGAACGTGCCCATCAAGCCGATCGACGAAGCGGGAAAACCCTCCTGCGCACCACGCAGCGCAATCAACGTGCTCTGCAGGCCGTTGCCGCCGAGCAGGATGCCGGCGGCGATCAGGAGGGGGATCAGCGGGCGGATGGAAGACATGAAGGAAAGCCTGTCGTTGATCCCTTCTTGAACCATCGCCTTCGCCAATACCAGCGGCAATTCCCGGCGGCGTTGGGGCCAGCGGGGGGCTGCCGCGTGGCGCCGGACCCTCCGTGTTGGAACCAAGGCGTATCTTTGTAGTTCAGTGCTGGTGGGGCGAATACGCGTCCTGTGAGCTGGCGGTGTGCGGAGACGGTGTTGGGCATCGATGTGGTTTCTGCTGCCCGGCCTGAAGCTCCAAAGGGAGGTCCGCCGTCATGAAATTTCATCCCGCATTTGCGGCATTTGCCATGGCCGCAGTTCTGGCGGCCGGGCCGGCGCGGGCTGTCGACCTCGCCATGGTATCCGGCGATACCGGCAACGGCCAGAGAATCCTTCGCGAGATCCTCGATCAATACGAGAAGAAGACCGGCAATAAGATTAGCGTCGTTCCGCTGCCTCCCTCGGCGACGGACCAGTTTGGCCAATACCGGCTCTGGCTCGCCGCCGGAAGCAGCGACGTCGACGTCTATCAAACGGACATCATCTGGGCCCCCCAGCTTGCAAGGCAGTTCATCGACCTGACCGAAGCGACCAAGGATGTCGTTGGCACCCATTTCCCATCGATCATCAAATCGCAGACCGTGGACGGCAAGCTGGTCGCCTTGCCGATATTCACCGACGCTCCGGCGCTCTACTACCGCAAGGATCTCCTCGACAAATACGGCGCCAGGGTCCCGGCCAACTGGGCTGAACTTGCCGATACCGCCAAGCTTGTCATGGACAAGGAGCGCGCGGCCGGCAACAAGGACATGTGGGGTTTCGTTTTCCAGGGCAACGCCTATGAGGGGCTGACCTGCGATGCACTCGAATGGGTGAAGTCGAACGGCGGCGGCCAGATTATCGAGCCGGACGGCACGATCTCCATCAACAATCCGCAAGCAGTTGCGGCGCTGGAAATGGCGAGGAGCTGGGTGGGAACCATCTCGCCGCCCGGCGTTCTGGCCTATCAGGAAGAAGAGTCGCGCGGAGTCTGGCAGACCGGCAACGCCGTCTTCATGCGCAACTGGCCCTATGCCTACGCGCTTGGCAACAGCGAAAGCTCCCCCATCAAAGGCAAGTTCGAGGTGGCCACGCTGCCGCCGGGGTCGGGCGAGGGCGCCCGCCCGGCAGCAACGCTTGGCGGCTGGAATCTCGCGGTTTCCAGATATTCGAAGAACCCGGATGCAGCGATCGATCTGGTCAGATGGATCGCCTCGCCGCAGATGCAGAAGTACCGCGCCTTGAAGGGGGCATATCTGCCGACCATCCAGGCACTCTATGACGATGCCGACATCGCCAGCGCCCAGCCGGTGATTCCGCGCTGGAAGGAAGTCGTCCTCAACGCGGTGCCGCGTCCCTCGGCCCAAGCCAAGAGCAGGTACAATGAGGCATCGAGCGAGTTCTGGACCGCCGTCCACAACACCATTTCCGGCGAGGGCACGGCCGCCGACAACCTTGCCGATGTGGAGTTCTCCTTGACCAGGCTCAAAGGCACCGCCTGGTGACCTCGCCGCGCTCAGGCTCGATGCTGGCGCGTCAGCGTGCGCGCTCGGCATGGCTGCTGCTTGCCCCGACGCTCATCGTGCTCGCCGCCGTTGCCGGCTGGCCGTTGATGCGCACGATCTATTTCGGCTTCACCGATGCCTCGCTCGCCGACCTCGAAGCCCGCCGCTGGGTTGGTTTCGCCAACTATTTCTCCGTCGTGCAAATGCCGAGCGGCCGCGTCATCTACGACGGGCTGCTCGCCGATCCGGTCTGGTGGCGCGCCGTCTGGAACACCGTGCGCTTCGCGGTGATTTCGGTGACCTGCGAGACGGTGCTCGGCATGATCGTCGCGCTGGTGCTCAACACGAGGTTTCGCGGCCGCGGCATCGTGCGCGCCGCGATTCTAATCCCTTGGGCCATCCCGACGATCGTCTCGGCGAAAATGTGGCAGTGGATGCTCAACGACCAGTTCGGCATCATCAACGACGTCCTGCTCAAGCTCGGCCTGATCAGTACAAAAATCGCCTGGACCGCCAGCGCCGACACGGCGATGGTCGCCGTCCTCGTTGTCGATATCTGGAAAGCGACCCCGTTCATGGCGCTTCTCATTCTCGCCGGCCTGCAGATGCTTCCACAAGAAATCTACGAGGTCGCCAAGCTCGACGGCGTCGGCGCGTGGAGAGTTTTCTGGAAGATCACCTTGCCGCTCGTCCGACCGGCGTTGATGGTGGCCATGATCTTTCGCGGTCTCGATGCCCTGCGCATCTTCGATCTGATCTACGTGCTTACGCCAAACAACATACACACCAAGTCGATGTCGGTGTTTGCCCGCGAGAGCCTGTTTGAGTTCGACAAATTCGCTTCCGGTTCCGCCGCCTCGACGTTGCTCTTCCTTATCCTCGCCCTACTGACCATGCTCGTTCTTTGGCTCGGCCGGATAAGACTGGACAAGGACTATTGATCATGTGGGAGCACTGACCATGTGGATCGTCAAGCGCACGGCTTTCTACCTCCTCGTCGCCGTTATCGTCGTCGTCGCGGTGTTCCCGTTCTACTATGCCATCATTACCAGCCTGAAATCGGGGACGGCGCTCTTCCAGATCGACTATTGGCCGACGGCGATTACCTTTAGCAACTACAGGACCGTGTTCACCGAGGGGACCTTTTTGCGCAATCTCGTGAACTCGCTGTTCATCTCGAGCGCCGTCGTCTTCATTTCGCTGTTCCTCGGCATCACCGCTGCCTATGCGCTGGCGCGCATCCGCTTCAGAGGCCGTTCGGCGCTGCTCCTCATCATCCTGTCCGTCTCGATGTTCCCGCAATTGGCGGTGCTTGCCGGGCTTTTCGAGCTAATCCGCATCTTCGGCCTCTACAATTCGCCGTTCGCGCTGATCTTGTCCTACATGATCTTCACCTTGCCGTTCACCGTCTGGGTGCTCACCGCCTTCGTTCGCGACCTGCCGATCGAACTGGAGGAAGCGGCGATCCTCGATGGCGCCACGCCCTGGATCATCATCAGCCGCGTCTTCCTGCCGCTGATGTGGCCGGCGCTGGCGACCACCGGGCTCCTCGCCTTCATCGGCGCTTGGAACGAGTTCCTGTTCGCCCTGACGTTTACCTCCAGCAACGAGCAGCGAACCGTGCCGGTGGCGATAGCGCTGCTCTCCGGCAGCTCGCAGTTCGAGATCCCGTGGGGCAACATCATGGCCGCATCGGTGATCGTCACCGTGCCGCTCGTCATCCTTGTCCTGATCTTCCAGCGCAAGATCATCTCCGGCCTCACGGCGGGCGGGGTGAAGGGGTGAGTGCATAGTTGAACTGCCGGCACAGAGCAGCGAACTCAGATTGACGCCTCTGGCATAAATTGATGCCGGTGGGATAGGGGCGGGAAGAACGCGAACTCGACCCAGCCGCCGCTTGCCTTGACAAATGCACCCTCTCATGTGCTTTTCGCGCAAATTTTCAGGCTGGGCCATCATGCCTCGGCCGCAACCCAACATCCGGACTTTAAGAATGACAATGCATCGTTACCGCAGCCATACCTGTGCCCAGTTGAGGAAGGTCGATGTCGGCTCGACCGTTCGCCTGTCGGGTTGGGTGCATCGCGTGCGCGACCATGGCGGACTGCTGTTCATCGATTTGCGCGACCATTACGGTCTGACCCAGATCGTTGCCGATCCGGATTCGCCTGCCTTCAAGATCGCGGAGACCTTGCGTGGCGAATGGGTCGTCCGCGTCGACGGCGAGGTCAAGGCGCGCCTCGCCGACACCGTGAACCCCAATTTGCCGACCGGCGAGATCGAGATTTTCGCGCGCGAGATCGAAGTGCTGTCGGCGGCCAGGGAATTGCCGCTGCCGGTCTTCGGCGAGCCGGACTATCCGGAGGACATCCGCCTCAAATACCGCTTCCTCGACCTGCGCCGCGACACGCTGCACAAGAACATCGTGGCGCGGACGAAAATCATCGCCGAGATGCGCAAGCTGATGGGCCAGGTCGGCTTCACGGAATTCTCGACGCCGATCCTGACCGCCTCGTCGCCGGAAGGGGCGCGCGACTTTCTGGTGCCGTCGCGCATCCACCCCGGCACTTTTTATGCGCTGCCGCAGGCACCGCAGATATATAAGCAGCTGATCATGGTGTCCGGCTTCGACCGCTACTTCCAGATTGCGCCCTGCTTCCGCGACGAGGACCCGCGCGCCGACCGTCTGCCGGGTGAATTCTACCAGCTCGACGTGGAGATGAGCTTCGTCGAGCAGGAGGATGTGTTCACCACCATGGAGCCGGTGATGCGGGGGGTGTTCGAGACCTTTGCCGCCGGCAAGCCAGTGACGGAGAAGTTTCCGCGCATCGCCTATGATGTCGCCATGCGCAAATACGGCACCGACAAGCCGGACCTGCGCAACCCGATCGAGATGCAGGCCGTCTCGGGTCATTTTCGCGACTCTGGCTTCAAGGTATTTGCCAACATCCTTGCCAACGATCCGAAGGCCGAGGTCTGGGCCATTCCGGCCAAGACCGGCGGGTCTCGCGCCTTCTGCGACCGCATGAACTCATGGGCGCAAGGCGAGGGCCAGCCCGGCCTCGGCTACATCTTCTGGCGCAAGGAGGGCGAGAAGCTTGAAGGCGCCGGGCCGCTGGCCAAGAACATCGGCGAGGAGCGCACCGACGCGATCCGACAACAACTCGGCCTTGCCGATGGCGATGCCGCCTTCTTCGTCGCCGGCGATCCGAAGAAGTTCGTCTCCTTCGCGGGAGCGGCGCGCACCCGCGCCGGCGAGGAGCTCAATCTTGTCGACCGCGACCGCTTCGAATTGTGCTGGATCGTCGACTTCCCGTTCTTCGAATGGAACGAGGAGGAGAAGAAGATCGATTTCGCGCACAATCCTTTCTCGATGCCGCAAGGCGGCATCGATGCGCTTAACGGCGAGGATCTGCTCGGCATCAAGGCGTTCCAGTACGACATGGTCTGTAACGGTTTCGAGATCGCCTCCGGCGGCATCCGCAACCATCTGCCCGAAACCATGGTCAAGGCGTTCGAAACCGTCGGGCTGGACCGCGCGACAGTCGAGGAGCGCTTCGGCGGCCTTTATCGCGCCTTCCAGTATGGCGCGCCGCCGCATGGCGGCATGGCGGCCGGCATCGACCGCGTCGTCATGCTTCTGGTCGGCGCGAGGAACCTGCGCGAAGTGACCATGTTCCCGATGAACCAGCAGGCCTACGACCTGTTGATGAGCGCGCCGTCGGAAGCCAGCCCGCAGCAGCTTCGCGAATTGTCGCTGCGCGTGGTGGCGACGAAGAAAGAGGTTTAGAAAACGCTCCGAACCGGTGCTGTTGATTCATAAAAAAGCCCGGCAGCGCTGCCGGGCTTTTTGCTTGAAGCCTGTCTCGGTCAGTCTTGGTTTGCCGTAACCGTCACGCCGAGCGTTTTCGGCAGGTCGAGCGGGTTGGACATGGCGCCCGCCATGATCAGCGCGAACGGCACCGCTGCCGGCGGCTCGGCCGAGACCTCGATGCTTTGCGGATCGTCGAGGAACTTGTTGACCGCGGCCGAAACCTGCGCGGTCAGTTCCGGATTGTTGAGCTGCGCCATGCCGAAGGGCACGATCGCCTTGGCCTGGTTGGCGATGTCCTTGCCGGACATGCCTTGCTGCTTGCCGGCATAATCGAGCACCTTTTTGGTCAGCGAATCGTCGTCGAAGCGGATCGAGGCGCTGTTGAACGAAAGCTGCTGCAGCAGCCCGAGCATGGCCATGCCTTGCGCCGAATTGTCCGCGCCTTCGGGCTGCGCTGCCATCTTCTTCTGCATCTCCTGCATCGATTTGATGACGTCCAGCGTGTAGCCGCCGAGATCGAAGGTCATGCCGAGCGTGCCGGCATTGTCGACCGATATTTCGTATTTCGACAAGTCCATCCTGCCGTCGGTAGGCTGCCAGGTGCCTTCCATCTCAAGATTGCCCGATATGTTCTGGTAGCCGAGCGCGTTGATGACTTCCTTGGACTTCGGATCTTCGACCAGGGTCAGGTCGGCAGCGAATTTTTCCGTAGTGCCGGAAAACGCCATGGCCTTGCCGTCGGCCGGCGGCGTGATTGCGATGGCAAGCCCGTCCATCGAGAAAGCAGTTTTGTCAGCCACTTTGACTGTCATGTTGTCGAGCTCGGCCGATTTGTACATCATCAGCGAGCCCAGCGGACCGGTTGCGCCTTCGGCCGGAACCGTCATGTCGTGGATGACGAAGGGGCTGAGATTGAGCGTGACGCCATCCTCGCTATGTTCGAACGGCGACGTCGACACGGTCGCGATTTGATAGCCACCATTGGCTTCGGTCACCCCTTCGAGCTTGACGTCGCCGATCTTGAGCGCCTCCTTTTCGGCCGCCGGTTTGACCGCCACGCCTTGCAGAACCATGCTGGAGGTGTCGCCGGTTACTCCGGTCCAGGAGAGGTCGACACCCTGGGCGGCGAGGGCAGCCTTCAGCCGGTCGGCGACCGCGGTATCCTGCGCGAATGCCGCATTCAGCGGCAGCGTCAGCAAAAAGGTCGAAAAAGCCAGTCTTTTAATAAGTGTCGAGTGCCTGATCGTCATCGAGAGCTCCCCTGAGAGTGTCCTGAAATTCTTTTCAAATCGTCGCGTCGTCACCATTCGGCGACGAACTGGACCGGAAAAAGGCGGGCCTCGGCACAATGATCGAAAATCGCGGCTAAAGGCAAACCCGATCCATCAGGCTTGCGATAGAAGCAGGATGTAACGGGTTGATGTTGGCCGGCGTCGCGACGCTCCCAATTCCCGTTGCATAATGGATGTCGCGCAAAGTGTGCAGCGGTTTTGCGATGACGACATGCATCAAAACAAGGACCTAAAGCGTCGCATGAGGCCGGTCGAACGCGACGCGCTTTAGGAGGAGGCATACTGGTGCCTCTTGCCGCGAATCACCCGCTCGGCTAGTGCCAGCCCATGGGAAAAAGGCTTTTGCCGCCCGAGAGTGGCGGCGGCGACAATATCGAGCCGGTCGATCTGAAGAAGGCGCTGGAAGAGCGCTATCTCGCCTACGCGCTGTCGACCATCATGCATCGGGCGCTGCCGGACGTGCGCGACGGATTGAAGCCGGTGCATCGTCGCATCATGCATGCTATGCGCTTGTTGCGGCTCAACCCCGACCAGGGTTTTGCCAAATGCGCCCGCATCGTCGGCGAGGTGATGGGCAAATTCCATCCGCATGGCGACCAGTCGATCTACGACGCGTTGGTGCGGTTGGCGCAGGATTTTTCGATGCGCTACCCGCTGGTCGACGGGCAGGGTAATTTTGGCAATATCGACGGCGATAACGCCGCCGCCATGCGCTACACCGAAGCGCGCATGACCGAAGTGTCGACGCTGCTTTTGGAAGGCATCACCGAGGATGCGGTCGATTTCCGCCCGACCTACAACGAGGAAGACGAGGAGCCGGCGGTGCTGCCCGGCGCCTTCCCGAATCTGCTTGCCAACGGCTCGTCCGGCATTGCCGTCGGTATGGCGACCTCGATTCCGCCGCACAATGCGGCCGAGCTTTGCGACGCCGCGCTTCACCTGATCGATCATCCGGATGCGCCCGTCACCAAGCTGATGGACTTCGTCCAGGGGCCGGATTTCCCGACCGGCGGCATCATCGTCGACAGTCGAGCCTCGATCCTCGAAGCCTACGAAACGGGTCGCGGTGGCTTTCGCGTCAGGGCGAAATGGAGCCAGGAGGATCAGGGCAGGGGCACCTGGAACATTGTCGTCACCGAAATTCCCTATGGCGTCCAGAAGGCCAGGCTGATCGAAAAGATCGCCGAGCTCTTGATGGCACGCAAGCTGCCGCTGCTCGAGGATATCCGCGACGAGAGCGCCGAGGACATCCGCGTCGTGCTGGTGCCGAAGAGCCGCTCGGTCGATCCCGGCATCATGATGGAATCGCTGTTCAAGCTGACCGAGCTCGAAAGCCGCTTTCCGCTCAACATGAACGTGTTGTCGCGCGGCAAGGTGCCGAACGTGCTGTCGCTGAAAGGTGTGCTCAAGGAATGGCTGGAGCACCGCCGCGACGTCTTGATCCGCCGCTCCAAGCACCGCCTCGGCGAGATCGAGAGGCGGCTGGAGATCCTCGCCGGCTATTTGATTGCCTACCTCAACATCGACGAGGTGATCAGGATCATCCGCGAGGAGGACGAGCCCAAGCAAGTGATGATGGCCCGCTGGTCACTCACCAACACCCAGGCTGAAGCCATCCTCAACATGCGTCTGAGGGCGCTGCGCAAGCTCGAGGAATTCGAAATCCGCGAGGAATTCAATGGCCTGACCGGCGAGAAGAAGCAGATCGAGGCACTGCTTGCGTCCGACGCCAAGCAGTGGGCGACGATCAAGTGGGAAGTCGCCAATGTTCGCCAGAAATACGGGCCCGAGACCGACATCGGCAAACGCCGCACCGAGTTCGCCGACGCACCCGAGCATGACCTGACCGATATCGCCCATGCCATGATCGAGCGCGAGCCGGTCACTGTGGTCGTTTCGGAAAAGGGCTGGCTGAGGGCCATGAAAGGTTATCTGACCGACCATTCGGCCCTGACCTTCAAGGAAGGCGACAGCCTCAAGCTCGCCTTCCATGCCCAGACCACCGACAAGGTGCTGGTCTTCACCACCGGCGGCAAGTTCTACACGATCGGCGCCGACCGGCTGCCCGGCGGGCGTGGCCATGGTGAGCCGATCCGCATCATCGTCGACATGGACAACGACCAGGATATCGTCACCGCCTTCGTCCATGATCCCAAGCGCAAGCTGCTGCTGGTGTCGCATGACGGCAACGGTTTCATCGTGCCGGAAGAAGAAGTCGTCGCCAACACCCGCAAGGGCAAGCAGGTGATGAACGTCAAGGCGCCAGACGAAGCCCAGCGCTGCGTGAGCGTCGCGGGCGACCATCTCGCCATCGTCGGCGAGAACCGCAAGATGCTGGTGTTCCCGCTGGCCGAGATCCCGGAGATGGGGCGCGGCAAGGGCGTGCGCCTGCAGAAGTACAAGGACGGCGGCGTCCTGGACCTCAAGACCTTCACGCTCGCAAGCGGCCTGTCCTGGCAGGATTCGGCAGACCGCACCTTTACCAAATCGCGTGACGAGCTTGCCGAATGGATTGGCGCCCGCGCCTCGGCCGGCCGCATGGTGCCGAAGGGGTTCCCGCGCACGGGGAAGTTCGGGTGAAGCGGTATCTCCCCCCTTGAGGGGGAGATGTCGCCGAAGGCGACAGAGGGGGTCGGAACGTCCAGACACGACCCTTATCGCAGACGGAGGGGACTGGCGCCTCACGTATCGCAGACAGAGGAGGCTGGCGTCTCACGCTCGGCGACCCCCCTGGCCTGCCGGCCATCTCCTCCTCAAGCGGGGAGATTAGCAGCTCTACCCAAACATTTGGAATGTCGTCACGATTGCTGCACTATATCAGTGCATAAGCGACGCTATGGGCCAGGGAGAATTGGGCGCTTGAAGGAAGTCAGGATACAGAAGCCGGAGCGGCAGCAGCGCCTGTTTGGCCTGTCGACGCCGCTCAGGGCCGCTGTCATTCCGCCGCTGTCGGCGGCGCGCTGGCTCCTGGTGCTGATCGTTGCCGCTGGCGTTTACTTCTTCCACGGCTTCCTGTTTCCGGTCCTTGCCGCCCTGGTGATCGCCTTCGCCAGCTGGCCGCTCTACCGACGGCTGCTCGCCGGCGTCGGCGGCAACCGCACCATCGCGGCGACGCTTGCGATCTTGTTCATCCTGACCTTCCTGGTGGTGCCGATCGCGCTTGCCGGCACCTACGCCATCAATGAGGTGCGCGAATGGGTCAACTGGTCGATCGAGACCAACCGCTACGGTGCGCCGACGCCGCACTGGATTGCCACCATGCCGGTGGTGGGCGAATGGCTCAATGAACAATGGACGGTCAACGTTGGCCACCCTGGCGGTATCGGCGAACTGATCCAGCTGATCAGCGGCGCCAATATCGGCAGCATCTACCGCGGCGTGCTTGCCGCGGGCGGCAGCGCCTTCGGCCTTTTGCTGACGCTGCTGTTCATGATGATCGCGCTGTTCTTCGCCTATCGTGACGGCGAGCATTTCGCCGGACAGGTCGATCGCCTCGGCGAACGCATCCTGCCGGCCAGATGGGAACGGATCTCACGCGTGGTGCCGGCGACGATCTCCTCGACGGTGACCGGCATGACCGTTATCGCCATCGGCGAAGGGCTGGTGCTGGGCATCGCTTACTGGTTGGCCGGCGTGCCTTCGCCGGTGACGCTCGGCGCGCTGACCGGCATCATGGCGCTGATCCCCGGCGGCGCGCCCCTGTCCTTCACGCTGGTCTCGATCTATCTCGCCGCCAGCGGCTCGCCGATGGCTGGGCTGGCACTGTTCGTCTGGGGCGCGGTCGAACTCTTCGTCGTCGACAAGACATTGCGCCCAAAGCTGGTCGGCGGGCCGATAAAGCTGCCCTTCCTGCCAACCTTTTTCGGCCTGATCGGCGGCGTCAAGACGATGGGTTTTCTCGGCCTGTTCATAGGCCCGGTGCTGATGGCCCTGCTGGTCGCAATCTGGCGCGAATGGCTGCGCGAAGTGGAACTGACCGATGAACTCGCTGCCGCCGAACCGGCGGAGCACGATGACGCGCCGCCGCAGATCGAAATTGTCGCCGAACGTGCCGCCGCGAAAAAGAATCAGGCCGGGTGACTGACGGCGAACGTGGCGCGGCGCTTGCGCCCCTCGTGCAACTGCCAGAGCGAATGGCCGATCAAGGTCATGATGAGGATTGCGCCGCCGATCAGGCTGTAGCGCGACGGCGCTTCGGCGAAGATCATCCACACCCAGACCGGCGCCAGCACGGTTTCTAACAGGTAGAACATCGCCACTTCCGGCCCGGAGATGTATTTCGGGCCGTTGGCGAGGCAGAAGAAAGAGATCGGCATGATGACGGCACCGTTGAAGACGATCCACCATGGCGCGTTGACGTGAAAACCCACCTTGGAAACCATCAGGGCGGCGACGGCCAGCGGCAGGACCACTCCGATCAGCGCCGTGAAACCCATATCCTTGCCGCTTGCGCGCGAGATAGTGATGGCCGCTGCGATCATGAAAGCCGAGCATAGCGCCATCAGGTCGCCGAAGAGATGTCCGGTTCCAACGGAATCGCCGACAATGATCGTCACGCCGACGATCATCAGTGCCAGCGCTGCAAGCGTCAGGGGCCGTGGCCTCTCCTTCAGGAACAGCCATGACAAAAGGGCCGCGAACATGGTTGTGAACGCCAGGATGAAAACGAGGTTGGCGGTCGAGGTGCTGTAGACGCCGGTGATGAAGGCGATCGAGCCGAGCCCGTAGAGGGCGGCAACGATGAGCCCTGACCAGCCCGGGATAAGCTGCGGCGCCTTTGCGCTCAGCGAGCGCCAGACGGCCCAGATGATGAGCGTGGCGACGAAGGTCGTACCGGTGCGCAACAGCAGGATCGTCCATGCCTCGCCATCGGCGAGCCGGATCAGCGGAATGTCGACCGTCAGCGTCAGCCCGCCGATGGCGGTGATCAGAAGGCCTCTCTGGTGCTCGTTGTGGGAAGACATGCGGCAATTCTCGCGTAGGCTTGGAGGCGCAAAATTGACCTGCCCGGTTTCCAGCCGATCGGCCGGAAGCCCAGCGGGCATCTTCCTCGAAACAATTTAAGACTGAACACCGAAAGCGAAGATCAGCGCGAAACCGCTTCGTGATTGTAGCGTTCCCAACCTTTCGGGCCGAGATGCTCCTGCGGCTGGAAGCGCATCTTATAATTCATCTTGCGCGAGCCGTTGACCCAGTAACCCAGGTAGACATGGGGCAGGCCCATCGCCCTGGCGCGGGCGATGTGGTCGAGGATCATGAAGGTGCCGAGCGAGCGGTCCTCGAAGTCCGGGTTGAAGTAGGAATAGACCATCGACAGGCCATCGGCCATCTTGTCGGTGAGCGCCACGGCGATCAGCTCGCCCTGGCCCTTGCCGGTGATGAAGCTGTCGGGTCCGCGGCGACGGTATTCGATGACCTTGGTGTCGACATGGGTATCCTCTACCATCATGGCGTAGTCGAGCACGGTCATATCGGACATGCCGCCACGGCGATGGCGGGCGTCGAGATAGCTGCGGAACAGCGAATACTGCTCGGTGGAGGGCTCGGCGTCGTGCATGGCGCCGACCAGATCCGAATTATGCTGTATGACCCGTTTCATGTTGCGGCTGGCGGTGAATTCCTGCGCCAGGATGCGCACCGACACACAGGCGCGGCAGGTCTCGCAAGCCGGCCTGTAGGCGATGTTCTGCGACCGCCTGAATCCACCCTGCGTCAACAGATCGTTCATTTCCGGGGCCTTGTCGCCGACCAGGTGTGTGAACACCTTGCGCTCGAACTGGCCCTCGAGATAGGGACATGGCGAGGGCGCGGTCAGAAAGAACTGCGGCGACTGGGTCGGGTGCTGCGTCATCGAGCCTTGGAAACACTCCTGCGAATCGCTCTACCTTTGGCGCGGAAGCCGAAAAATTCAACAGGATTGTGAAAGCCTGGTTGATTGGACGTCTTCACATTTGTGCGCAAAGGCTGCGGCCGCGCTTCAAAAGTCTGCTCAGCGGCCGCTGCGGCTGACGACAGTGCCGAGCAGCAGGTCGTGCAGCGTGCGCTTGCGATCGGAAAACAGGCTCACCAGCAGGACCAGCGGCGAAAGGATGACATTGCCGGCCCAAAACAGCACCGAATGCACGACGGCGGTCAGCCCGTCGATGGGGCTGCCGTCGAGTCGGTCGAGCCGGATGCCCATTATCTTCATGCCGGTGGTGGCCTGGTCTTTACTGCCGAGCGTGTTCCAGATGTAGAGGATGGCGACGGCTGGCACGAGAATGGAAAACAGCATCCAGCCGAGGCCGAGCGTCAACAGCCCGAACAAGAACACCAGGATCGCGAATGGAATGGTGAGCAGCGCCACGATGAAATAATCGATGAAGAAGGCGAGAATGCGCCGCGTGCGTACGCCCTCATAGGCGCTGATATCTTCGAGCCTGCTGGTGATGATTTCGCCGTCGAGAACGCGAGCGTTCATGTCATTTCCTCGTAATCGAACCCGGGTTAATGCACGGGGCCGCTTGTGGATGAAATGGTGAAGGTTCGCGGCGGAATCAAGATCGAGCCGTCCACCATGTAGATGGTGACGGAGCACTTGGCGCCGTCTGTGACTTGTTGAATTTGTGGCGCGGATAGCGTTAGCTTGCTGCGGCGCAACAAAAGCGCCAAGCCGAGGGGACGGGGCGACATGGACTACGACATGCTGGTCATCGGCAGCGGCCCATCCGGGCGCCGCGCCGCGGTGCAGTCGGCCAAGCTCGGCAAGTCGGTGCTGGTGGTCGACAGAGGCCGGCGCCTCGGCGGCGTGTCGGTGCATACCGGCACCATCCCGTCGAAGACGTTGCGCGAGACGGTGCTCAACCTCTCAGGCTGGCGCGAGCGCGGCTTTTACGGTCGCGGCTACCGGGTCAAGCAGGACATTTCGGTTGGCGATCTGGTCGAGCGCCTGCATAAGACGCTCGACCATGAGGTCGAGGTGCTGCAGCACCAGTTCATGCGCAACACGGTCAAGAGCGCACGTGCCGCGGCAAAATTCCTCGGCCCCAACAAGGTCAGCCTGACCACCGACACCGGCGACTACAGCGAGGTTGGCTTCGCCCATGCGCTGATCGCGGTCGGCACCCGGCCGCACCGGCCGCGCGACGTGCCGTTCGACAAGACACGGATCTTCGACAGCGACGAGATGCTGGAGCTCGACCGCCTGCCGCGCACTCTGACGGTGATCGGCGCCGGCGTCATCGGCGTCGAATATGCAACGATCTTTTCGGCGCTCGACGTGTCGGTGACGCTGGTCGAGCCGCGCAATACCATGTTGGATTTCGTCGACCGCGAGATCGTCGACGACTTCATCCATCAGATGCGCGACCGCGGCATGACCATCCGCTTGGGCAGCGCCGTCAAGGAGATCGCCTCGAAACCCGATCATGCCGAGGTGATGCTGGCCGACGGCCGCACCATACGTTCCGAGATGGTGCTTTATGCTGCAGGGCGTACCGGCAATGTCGGCAGCCTGGGCTTGGAAGCGGTCGGCATTGAGGCCGATCCCAGGGGCCGCATCAAGGTCGATCCGCAGACGTTCCAGACAAGCGCGCCCAACATCTATGCCGCCGGCGACGTCATTGGTTTTCCGAGCCTGGCCTCGACTTCGATGGAGCAGGGCAGGGTGGCCGCCTGCCACGCGTTCGGCGTGCCGTTGCCGCCGCCGCCCGAAACCTTTCCCTATGGCATATATGCCGTGCCGGAAATCTCCACTGTCGGCCAGTCCGAGGAGCAGGTGCGCGAGAGTGGTGCAGCCTATGAGGTCGGCGTGGCGCGGTTTCGCGAGACCTCGCGCGGCCACATCATGGGCGTCAACACCGGCTTTCTGAAGCTTCTGTTTTCGATCGAAACACGCCGTCTGCTCGGCGCCCATATTGTCGGCGAGGGCGCGACCGAACTCATCCACATTGGCCAGGCGGTCATCAATCTCGGTGGCACTGTCGACTTCTTCGTCAACAACACCTTCAACTATCCGACGCTGGCCGAAGCCTACAAGATCGCCGGGCTGGACGCCTGGAACCGCATGGGGCGAGGCTAGCTTCGAGGCTTATCGATCTGACGTTGCAACGGCGGCTGCAGGATCTGCCAGCCACCGCCTGACGATCGCGGCGTCCGGATTGCCGATTTCATGGCCGGAGGCGACGGTGTGGGCCTCGACTTTGGCGCCATGCCGGCTGAGCAGTCCGACCAGCGCGAGTGCGAAGGGCCGGTAAATCAGGTCGTCGGCGCCGGATAAGATTACCACCCGTGCGTTGCTGAGATCCGCCGGCGGCACCTCGTCCAGAACCGGCATCGGGCGCAGCAAAGCCGCTTGGACGATCAGCCGCGGATGAAGCAGCATCACGCTTGAAACCAGGTTGGCGCCGTTGGAGTAGCCGATGAAGGAGGCTCGGGCGAGATCGAGGTCGTGGCGTTTCGCGGCCTTGGGGATGAAGTCAGCGAAAGCGTCCGCCTCTTTGCGGATGCTGTCCTGCTCGAATCGTATCGGCGAAATCCGCCTGAACCAGCGGAAACCGTCTTCCTGGGCGATGCGGCCACGCACCGCCACCAAGGTGGCGTGCGGCGAGACTTGGCGCCCCAGCGGCACCAGAGTCGTCTCGTCGACACCCGATCCATGCAGCAGAAAGAGGCACTCTCCGGTTGGTGCTGCGGGCCTGTAAACGCGATAAAAAAATGGCAGGTCGCGCCGCAAAAAGTCATCTTCCGGAGGTTTTTCGGACATAGTTGCATCCTTTTGTTTTCACGATGTTTTCATTCATTTGCCGGCTTCAAAACGGAATATTTTCAAGCTCCGCGAAAGTTGATTGAACCGGGCGCATTTCAGTCCGTTTCTTTGCCGATATAATCCCCGCGGGAGGGATTCGAAGCAGTGTGCGCCGGGTGGTCGCCCGGGTGGTCGCATACCGCGCATGAACAACCAGCTTTAAGGCCTTTTATCGATGACCATGCCAGTTTCGCCGGAACGCGATACGCGTATTGACGTGTTCCGGGCACTCGCCCTCCTGACCATATTCATCGACCACGTGCCGGGCACAGTTTTCGAAACCCTGACCTACAAGAATTTCGGGTTTTCGGATGCGGCCGAGGCCTTCGTGCTGATCTCCGGCATGTCCGTCGCTCTTGCCTACGGCACCAGATTCCAGCCGGGAAGCCGGTTGGTCGCAACGCTGAAGATGTGGCGCCGCGCCGGCGTGCTCTATGTCACCCACATCGTCACGACGATGGTGGTCATGGCCATCTTCTGCGCAGCGGCGGTGTTTGCGAAACGGCCGGACCTTCTGACGCTGATCAACATCGAGCCGCTCGTCAGGAATCCGCCGCAAGTCCTGGTCGGTGTCGTCACGCTCGGCCATCAGCTCGGTTACAACAACATACTGCCGGTCTATGCGGTGCTGCTGTTGATGGCGCCGGCCTTCCTGCTGTTCATCAGCTACAGGCCACTGGCCGCGCTTGCCGTGTCCGCAGCCCTTTGGCTGGTTGCCGGAATCTACCAGATCGCGCCGCCGAACTACCCGGAGCCCGGGTTCTGGTTCCTCAATCCGCTGTCATGGCAATTGCTGTTCAATATCGGCATGGCCAGCGTGTTGCATGTGCGGCGCGGCGGCACCATCCCGGTCAATCGATGGCTGGTCGGCGCGGCGGCCGCCTATGTGCTGACGGCGCTCGTCTGGGTGCATAGCCCGCTGTGGGGGCATGTGTCATGGCTCGACCTGCCGGTGGTGCTGACCGGTTTCGACAAGACGTTCCTGTCGTTGCCGCGGCTGCTGCACATCCTGGCGATGAGCTATCTGGTCGTCGCCTTGCCTTTCGTCTCGAACCTGGTCCGCACCGGCCGCGACAATCCGCTCGCCATATTGGGCAAACGCTCGCTGCCGGTTTTCATTGCCGGCACGGTGATTGCCATGGCGGCGCAGGTGATGAAGCTGATCAACCCGGGCGGCATTGCCTATGACAGTCTGCTGCTCGCCGCCGGCATCGCCATGCAGTTCGCGCTCGCCTTTTATCTGGAGTGGCTGTCCGCAATCGGCTGGTCCGGCAAGGGCAAGCCGGTCCGCAACGAGGCGCTGCCTGTTCGTCCATCCTTTGGCATCGGTCCCATGGCGGCCAATAGATAAGATTTGGAGCCGATCTGCCCCAGTCAGCCTGTACTTGGCGGTGGTCCGGACGATGCCCTGACGACAAGTTCGACGTCGAGCGTTTCTCGCCGCACCGTGCCGTCGAAGTCGAGGATTCTTCGCGCTGCCCGGCGGCCGATCTCGGCGATCGGCTGGGCGATGGTGGTGAGCGGAGGCTCGCAAGTTGCGGCTTCAGGCACGCCGTCGAAGCCGACGACGGAAACATCGCGGGGAACCGCGATGCCCCGTGCGTTGAGCCATTCCAATGCCACCATTGCGATCCGGTCCGACATCGCCAGGATGGCGGTCGGCGGTTCCGCCGAGGCGAAGATGGTTTCAAGGCCAGCCCTTGTGCTCGCCTTATCGTTTTCGGTCTCGTAGACCGGCACTTTGGTGGTGTCGACACCAAACCGGGAAAGCTCTTCGAAATAGCCGAGGAGGCGATCACGGGTTCCGGTATAGGACGCCGTCCGGACCTGCTCGGGCGAGACAAGACCGGTGCTGTCGTCCGCGAAGGCCAGCGACAACACGGCGAAGCGGCGATGTCCAAGTTCCGCCAGATGGCGCGCCGCGAGCCGGCCGCCGGCAACATTGTCGATACTGATCGCGGAGACCGTGTCGTCCTGCGAGCCGAGCTCGAGCGCGACGAAGGGGAGCTTTCGTTCGCGCGTCAGCTCAACGAGACGCGGACCGCCCTCGATGCAGAACAGGATGAAGCCGTCCACGAGGGCGCTCTGGATATTCCAGGCAAGTTTTTCCTCGTTGCCAGCCGACACGAGGGCTATTCCCGCGCCGGTGGCGTCGCAGGCCTCCGAGATGCCGGCCATCATCACGCGGGCAAACGGGTCGTCGAAGAAATAAGACAGCGGCTCGGTTGTGGCGACGCCGATTGCATTGACCTTGCCGGCGCGCAGCAGGCGGCCCTTGGGATCCGGGCCGGCGTAGCCCAGCGCGTCGGCCGCCGCCTTGACCCGCTCGCGGACCTCCTCGCGCACGATTTCGGGACGGCTGAAGACATTGGAGGCAGTGCCGTGCGATACGCCCGCGGCCTTGGCGATGTCCGCCAGCCGGATGGGCCTCCTGCCGCCTTCGGTGAGTGATGCCATTTGTTTGTCTCCAGGACTCCTGTCCAACAGTATCGCCGATTACCTAACATCTTCCTTGGATCGATTCAAATTTCTGCTTGACATTTATAATGTGACGCGTATTCTTGAATCGATCCAAGAGCGGTTTTTATCCGCAGATTGGATCGATACAAGAGGAGAGCGCCATGCACCCGGTCAATTATCTGTTCGAGGACATTTACCGGAACGACTGGAGCATCCGCTCGGGCGCGGATGTCCGTAAGGGGCGCGACAGGACCGGTCCGTGGATTCGCGACCTGCGTTTCCTCGTAGGGCGCAAGCGGAGCTGATCGGCGGCCTATTATTTGTGCCCGCGCAATGGATCGATTCAAAAAGCTAGAGGACATTAAGCCATGCATCCGATCAAGCATCTGTTCGAAGACATCTATCGCAATTATTGGGGCATCTCGCCGGCCACCGAACGGCTGGAGCGACGGCGTATAGTCAAGACGCCCAAGCGCGACGGCCAAGTCCGGCCCGAACGTCCGCAAGACTGAGCTGGCAAGACAGAGCTCGTGGATCGAGCGCGGCTGGCGAAAAGAGCAGCGGCCGCCATTGGTTGCCGCATCAATGGCGGCGCGGGTGTACCAGCGCCGAGGCGGCCATCACGAGCCAGCCGCCGATGAGCAACGTGCCGCCGATCGGCGCCGACATCGGGAACAGCCGCGAGCCAAGGAAGTCGCGGGCCAAAAGATCTCCCGAGAAAAGCAGAAGCCCGACGAGAAGGATGAGGCTTCCGGTTCGCAGGATTCTATTGCCACCGAGCAGCCCGACGGTAAGGGAAGACCGGCGCATGCATGAGCAGGAAGGATGCGGCCGTACCGACGAAAGCGCCGCCGAGATGTGCCGCCGCCGCCGAAAGAGCCACGCCGGTTGCGCCGCATAGGCTGCCGGCAAAAATCAGAATGCGACTGCCCGCCGTCTGTTCAGCCATGCTCATTTCCACGCCTCCGCGATTCCTGGCGACCGCCTGAGATAGTGCGGCGAACCGTGTCAGGATTTGCCGGCTTCCGCCAGCATGGCGCGTTCGCGGCGCGACTGGACCAGCCAGTTATAGGCCGCTCCGCCCGCCATCAGCACCGATGTGCCGAGAAACACCGAGCGCATACCGAAATGGCCGCCGACGAAGCCGCCGAGCAACGGTCCGGCGACCTGCCCGACATATTGCGCCGAGATCGACAAGCCCAGCACATTGCCGCCGACGCCGTCTGGCACATTGTGGCGGATGACGCTGGTGATGCAGGGCACGAGACCGCCAAGCGCCAGGCCCATCAAGAAACGCAGGCCGACGAGTTGCCAGCCCTGCGTAACGAAGGCCTGCGGGATCAGGAGCAGCGCCGAGACGGCGAGTGCGGCAACGATTACGTTCCAATGGCCGATACGGTCGGCGAGCTTGCCGAGCCGCGACGCTGACAGGATGGCGCCGAGCGCTGCCGCGGACATGACGATGCCGGAGATCAGCGTGACCTGGCTCTGATCTTCGATGAGCTGTTGGACATAGACGGTGATGATCGGCTCGATCGACATGGTGGCAAAACTCAACAGCATGCCGGTCGCCAGCATGGCGACGACGGGGCGCTTGTCGGGAATCTGCGACCAGCCGCCTCTCGCTTTTTCTTGTGACGCCGCCTTGACGGCAACCGGGCGAGGGGCCTCCCTGATCAGCAAGGTGGTTGCCAGAAACGCCAGGAAAATGACGCCGCCGGCGAGCAGGAAGGTGGCGCGGATTCCAATCAGCGGCGGCAGCGCGCCGCCGAGCAGCGGACCGACCAGAGCACCGGCGGTTATGCCGGCCGACAGCACGCCCAGCGCCCAGCCAGAGCGATCCTTCGGCGTCTGCATGGCAACCAGGATGGTCGAGCCCGAAGAATAGCCGCCGGCAAAGCCGATCAGCAGGCGCAGGAGCACCAATTGCCAGACGGTCTGCACCATGCCGGTCAGCGACATGCACAGCGCCATGCCGAAACTGGCACGCACCAGCATCAGTTTGCGGCCGTAGCGGTCGCCTAGCCGCCCCCACAAGGGCGCAACCAGCGCGGCAGCAAGGAAGGTGGCGCCGTAGGCAATGCCCGACCACTGGACGATCGCCGCGTGACCCTCGGCGCCCAACTGCTCGACGTACAGCGGCAGGAAGGGCAACAGCAGCGTCATCGCTACAAGCGTGCTGAACGAGCCGGCAAAACACACGGCGAGATTGCGACGCCAGTGGACGGTGTGCGTGCCTTGCGTGGCGAGGGTGGCGTCTTGCGGCATGTCCTGTCCTGTCCCGCCGGCTTGGATGAAAACTTGTTGTGGATCCCATTTTGGTATACCAGATTGGTATCCATCATGGACGCAAGGCTGGTCGCTGTCAATGCGGCCCCTGCAAAGGGATCGGCAACAAATGGCCGGTGAACAGAGAGCCAATGAACCGGCTCCAACAAAAGGAACGCCAATGTCGCAGATGCAAAACGTCGAAAAGCAGCTTCGCGAGATGATCCTCGGGCTCGAGATCGGTCCCGGCGAGCGGCTGACGGAGCGCTGGGTCGAAAGCCGTTTCGGCGCCTCGCGCACGCCGGTCAGGGCGGCATTGCTGCGGCTCGAGACCGAAGGCCTGATCTGCCGCGACGGCCGCGGCTGGACGGTCTCGCCTATTAATCTCGCCGAACTCGAGCAGATCGCCGTCTATCGCGAGGCGGTCGAGGTCGCGGCGCTCAGAATAACTTGCACCTTGCAGGACCGGAGTGCCGTCGAAATCATTGAGGGGATGCTCGATTCTTGCGACGACAAGACGCCGCGCGAGGAATGGCATCGCGTCGGCATGGACTTTCATATCGAGTTGGCGCGTCTGTCCGGCAACGAGTTTCTGTTCAGAGCGGTTCGCGACGCGATGACACGCCTGTCGCGCGCCCGCTGGCTCGAGGTTCGCGACGAGGCAGCACTTGGCCGTGCCTGGGCCGAACACCATGCCATTCTGTCGGCGGTACGGGCCGGCGATGCCGATAGCGCTGCCCGCCTGCTTTCAACCCATATCATCGGCAGCCGCGACCGGCTGGTGACCTCGCTGCGCAACGACCGGCGCGGCCTGCGCGCCCGGGGATTTGCCGTCGTCGCTTGAGTGAGGATCCGCGGCCATTGATGACGAAAAAGGGCAGATGAGCGAAGAATGCTACTTTCGGTCTCGCTTCGCAAATGCCGATGGCGTAAGAGCGGCGATGGAAAACAACCGATTTGACACACCCGTGACCGTCAAGGGCGCGGCAGGAAGCAATCAGCTCTTGCGTACGGCCCGCGAGGCTTCCGACTACCTCCTCAACAATTGGCCCGGCAAGCGCAGCCCCAAGCACCGCGAAGCGCTGCAGGCCTGTCATGATGCGCTGGCCGGCGACAAGCCGGCCATGAACGCAAGACGGGCCTTCATTGCCGCCGCTCGTGAAGTGAACGTCTTCGTCAGCGACAAGGCGCCCGCCTGAGGCATAGCGGGATTTGACCGAGGCCCGGACCGCCTGACAGGCCGGGCGTCATCACTCGGCCGTTTCGGTTTTGGTTTGGGACTCGCTCTCGCCCTCGGGCTTCGATCGCTCCTTGGCTGCGACCTTGGCAGCCTGCTTTTCCGCCTTCTTGGCAGCCTTCTGCCGGTCGCGTTCCTTGCGTTCCTGACCGTAGTTCGGTGCTCGTGCCATATCGGTTCCTTTCATTGTGCTTGGCCTTTGCCTAGGAGCATTGGGCCGCAAACACAACACCGCAAGGCACGATCGGCTCCATATCTCGGCGCAGTCCGGGAACCTGGCTTCAGGCTGTTTTCAGGCGCCGTCGCGGTCGAGGACGAGATCGGCCGGACCGAACCGGTCCTTTGCCGTGAATTGCTGGTGCCAGTAAGGATAGAGCACGGGCGGCCTGCTGACCGCGTCGAGGCGTGTGCGCTCCTCATCGCCAAGCACAAGGCTTGCAGCGGCGATATTGTCTTTGAAATGCGCTTCGGTTCGTCCGCCGATCACCAGCGAGCTGACGGCGGGCCGACCGAGCAGCCAGGCAAGCGCAACCTGCGCCGCCGACACACCGTGGTTGTTGCCGATGTCGATCAGCGCGTCGACGATCCGCCACAGCCGGTCCTCGTCGCGGATCGGCGGTTCCGACCAGCCGCTGAGCTGGCGGGCGGTCGGCTGGTCACGGTGGTATTTACCGGACAGCAACCCGCCGGCAAGCGGGCTCCAGACCAGCACGCCGAGCCCTTGGTCGACCGAGATCGGCAACAATTCATACTCGGCCTCGCGCGCTTCCAACGTGTAATGGATCTGCTGGGTGACGAAGCGCGGCTGGTGATGACGGTCACTGATCCCCAGCCCCTTCATCACTTGCCAGCCGGAATAATTGGAGCAGCCGACATAACGGACCTTGCCCTGCGCGACCAGCGTGTCGAGCGCGGCGATGGTTTCCTCTAGCGGTGTCAGGCCATCCCACTCGTGCAGGAAATAGATGTCGATGACATCGGTCCTGAGGCGCTTCAGGCTCCTCTCGCATTCGCGGATCAGATGGTAGCGCGACAAGCCTTCATCGTTGGGGCCTTTGCCGATCCGCATGCGTGCCTTGGAGGCGATCAGCACGTCGCCCTTGCGCTTGCCTCCGAGCGCCTCGCCGATGATCTCTTCCGACACGCCGTTCGAATAGACGTTGGCGGTGTCGATAACATTGACGCCGGCATCGATGCAAAGGTCGATCATCCGACGCGCCTCGTCGAGGTCGGTCTTGCCGACCGCCGAAAACGCGCCGCCGCCGCCGAATGTCATTGTCCCCATGGTCAGCGTCGAAACCTTCAGCCCGGAACGGCCGAGAGTGCGGTATTCCATGTCGTATCCTCACGATTTATCGGGAAAGGGCGTTGCAAACGACAGCCCTCAATGAACCGGGCATTTGTAGGATAATTCGTTCCGCTTGTCGCCAGTTCCGCAGGGCAAGCTCGATCACATCTTTCGGATTGAACGCACAGCCAGCGCAGCAGTGGCTGCAATAAAACCGTCATTGCCGGCCTATACTAACATCGGTTCAGCGCTTCGATTTCCGGCCGCCGGGCCGGGCGGCGGAGCGCCTGACAGCGGCCGGCAAGGACTGTAAGCGGAGCAGCGCAAATGATCGAGATAAAACAGAATTCCCCGGCCGGGGACTGGCTGGAAGCGGAACTCGCCGACACGCTCGACGAAGATTATAAGCTGGAAATCTCGGAGCCGGCGCTGTCGATGGAGATCGCCAAGATCTACAAGAATGCGCATCCGCCATCGATCGACCGCCTGCAGTATTTTCGCGATCTCATCATCCTGCAATCCGAATTGATCAAGCTGCAGTCCTGGGTCGCCTATCACAAGAAGAAGCTCGTCGTGGTCTTCGAGGGCCGCGACTCGGCGGGCAAGGGTGGCGCCCCGTGGTTCATCGTCGAGGGCAACGACAAGAAACGGGCACGGCTGAACTGCATCGACCAACTCCTCAAGCAGATGCCTTATGAGGAGGTGCCGCACGAAGAGATCATACTGCCGGAGCGCGTCTTCAATCCCGAATACGAGCGCCAGGTACTGCCGCGCGAACTGTATGTGCCGGAGAAGTACTGACTAAAGCGGCGAGGAGGGCGCTGCTCTGTGGCGCCCTGCGACAAGCTAGGCACGTTCGATGATGACGTGCGTGGCTTTCGGCGTCGCGACCTGCTCGCTGCAGCGATAGCCGAGCTTGGGCATGTCGATGCCGGCAAAAAGGTTCTCGCCGGCGCCGAGCAGGACCGGTGAGATCGCCAGATGCAATTCGTCGATGAGCTTTTCCTGGAGATATTGCCGGATCGTGGCGACGCCGCCGCCGAGCCTTATGTCCTTGCCGTCAGCCGCTGCTTTCGCCTTTTGTAGCGCTGAGTGGATGCCATCGGTCACGAAATAGAAGGTCGTGCCGCCCTCCATTACAATCGGATCACGCGGATGATGCGTGAGCACGAAGACCGGCACATGGTAGGGCGGGTTGTCACCCCACCAGCCTTTCCAGCTGTCATCCGGCCATTCGCCGCGGATTGGCCCAAACATGTTGCGGCCGAGGATCCATGCGCCGACGTTTTCGAAGCTGCGTGCGGCGAACGCCTCGTCAGTGTCCGTGGTCCCGCCATCCTTGCCGAGGACCATCTTGCGGAAAGTGCGGGTGCCGAACATCCATCCGTGCAGGGCTTCCCCGCCAACACCCAGCGGGTTCTTCAGGTCTTGGTCGGGACCGGCGCCGAAGCCGTCGATCGACAGGGTGAAAGCGCTGACGCGAAGTTTGGACATGAGAGCCTCCTCGATAACCAATTGTGACATGCAAGCAGTTATCGGGTTAGCTTAACTGATTGCATTTTGCAAGCGGTGTTTTTGGATCGCCGGCTAGCGATGAACGGCTGGGCCACAACCGCCAATCTCCCAACGCTGGCGATTGGCCATAACCAACCATCCCGTCGTCATCCTGGAGCGAAGCAAGGAGCGAAGCGACGCGGCGCAGACCCTAGGATCCATGCCGTGACATCGGCCGAAGAATACAGCGGCCCAGAACGACGAACCACGCGAATGGAGATCAAGAAGACCAATCCGGAATGGGCCGAACTTTTTCGGAGAACCGGATGGGTGCGTTCGTTTTCGATCCGCCGGAGCGCTGCCGCCAGGTCACGGCATGGATCCTGGGGTCTCCGCGACGGAGCTTCGCTCCTGCTCCGCCCCAGGATGACGAGGGGGAGGGAGGATTCGGCCAATCCCGAAGGTTTACGACAGGCCCCATCCCATGCACCAAAGTCCCAAAACGATGCGATCACCTATCCCTTCAGCATCGCCGCTACTTCGGGCGCAAAGTAGGTGAGAATCCCGTCGCAGCCGGCGCGCTTGAACGCGAGCAGCGATTCCAGCATTGCCTTGTCGCCGTCGATCCAGCCATTGGCGGCGGCGGCCTTGATCATCGAATATTCGCCCGAGACCTGATAGGCGAAGGTCGGCATCTGCAACTCGTCCTTCAGCCGGCGGATGATGTCGAGATAGGGCAGGCCGGGCTTGACCATCAGCATGTCGGCGCCTTCGGCTAGATCCTGCTCGGCCTCGCGCACCGCTTCGTCGGAATTGGCGTGGTCGATGTAATAGGTCTTCTTGTCGCCCTTGAGCAGGCCGGCGGTGCCGACCGCCTCACGATAGGGGCCGTAAAAGGCGGATGCGAACTTGGTCGCATAGGACATGATCGCTACATCCTGAAATCCATTGGCGTCGAGCGCATCGCGGATGGCACCGATCCGGCCGTCCATCATGTCCGAGGGGGCAATGATGTCGGCCCCCGCCGCCGCCTGAATGACGGCCGCCGCCGACACCTGCTCCACCGTTTCATCATTGACGATAATGCCCTCGCGCAAGATGCCGTCATGGCCATGCGAGGTGAACGGATCCAGCGCCGCGTCGGTGATGATGCCGATCTCCGGCACCGCCCGCTTGATGGCGCGGGTGGCGCGGTTGATGATGTTTTCGGGATCGAGGATGTGCGAACCGGTCTGATCGCGCAGGCCGAGCTCCACATTGGGGAAAGTGGCGATCGCCGGAATGCCAAGCTTGGCCGCGCGCTCAGCCTCCTTGACGGCGAGGTCGAGCGACAGGCGGAACACGCCGGGCATGGCGGCGATCGGTTCGCGCACTTGTCTGCCGTCGACGACGAAGATCGGCCAGATCAGATCGTCGACCGAGAGCCGGTTCTCCTGGACAAGGCGGCGCGACCAATCGGCCTTGCGCATGCGCCGCAGCCGCCGGCTGCCGGTGATCTCGTCGACGCTGCGCGCGCCGGCAGGCTTTGCAGGTGTGAATTTGTTCATCGCCAAAACTCCGGACGGGCGGCTTTTACCACGAGCCTTCGCTGCTGACCAATGCGACACGATTGTGCCAGCGGTCCTGTTGGGCGTTATTCTGGTTGACCATTGCCCGACAGGATCTGCGCAGCACCCCGCATGGCGACGCGGAATGCCTCGTCGAAGCTGACACCGCGCACTTGCCACTTATAAGCCTTGCCGTTCATGGCAAGCCGCCAATCGGCGATCCAGCCCAACTCTTTGTCGCTCCAGATCAGGCTGCCGGCGAGCGCCTGATCGGCACCGGCCTTTCGGGCAAGCTGGTCCAGCGTCGCCATATCGGCATGGCGCAGGGCCCGGTCGTCAAGCTTCGAGGCCGACAGCATCGACGCTTCGGGAAACAAAATCCGCATGACCAGCGGACCGGTGGCATTGACGAAGGATTCGCGCATCGCCGCCCCGCGCTGGTCGTCGGCAGTCAGCGCGAAATGCCTTGTGCCTTGCTCCGCCGCCAGAAAAATCGCCAGGCGTGGCCGCTCGGCAAGCCATGGCTTGCTGCCAAGCGCGGCAAGCACCGGATCGATGACGTCGGGCCTGTATAGGCAGGTGAGATCATGCGGCCGGTCGTGCGTGCCTTGTTCGTCATGGACCGGAATGCCTTCAAGGCGGTCGTGGTAGCGGAATTCGGCAACGAAGCTGCCGGCCTTGTCGCGCAGCGCCGCCACCTCAGGTTTTTTCGCCAGCCGCTGATCACCGGAGACACGGACCAGCACCGCATCCAAACATGTCTTGAAACCGATCTGGCGATTGACCTCGCCCTGGCCGGTGACGATGGTCTGCGACTGGTAGAGACTATCCACGGTTTCGGCCGATACGGGGAGGAGTGTTCGCAGCGATTAGGCCGACCACCACAACAGCAAGGCGTGGCAACCAAGGCATGGCCCAACCTTCCAGTTCAAAGCGCCAGCATTAGCACCGGCTGCGGCCACGGGCCAGCAGGCGGGATTGGCGCTGCCATTGACGTGGCTATGCGCCACGCATTAGCACTTCACTCCCGGCGGGCGCGGGAGGGATTCTCTGGCGATGGATTTTGGCGGAGGCGACGAGATTCGCTTCGAAAGGTTGGGCAGGGCCGGCGTCGTCACGCTGACGCGGCCGCAGGCGCTCAATGCCGTAACCCACCGCATGGTCAAGGCGCTGGACAAGGCGCTGCGCAGCTGGGAACGCGACGATGGTGTCGACGTCGTCGTCGTCAAGGCCGAGGGCAGGGCATTTTCGGCGGGCGGCGACATCCTCCACATCTACGAAGCCGGCCGGGCTGGAAAACCGCCGGTCGAGTTCTTCGCCGACGAGTACCGGCTGAACGCCCGCATCGCCCGTTTCAAGAAACCCTATGTCGCCCTGATCGACGGCATCGTCATGGGCGGCGGCGTCGGCATCTCCTTCCATGGCTCGCAGCGGGTGCTGACCGAGAACGCGCAATTTGCCATGCCAGAGGTCGGCATCGGCTTTTTCCCGGATGTCGGCGCCAGCCATCTGTTGCCGGATCTCGGCGGCAGCTTCGGCATGTATCTGGCGCTGACCGGCAACCGCATCCGCTATGGCGATGCTTTGTGGTCGGGCCTCGCCACCCATACGATCAAGGCGGAGGACCAGCCCGGCTTTCTCGACCGGCTGGCGGCAAGCGGCGACCCGGAATCGGTGCTGCGCGGCTGCTTCGTCCCGGCCAAACGCGAGACAGACAGGCCGACGCTGGAAGCCATCGCTCGGCATTTCGCGCAGCCGTCACTGGCCGATATGGTCGCCAGCCTGGAGCGGGCAGCCATCGCCGACGAGTTCGCGGCAAAGACGCTGGCCACCATCCGCACACGTTCACCGACCAGCCTGCATGTCGCGTGGCACCAGATCAGCGCCGGGCAGACGTTGTCGATGGACGAGTGCATGAAAATGGAGTTCCGTATCCTCAACCGTATGCTTGTCGGGCACGACTTCTATGAAGGTATCCGCGCCGCCATCATCGATAAAGGCTCGACGCCGCAATGGCGGCCGGCAGGCATCGATGACGTCAGCGCCGCCGACGTCGATGCCTATTTCGCATCGCTCGGCGAACGGGAACTGAAGCTGTGAGCGAGGCCACCTCGAGACGCGTGGTGCTGCAGCCCTCGACGATCGAGGTCATCTTCGCCTGGTTCCAGCGCGTTATCGCCGGCTATTGTCTGCTGTTCGGCATCTTGTACTGGATCCGGCTGATCGGCGTTTACCCCGGCCAGTTGTGGCGCTTCGATCTGATGCCGGTGCACTGGCAGGTGGCGGCGGTGGTGCTGGCGGTGTTTTTTCCATTCGCTGCCGCCGGCCTGTGGATGCTGGCGTCCTGGGGGCCGGTGATCTGGTTCATCTGCGCGGTGACCGAGTGCGTCATGTATGCTGGCTTCCCCGACTTGTTCGGCCGCCGGCCGCTGATCGTCGCCTCGCACCTTGCGGTGGCGCTGCTCTACATAGTGTTCCGCGTGGTGATCTGGATCCAGAAGCGGCAAGCCCGGCGATAGCAATTCCGGCCAGGATCGTTGGCTAAATCTTTAGGTTAATCATCCTTGCTCGGGTGACCGTCCGTTAAGCCTCTTTCGAAACCCCTTACCGGTAAGCTCTTGTTAGCCTTGGCGTTTAAGTCGAATTTTATGAGTATTCGATAGTGTCGCGATCAAGGTGAAGAACAAAAAAATCACCGGGCGACAAACGAGAGGCAAAGACAATGATCAATTCGCGTCCGGCGGCGAAGACCGCCAACGTATCCGATGACCGCCGCGAGGCGATCCGTTCGCTGTACATGGAATCGCTGCAGCTGGTCGAGCGGCTGCATCGCCGTCTGCTTGATGTGATCAAGGACGAATTCGACCGCAACGGTCGCTCCGACATCAACGCCATCCAGGCGCTGCTGCTGTTCAACATCGGCAATTCGGAGCTGACCGCTGGCGAACTGCGCTCGCGCGGCTATTATCTCGGCTCGAATGTCTCCTACAATCTAAAGAAGCTGGTCGATCTCGGCTTCATCAACCACCAGCGCTCGCGCATCGACCGCCGTTCGGTCCGTGTCTCGCTGACGCCGAAGGGCAACGAGGTGGCGGAAGTCGTCGCCGGCCTTTACGAACGCCATGTCGGCTCGATCGAGCAGGTCGGCGGCATCAACACGGAAGAGTTCAAGCAGATGAACCGCGCCCTGCAGCGGCTGGATCGGTTCTGGAACGATACCATCGCCTATCGGATGTAATCGCACCCGCCGCAGCAAGATCTGAAGCTGGACCACGGAAGTGCTGCCGCGGAGCAGACCAAAGACCGGTGCCGAAAAGCACCGGTCTTGCCGTTTCGTCAGGCCGGCCGATCCAAATTCGAGCAACAGCCACGTTGCCGCCATATTCGAATGGAACCGAAGATGCGGGTGATGCTGGGCCAAAGCCGTGCATTTGTCCTGTGCTCAAGTCACTTCCATGTGTTTTTACACCCATGTGTTTTTACACCGAAGTGATGCGGGCCATGGTTGGCTAATTGTTAAGAAGCCAACTCTAGAGTGCGGGCGAGACCGCCCGGTGGGTTGAATTGTAGCAAGAATGTCTGGACCATCCATGAGAACCAGCCGCCGTTTCTTCCTTTCAGGAGCCTCCGCGCTCGCAGCCGCAATGGTCGCCGGCCGCGCCAGTGCACAGGATGTGATCGGGGATATCCTGAAATCCTCGGCGCGTGGCAATTGGGACGACCAATTCGATGCGCGTGCCAGCGAAGGCGGCAAGGTTGCCTCGACGCTGCCGATCTTCAGCCTGCAGACGGTGTCCTTCACCGAGCAGGCGATCATGCAGTATCAGAATATCGTCGCGCAAGGCGGCTGGGAGCAGGTTCCAGACACCAAGAAGCTGCAGCTTGGCGTCGAGGATCCCGATGTGGTGCCGCTGCGCAGGCGCTTGATGATATCGGGCGATCTGGCGCAGAGCGCCGGGCTCTCGGAAGCGTTCGATTCTTACGTCGACTCGGCGCTCAAGCGCTTCCAGTTGCGTCACGGCTTGCCGGCCGACGGGACCACCGGCAAATATACTTTCGCGGCAATGAACGTGTCGGCGCCGGTTCGGCTTGGTCAGCTGCAGACCAATCTGCAACGGCTGCGTGAGCGGGCCGGCACGCTTGGCAACCGCTATGTGCTGGTCGACATCCCGGCGGCGCAGATCGAGGCTGTCGAGAACGACCGCGTTGTGCTGCGCCACACCGCGATCGTCGGCAAGATCGATCGCCAGACGCCGATCGTCAATTCCAAGATCAACGAAATCATCGTCAATCCGTACTGGAACGCGCCGGTCTCGATCGTGCGCAAGGACATCATTCCGCTGATGCGGAAGGACCCCAACTATCTCAAGGATAGCCATATCCGCCTGTTCGCGCCGGACGGCAGCGAGGTCGACCCAATGACGGTCGACTGGTCGACCGACGATGCCGAAAAATATCGCTTCCGCCAGGATCCCGGTTCCGGCAACGCGATGGCCTCGGTCAAGATCAATTTCCCCAGCCCGGACGGCGTCTACATGCACGACACGCCGCAGCAGAGCCTTTTCGGCAAGCTGATGCGCTTCGATTCCTCTGGCTGCGTGCGCGTTCAGAACGTGCGCGACCTCGTCACCTGGATTCTGCGCGACACACCGGGCTGGGATCGCCAGCATTTCGAGGCGGCGATCAAGACCGGGGAGAACACGCCGGTGCAGGTCACCAATCCGGTGCCGGTCTATTTTCTCTACGTCTCGGCCTGGTCAACAGGGCCGGGCGTGGTCCAGTTCCGTGACGACATTTACGGCCTCGACGGAGCCAACGAGCTGCAGATCACATCCGCGCTCTAAGCAGCTGAGTTCATTTGCAAAAGGCCGCCGGAAGGGCGGCCTTTTTCGTTGCCGGGTCTTTCGCGACAAGCTTCGCTGGGCCGATCGCCGGATGGGGCTGCGCTTCCTGCGGGTCTGGGTCGGCGACATCGCGACGCGCGTCTCGGCGCGATTACACAAGCGCAAGGCCGAGCCGTTCGGGCTGCGCGTCCGGATCGCCGGCTCTGTTGCCGGCGTGCGCGGCGCCATCACGCCGGCCAGATCAACGACCATACGATGCAGGCGCTGTTCACCGAGATCACGCTCACCGAAGCCTGCCGGCCCTTCAGCAGGGCAAGGGAATAGGCCGCCAGTCTCTCTGGCGCAATCCGGCCAGCAAATTTCGCGCTCCAAACGTGGCGGGCCGAAAGCAACTGTGTTAATGGCGCGACAGACCCCGAACCTTGAGGAGTTCAGCCCATGGCAACAGCAGCGGCAGTGTCGAACAAATTCGAATCCTTCTTCGAAACCACGCTTGCCGATGCCGATCCCGAGATTTTCGGCGCCATCCGCAACGAACTCGGTCGCCAGCGCCATGAGATCGAGCTGATTGCCTCGGAAAACATCGTCTCGCGCGCCGTGCTCGAGGCGCAGGGGTCGATCATGACCAACAAATATGCCGAGGGCTATCCAGGCAAACGCTACTATGGCGGCTGCCAGTTTGTCGATGTCGCCGAGGAACTGGCCATCGAACGCGCGAAAAAGCTGTTCGGCTGCAACTTCGCCAACGTCCAGCCGAATTCCGGCAGCCAGATGAACCAGGCGGTGTTCCTGGCGCTGCTGCAGCCCGGCGACACCTTCATGGGTCTCGACCTCAATTCCGGCGGGCACCTGACGCATGGCTCGCCGGTCAATATGAGCGGCAAATGGTTCAAGGTCGTCTCCTATGGCGTGCGCCGGGACGATCATCTGCTCGATATGGACGCGATCGAGAAGACCGCCCATGAGACCAGGCCGAAGCTGATCCTGGCCGGCGGCACAGCCTATTCACGTGTCTGGGACTGGAAGCGTTTTCGCGAGATCGCCGATTCGATCGGCGCCTATCTGATGGTCGATATGGCTCATATCGCCGGACTGGTCGCCGGTGGCATGCATCCGTCGCCGCTGCCGCATGCCCATGTGGTCACCACCACGACGCACAAGTCGCTGCGCGGCCCGCGTGGCGGCATGATCCTGTGCAATGACGAGGACATTGCCAAGAAGATGAATTCGGCCGTCTTCCCCGGCCTGCAGGGCGGACCGCTGATGCATGTCATCGCCGCCAAGGCGGTGGCCCTGGGCGAGGCGCTGAAGCCGAGCTTCAAGGTCTATGCGGAGAGCGTCGTTGCCAATGCCAAGGCACTGGCCTCCAGCCTGCAGGAAACCGGTCTCGACATCGTCTCCGGCGGCACTGACAACCATCTGATGTTGGTCGACCTGCGCCCCAAGAACGCCACCGGGAAGCGCGCCGAGGCTGCCCTTGGCCGCGCCAACATCACCTGCAACAAGAACGGCATCCCCTTCGACCCGGAAAAGCCTTTCGTCACCTCGGGCGTTCGGCTTGGCACGCCGGCTGGCACCACGCGCGGCTTCGGCCAGGCTGAGTTCCGCGAGATTGGCAAGCTGATCGCCGAGGTGCTGGATGGACTGAAAGTCGCCAATTCCGACGATGGCAATGCGGCCGTCGAGGCAGTTGTGAAGACCAAGGTGGCGGCATTGACGGATCGTTTTCCACTTTACCCGTATCTTGGTTGACCGACGCCGAGTGTCCTCCATGTGCGCGACAATCCCGGTGCGACAGCAAGGCACCTGCGGAGAAGCTCAATGATGCAAACTTTCCGTGTCGCCGGCTTTGGTGCCTTGCTGGCATCGGCCATTTTGCAGCTGTCCGGCCTCGCCTTGGCGCAGACCGAGCCGACGCCGGCAGCGCCAAGGACAGAGACCTTCGGCAGGTGGTCCACCACGATGGACGAGGTCAACACCGGTGAGGATGTGCGCAAGACCTGCGCCGCTTCGACGGTCTTTTTCGACGCTAACGGGACCACCGGTACCCTTACGCTGGCCATCTCGAATGGCGACGTACTGCCACCCGGAGGCTATCCGAGCCTCATCATCGCGGTGAGAAACAGTGACTTGCCCAAAGGTGACAACGTCCCGGTGGTGTTTCGCGACGTTAACGACAAGATCAAGGCTGGTTTTCATCTTATCGCCGACGGACAGTGGATGATGGACAACAAACCCGAGACCACGCTTGCCATACTGCGTGCCATGCGCCGTACGAGCGCCCTTGATGTCAGCTTCGCCGACAAGCCGGTCGCGACCATATCGATGGACGGCTTCACCAAGGCCTATCGCTATCTCGGCACGTCCTGCGGCTTCCCGACCGGCGACGTCGCTCCCTGATTGGCGTATTGCCGTTCAACTGCTTGCCACTCTCGCAATTTTCCTCGTGCCTCGCTATCTCTGAGGCGCGATCGGTCATCGGCCATACTTTGCCATCGTGGCAAAAACCTCTAAGCCTTTCGCTCCACGAGAATCGCGAACCGAAGGCTCTCCATGCGCTGCCCTTATTGCCAGTCCGAAGATACCCAGGTGAAGGATTCGCGCCCTGCCGAAGACGGAGCGGCGATCCGCAGGCGGCGCGTCTGCCCGGATTGCGGCGGCCGCTTCACCACTTTCGAGCGCGTCCAATTGCGCGATCTCGTCGTCGTGAAGAAGTCTGGACGCAAGGTGCCGTTCGACCGCGACAAGTTGCTGCGCTCTGTCGAGATCGCGGTACGCAAGCGCAATGTCGACCCGGAACGTATCGACCGGGCGGTGACCGGCATCGTGCGCCAGCTCGAAAGCTCGGGCGAGACCGAAGTGGCTTCGGGCGAAGTCGGCCGGCTGGTCATGGAGGCGCTTAAGTCGCTCGATGATGTCGCCTATGTGCGCTTTGCCTCCGTCTACCGCAATTTCCGCGAGGCCAAGGATTTCCACGACGTGTTGGGTGAACTCAAAGGCGACGAGCTCAAAACCGACGAGCCCAGGGGCGAAGAGCGGAAGAGCGAAGAGGATGCCAGTTGAGCATGGCAGGGTCCGAACGCAGCACGGCTGAGCAAGAGCTCCTCGATCGCCGCTATATGGCGGCAGCCCTCAGGCTGTCGCGCAAGAATGCCGGCCGGACCTCGACCAATCCTTCCGTCGGCACGCTGATCGTGCGTGATGACGGCAACGGGCCGATGATCGTCGGCAGCGGCGTCACCGCCGTCGGCGGCCGGCCGCATGCCGAGACCGAGGCTTTGGCAGAGGCCGGCGAACTGGCGCGCGGCGCCACCGCCTATGTAACGCTGGAGCCCTGCGCCCATCACGGCCGCACGCCGCCTTGCGCCAATGCGCTGGTCAGTGCCGGCGTGGCGCGTGTGGTCGGCGCTGCCAGCGATCCGGACCCGCGTGTTTCCGGCAAGGGCTATGCAATCTTGCGTGCCGCTGGGGTCGAGGTGGTGGAAAAAGTGCTGGCGGCCGACGCCGCGGAGCAGATGGCCGGCTATTTGATTCGATCTCTGAAAAAACGCCCGGAAGTGATTCTGAAGCTTGCGCTTTCAAGCGACAACAAGATCGGCGTGAGAGGCGAGGGACAAGTCTCCATCACCGGCGATATCGCCCGGCGCGAAGTCTATCTGATGCGGGGCGAAGCCGATGGCATATTGATCGGCATCGGCACGGCACTGGAGGACGATCCGGCGCTGACGGTTAGGCTTCCGGGACTGGAGAGCCGTTCGCCGGCGCGCATCATGCTCGACCGTCAGATCAGGCTAGCCGAGACTTCGAAACTGGTCGCCGGCGTCGACCGTGTGCCGCTCTATATCGCTGCCTGCGCCGAGGCCGATCCGCACCGGCGCGCCGCGCTCGAACGCGTCGGCGTTCGCTTCATCGGCACTGAGACGTATGAAGGCGATATTGCGCTGCCGGAACTGCTCGAGGATCTGGCGGCGCTCGGCATGGCCAGCCTCTTGGTCGAGGGCGGCGCCAGGGTGGCCAAGGCGTTCCTCGACGAACAACTGGTCGATCGTATCGTGCTGTTTCAGGGGCCGGACGCGATCGGCGAGGGCGGCATTGTATCGCCAATCGATGCCAACAATATCCCGCCGGGATTTCGCAAATTGCGCAACATGCGTTTCGGCGAAGACACATATGCGGAATGGATAAGAGACATCTAGGACCGAACTGATGTTCACGGGGCCAAACTAATGTTCACTGGAATCGTCACCGATGTCGGCACCGTCGCTGCCGTGAAGCCGCTCAGGGAAGGCGTCGGTTTGCGTATCGACACCGCCTACGATCCGCAGACCATTGCCATCGGCGCCTCGATTTCCTGTGGCGGCGTCTGTCTGACGGTAACGGGACTGCCGGAAGACGGCGCCAACGCACGGTGGTTCGAGGTCGAGGCCTGGGAAGAAGCACTCAGACTGACGACAGCTATGGCCTGGAAATCCGGCACGAGGATCAATCTGGAGCGGGCGCTGAAGATCGGCGACGAACTCGGTGGCCACATTGTATCAGGCCATGTCGACGGCATGGCCGAGATCGTGGCCCGCAAGGAGGAGGGTGACGCCGTGCGCTTTACCCTGGAAGCACCGCGCGGGCTTGCCAAATTCATCGCCCCCAAGGGTTCCGTCGCACTCGACGGCACTTCGCTCACCGTCAACAAGGTCGAAGGCACCCGCTTCGACGTGCTGTTGATCCATCATTCGCTGACCGTCACCACCTGGGGCGAACGCCAGGTCGGCGACTGGGTCAATCTCGAGATCGACACCATGGCCCGCTACGCCGCGCGGCTGATGGAGGCGGCGAAGGAGGGGCTTTGAGGCGCTCGTCCATAAAGCCCATTCCCTGATGCGATCGCCGCCGAGTTGGCCTTGAAAGTTCCTTCGGCAATCTTCCGCTTGCGATCAAACCGGCTTCGGCCTAAGTCACCGGCGATCCCCGGAGACATCTATGGCAGGCACATCCCAACACGGCAAAGCGTTCACCCGTCCGAAGAAGAAGGCGCACCTTCTTGTCATCGAGGCGCGCTTTCACGACGACCTTGCCGACGCGCTGCTCGAAGGCGCGACCAGCGCGCTCGACCAAGCGGGCGCGACATACGATGTCGTCACCGTTCCTGGTTCGCTCGAAATCCCCGCCGTGATTTCCTTCGCGCTCGACGGTGCCTCCGAAGGCGGGACGAACTATGACGGTTTCGTCGCCCTCGGCACAGTCATCCGCGGCGACACCTATCATTTCGAGATTGTCGCCAATGAATCCAGCCGTGCCCTGATGGACCTGTCCGTGCAGGATTCGGTCTGTATCGGCAACGGCATCCTGACCACCGAAAACGACGAACAGGCGTGGACACGGGCCAGGCGTTCGGAAGGCGACAAGGGCGGCTTTGCGGCGCGCGCGGCGCTGACCATGATCGCTCTAAAGGAACAGCTGGGAGAGCGAACGTGAGCGAACCCGCTTCGCCCGGCCAGCCTGCGGTTCGCCATGCCAACAAGCGCGGTGCAGCCCGTCTGGCCGCTGTACAGGCGCTCTATCAGATGGACGTCGCCGGCAGCGGCGTGTTTGAGATCACCGCCGAATACGAGGCGTTCAGGCTCGGAAAGGAAGTCGACGGCGCGCTCTATCGCGAAGCCGATGCGCAATGGTTTCGCGCCATTCTTGCAGGCGTCGTCGAGCACCAGAAGACCATCGATCCGATCATCCGACAGGCACTGACCGAGGACTGGCCTCTATCCAGGCTCGATTCCACATTGCGCGCCATATTGCGCGCCGGCGTCTACGAGCTGATGCAGCGCGAGGACGTGCCGGTGGCGGTCATCGTCTCCGAGTATGTCGACATCGCCAAGGCATTTTACGAGGACGACGAGCCGAAACTGGTCAATGCCGTGCTTGATCGCGTGTCGCGCCGGGTGCGCGGCGAGGGCCGCGGTAAGGACGCCTCATGACCGCCGTCGTCGCCGTTGAGGCGGGCAAGGAAGCGCGTCGCACCGCCTTCATCCTCGCAGCCTCGCAGGCGATCATCGGCTCGGCCGCACCCATCGCCATTTCCATGGGCGGATTGGCCGGGCAGTATCTGCTCGACGCTGACAAGTCGCTGGCAACCGCGCCGATCACCGGCTTCAATGTCGGCGTGGCACTCGGTTCCCTGCCGGCCGCGGCGGTCATCCGCCGGCTCGGCCAGCGCGACGGCTTCATGACCGGAACGGCGGTGACAGCGCTTGGCGGCCTGATCGCCACGCTGGCGCTGTTTCATCCCAGCTTCTGGCTGTTCGCTTTCGGCTTGGCCGTGATCGGGATCGGGGGCGCCTTCGTCCAGCAATTCCGCTTTGCCGCCGCCGACAATGCTCCGCCTGAATTCAAGGCGCGTGCCATCTCCTTCGTGCTGGCCGGCGGCATCGTCACCGCCATACTCGGGCCGCAGATCGTCATCTTCACCGGCGATCTGTTCTCGCCGGTGAAGTTTGCCGGCTCGTTTGCGTCCATCCTGGTGCTGGCGGCGGTCGGCGCCGCCATTCTCTCTTTGTTGCGTATCCCAGCCAAGGGAACCGAGAAGGTTGAAATTTCCGACGGCGACGCCAGGCCGCTCTCAGAAATCGTCACCAGGCCACGCTTCGTCGCGGCGTTGTTTTGCGCCATCGGCAGCTACGCACTGATGAGCTTCGTGATGACCGGCGCGCCGCTGGCCATGGTCGGCTGCGGCCTTTCGACCGACGACGCCACGCTCGGCATTTCCTGGCACGTCATGGCGATGTTCGCGCCGAGCTTCTTCACGGGGTCGCTGATCCATCGTTTTGGCGCTGAACGGATCGTGGCTATCGGCCTGGTACTGCTCATTGGCTGCGGCATAGTCGCGCTGTCGGGGTTGGCACTGTGGCAGTTCTGGACGACGCTGATCCTGCTCGGCCTTGGCTGGAACTTCAGCTTCATCGGTGCCACTGCCATGGTGGCCGACAGCTACCAGCCATCCGAAAAAGGCAAGGTCCAGGGGTTCCACGATTTCGTCCTGTTCGGCTCCGTCGCCTTCGCCTCGCTGATGTCGGGCGCGGTCTACAATGCCTGGGGCTGGGAGATGCTGAACTGGATGATTTTCCCGGTCGTCGCGCTGTGCTTCGTGGCACTGGGCGTGTTGAAGATGACGGGCTTGCGGGCGGCCAACTGACGTCACGCTGTCGGGGCGTCGCGGCAGCGGATTCACTCACATCCGAACAAAATTATTGCGCCCATCCCCCCTCTTATGAAACCGTGTACCCCGACGGGGCATCGAAGCCATGCTCATATGCGGCAGCCGTATTCCGGTTCACAGCAAGGGATTTGTGAGATGTTTTCAATCAAGGTTCTGGCCGGCGCTGTACTAGCGCTCGGAATTACGTTTGCCTCGGCGAGTGCCCAGGTGGTGGTGTCGTCGAAGATCGACACCGAGGGCGGCGTGCTCGGCAATATCATCCAACTGGTGCTGAATGCCAATAATATCCAGACCACCGACCGTATCCAGCTCGGCGGCACGCCCGTGGTCCGCAAGGCGATTACAGCCGGCGAGATCGACATCTATCCGGAATACACTGGCAACGCCGCCTTTTTCTTCGAGAAGGCCGACGATCCGGTGTGGAAAGACGCCGCCAAGGCCTACGAGACTGCCAAGAAGCTCGACTACGACGCCAACAAGATCGTCTGGCTGTCACCGTCACCGGCCAACAACACCTGGGCGATCGCCCTGCGCAAGGAGGTCGCCGATACCAATAAGCTCGTCACCCTTTCTGACTTCGGCAAATATGTCTCGGGCGGCGGCAAGGTGGTGCTGGCGGCCTCCGCCGAGTTCGTCAATTCGGCGGCCGCGCTGCCCGCGTTCCAGAAGACCTATGGCTTCACGCTGAAGCCGGACCAGTTGATCACGCTGTCGGGCGGCGATACGGCGGCGACCATTGCCGCTGCGGCCAACCAGACCAACGGCGCCAACGCCGCCATGGTCTACGGCACCGACGGCGGCATCGCGCCCTCCGGCCTAGTCGTGCTTGAAGACGACAAGGTTGTGCAGCCGGTCTACCAGCCGGCGCCGATCATTCGCGAGGCGGTGCTGAAGGAGCATCCCGAAATCGAGACGCTGCTGAAGCCGGTCTTCGGCAAGCTCGATCTCGTCACGCTGCAGGAGTTGAATGGCCGCGTGCAGGTTGGCGGCGAGCCAGTCAAGGGCGTCGCTGAGGACTTTTTGAAAAAGAACGGCTTCCTGAAGTAAGGCGATTCCGGCGCTCCGCTTCAAGGTGCGCCGGATCGGCCGATGGGGGAGGGCGTGCGCATCCGGTTCGACAAGCTTGGCGTGGTCATCGCGGCGATATCGGCCTATGCGGCTTTCGCGGCGCCATTCGCCACCTTCCGTGCCAATCGCATCGTACCCGGCGAGGCGCGCTCGATCCTCGAATCTTTGCCCGCGGCGGTCGGTCCGCTATTGATGGCGATTGTTGTCGCAGCGGCGCTCATTGCGCTGCTGAAAACGCCGCTTGCTCTGCGCCTCGCCGCCAGTGCGGTTGCACTTGCGGCGCTGGCGCTGCTGATCGGCGTTGCCGGCAGCTTCCTGACGCCCGCAGGCAACACCTTCGCCCGTATCTCGCCGGCTTCGGGCTTCTGGCTGCTTATCTTCGCCTTCACCCTTCTGCTCGCCGACGTGCTTACAAGGCTGAACCTGTCGCCGCAGGCACGGGTCGGCGTGCTTGTTGTCGCCGCAGCGGCAATCGGCCTGCTGCTCGTCTCGGGAAGCTGGAACAGCCTGTCGATTCTCAAGGAATATTTCAATCGCTCCGATAGTTTTTGGGCGGAAGGCTCCAAGCACGTTACGTTGGCGCTGGGTTCGCTGGCGGCTGCGGTGATTATCGGCCTGCCGCTCGGCATCCTCTGCCATCGCGTCGAGAAATTGCGGGCCGGCGTGCTCAACGTGCTGAACATCATCCAGACCATTCCTTCGATCGCGCTGTTCGGCCTCTTGATCGCGCCGCTGGGCTGGGTCGCTTCGCAGGTGCCGGGTGCTGCCGCGCTCGGCATTCGCGGTATCGGCACAGCGCCGGCTTTCGTCGCCCTGTTCCTCTATTCGCTGCTGCCGGTGGTGGCTAATACCGTGGTCGGCCTTGCCGGTGTGCCGCGTGCCGCCAACGACGCAGCGCGCGGCATGGGCATGACCGACCGCCAGCGGCTGTTCGGCGTCGAGTTTCCGCTCGCCTTCCCGGTGATCCTCACCGGCATCCGCATCGTGCTGGTGCAGAATATCGGCCTCGCCACGATTGCCGCGTTGATCGGCGGCGGCGGCTTTGGCGTGTTCGTGTTCCAGGGCGTCGGTCAGACGGCGATGGACCTGGTGCTGCTCGGCGCCGTGCCGACGGTGGCGCTGGCCTTCGCCGCCGCCATCATCCTCGATGCAGTGATCGAAATGAGCGCCAGCAAGCGCAGGTTTGAAACGGCATGATCGAGATCGAAGGGATCACCAAGCGCTACGGCGAGACGACAGTCGTCAACGACGTGTCGATGGTAATCGAGCCGCGCAGCATCGCCGTCATCGTCGGCACCTCCGGCTCCGGCAAGACGACGCTGCTTCGCATGATCAACCGGCTGGTCGAGCCGACATCGGGCGTGATCAAGCTCGACGGCGTCGACAACCGCTCGGTGCCGGATTATGAGCTGCGCCGCAGCATAGGCTATGCCATCCAGGGCCACGGCCTGTTTCCGCATCGCACGGTGGCGCAGAACATCGCCACTGTGCCGGTATTGCTCGGCTGGGACGCCAACCGCATCAAGGCCCGCGTCGACGAGCTGATGACGCTATACCAGCTCGACCCGCAAGACTACGGGCCACGCTATCCGCACGAGCTTTCCGGCGGGCAGCAGCAGCGCGTCGGCGTCGCTCGGGCGCTTGCCGCGGAACCCAACGTGCTGTTGATGGATGAGCCGTTCGGGGCGCTCGATCCGATTATCCGCAACAAGGCGCAGGAGGATCTGCTGGCGATCCAGAAGCGCTTCGGCACCACCATCATCCTAGTCACCCATGACATGGAAGAGGCCGTTCACATGGGTGACAAGATCGCCGTGATGGACGGCGGCAAAGTGGTGCAATATGCCGAGCCGGCCGAGATACTGGCGAAACCGGCCAGCACGTTTGTCGAAACCCTGGTAGGTGCCAGCGAAAAACCGTTCCGGCTGTTGTCGCTTGGCCGGGTCCGCGACGCGGTGGAAAACGGCACCGCCGAAGGCGAGGCGATCCCCGGTGACGCCAGCCAGCGCGACGCGCTCGCCGAACTCCTGTGGTCGGGCCGCCCTGCGCTGCCGGTGACAGATACCGACGGCAAGCCGCTTGGCCGCGTCACGGTGGACGGGCTAGTTAAGCGCGCGGCGAGACCGGCATGAAAGAGGCTGGCTTCAAGGCTTGGCTTCCATCACTGCTCAGGCTTGCCCTGGTGGTGGTGCTTATCGCCTTCGTCACCAATCCCGGCTGGTTCGAACCGCTGCTGAAGCCGCTGACAGAGAACAACGCGCCGGTAATCTACAATCAGGGCAGCCTGTTGACGCTGACGCTGCTGCATCTGCGGACCGTGCTGATCGCGACGGTTGCCGCGACGATCGTTGCGGTCGCGCTCGCCATTTTGGTCACCAGGCCGGCCGGCGCCGAATTCCTGCCGCTGTCGCGCAGCCTGGTCAATATAGGCCAGACCTTTCCACCGGTGGCGGTGCTGGCGCTTGCCGTGCCGGCGGTCGGCTTCGGCGAAAAGCCGACGCTGATTGCGCTGTTTCTCTATGGCCTGCTGCCGATCTTCGAGAACGCGCTGACCGGCCTGACGACGCTGCCGGCCAACGTCGTCGAGGCGGCGCGTGGCGCCGGCATGACTGGCTGGCAAAGGCTGGTCAAGGTCGAGCTGCCGCTCAGCGCGCCGACCATTCTCGGCGGTATCCGGCTGTCGGTGGTGATCAGCCTTGCCACCGCGACCATCGGCTCGACAGTTGCGGCGAGGACATTGGGCGAGGTGATCATCGCCGGCCTGCTGTCGAACAACCTCGCCTTCATCCTGCAGGGCGGCCTGATCGTCGCCGCCCTTGCCGTACTGATCTATGACGGGCTGTCGGCGATCGAGCGCCGCACAGCGCGGCGCATGGGACGCGAGGCGGAGTAAGCCTCTCCGAGCGAGCTTCGTTCCTTTCAGCGGCCGATCGAACGCGCCGGATGATCAAGCGTCAGTTCGAGCGCCATACCCGTCCCGCTGGCGATCCAGCGGCGGCGGATGACGGCGAAATCGTGCTGTGTACCGGCTCTAACCACAGAGACCAAGTCGCCCACAGCGCAATCACTATCGAGATCGAGGGCTTCGACAGTCTCGGCAATGTCTTGCTTGCCGGCATAATGTCTTGCAATGGCTGTGAGTACGATGATCACTGGGCCACCCGTTGCGCGATCTTCGGGACTCGGCGATTGATGAGTGTGATCCCCCGATCTTTCAGCAGGAGTTCTTGCCATGACCGCGCGTTTCTCCAAGATCGTCATGTGTTTGTGTCTGGCGGCTTTCGCCTTCCTCGTCGCCTTTGGCAACATCACCGATTACGGCTCAAACTTCGCCTTTGTCCAGCATGTGCTGAGCATGGACACGACCTTTCCCGGCAACGCACTGATGTACCGCTCGATCACCAACCCGGCCTTGTGGACGGCAGGCTACTGGCTGATCATCCTTGGCGAGGCGCTGACCTGCCTGCTGTACCTGATCGCCGCCTGGCAACTTTGGCAGGCGCGCAACGCCAGCGGACAGGCTTTCAACGATGCCAAGAAGTTCGCCATCATTGCCGCCACAATTGGCTTTCTCGTTTGGTATTTCGGCTTCATGGTCGTTGGCGGCGAGTGGTTTGCCATGTGGCAGTCTTCGACATGGAATGGTCAGGAGGCGGCGTTCAAATTCTACATGACCATGCTGGTGGTGCTGGTCTTCGTCGTCCAGCCGGACGGCGACCCGCGCAAAGCTTGACGGCCCTTCGTCGATTTCAATCGATCTAACCGGATGGCGGTGTCGACAGGCGCACTGCCGTCCAGCCTTTTGGGCGAAACCCGGGATCTTTTGGGCGAAAGCCGGACAAGAACCGAACAATATCTTGACGTTCCGAGCCCTGTTTCGCATAAGCCGCTGCGAAGGGACGGATTCCGGTTGCGGAAATTCGTCCCCTGTCTCAACGGCCCGGGGAGGGGTTCTTTTGGGCCACCAATCGAGGAAAATTCGGCAATGACCATAATTTCAGCTGTCATCGCCTGCGGTCTGCTTTCAGTCCTTTACGCCATCTGGGCGACACGTTCGGTTCTCGCGGCCGATCAGGGCAATGCACGCATGCAGGAAATTTCCGCGGCCATCCGCGAAGGCGCGCAGGCTTATCTGGCGCGCCAGTACACCACCATCGCCATCGTCGGTGTCGTGGTCCTGCTGCTCGCCTGGTGGCTGCTTTCGATTACCGCCGCCATCGGCTTCCTGATCGGCGCCGTTCTGTCGGGTGCCGCTGGCTTCATCGGCATGCACGTCTCGGTGCGGGCCAATGTGCGCACCGCGCAGGCGGCTTCCAACAGCCTCGCTGCCGGCCTTGAGATCGCCTTCAAGTCGGGCGCCATCACTGGCATGCTGGTTGCTGGCCTGGCCCTTCTCGGCGTCTCCATCTACTACCTGATCCTGACCCAGTTCATGGGTCTGCAGCCAAACGATCGCGTCGTCATCGACTCGCTTGTTTCGCTCGGCTTCGGCGCCTCGCTTATATCGATCTTCGCCCGTCTCGGCGGCGGCATCTTCACTAAAGGCGCCGACGTCGGCGGGGATCTCGTCGGCAAGGTTGAAGCCGGCATTCCCGAAGACGATCCACGCAATCCGGCCACCATTGCCGACAATGTCGGCGACAATGTCGGCGATTGCGCCGGCATGGCGGCCGACCTGTTCGAGACCTATGCAGTGACTGTGGTCGCCACCATGGTCCTCGCCGCCATCTTCTTCGGCGGCACCGCCGTTCTCGGCGCGGCCATGCTCTATCCGCTGGCCATCTGCGGCGCCTGCATCCTCACCTCGATCGTCGGCACTTTCTTCGTCAAGCTTGGTTCCAGCGGCTCGATCATGGGCGCGCTCTACAAGGGCCTGATCGTGACCGGGCTGCTGTCGATTGTCGGCCTTGCCGTAGCCACTTCGGCATGTATCGGCTGGGGGGAGATCGGCACCGTCGCCGGCATGGCTATTACCGGCACGAACCTGTTCATCTGCGGTCTTGTCGGCCTTGCGGTGACCGGCCTCATCGTGGTGATCACCGAATATTATACCGGCACCAACAAGCGTCCGGTGAACTCCATCGCCCAGGCCTCGGTCACCGGTCACGGCACCAACGTCATCCAGGGCCTCGCGGTCTCGCTGGAAGCGACGGCGTTGCCGGCGATCGTCATCGTCGGCGGCATCATCTCGACATACCAGCTTGCCGGCCTCTACGGCACGGCGATCGCGGTGACGACGATGCTCGGCCTCGCCGGCATGATCGTCGCGCTCGATGCCTTCGGCCCGGTTACGGACAATGCCGGCGGCATTGCCGAAATGGCGGGCCTCCCCAAGGAAGTGCGCCAGTCAACCGACGCGCTTGACGCTGTCGGCAACACCACCAAGGCGGTAACCAAGGGCTACGCCATCGGCTCGGCCGGCCTCGGCGCGCTGGTGCTGTTCGCGGCCTATTCTAACGACCTGAAGTTCTTTGCCGCCAATGGCGACAAATACCCGTACTTCCAGGGCATGGGCGACGTCTCCTTCGACCTCTCCAATCCTTACGTCGTCGCCGGCCTGATCTTCGGCGGCCTGATCCCGTATCTGTTCGGCGGCATCGCCATGACCGCCGTCGGCCGCGCCGCGGGTGCTATCGTCCAGGAGGTGCGCAAGCAGTTCCGCGAGGATCCGGGCATCATGGCCGGCACCTCGAAGCCGAACTATGCGCGCGCCGTCGACCTTCTGACCAAGGCAGCGATCCGGGAGATGATCGTTCCGTCATTGTTGCCGGTGCTGGCGCCGCTGGTCGTCTATTTCGGCGTCCTCCTGATCTCCGGTTCGAAGGCATCCGCCTTTGCCGCGCTCGGTGCCTCGCTGCTCGGCGTCATCGTCAACGGCCTTTTCGTCGCCATCTCGATGACCTCCGGCGGCGGTGCCTGGGACAACGCCAAGAAGTCGTTCGAAGATGGTTTTGTCGACAAGGACGGCGTCAAGCATATGAAGGGCTCCGAAGCGCACAAGGCCTCGGTAACCGGCGACACGGTCGGCGACCCCTACAAGGATACTGCCGGCCCGGCGGTCAACCCGGCGATCAAGATCACCAACATCGTCGCGCTGCTGTTGCTGGCCGTTCTCGCGCACGGCTAAGCTCGGTCGCTACGACCTTAAGACAAAAACCCGCGGGATCGCTCCCGCGGGTTTTTCATTGCCTGAGATGTGCCGCTTACAGGGAAGCGAAAGGAACGGAAGGAAGCCGACACCCTGGGTGGATCAGGTGCCGCCGAGCGAGCTGCCGCCGCTGGCGCCGGGAACACCAGGCGCCAGCTTGCTGGCGCCACTGATGATCTGGCTGAGGAAGTTCTGGTCCTTGCCGCCGGTCGGCGTGGTGCGCGAGATGAAGTCGAACACTTTGCCGTCCTTCAACCCGTAATTGGCTATCTGCGTAACGCGCCCATCATCGCCAAAATAGACCGCCAGTACATGCTGGTCGACCAGCCGCGGCTTGTCGAAGGCGACGTAGCGCTTGCGCGTCTGCGAAATGTAATAAAAGGCCTCGTTGTCGAAGGTCGCTTTCGTCGAGGGAGTGCCGAGCGCCAGCAGCACCTGTTCGCGGCTTGAGCCGACCGGCACCAGGTCGATCGCCTGCTGGTCGATGACGTAGCCTTGCGTCAGCGTCTCGCTCGGATTGAGATCGCCGATCATCTTGGATGAATTGCAGGCGGAAAGCGCCGCAGCGATCACCAGCAGCGGAACCGCACCGGTGGGCCTGGGCAGGAAAGTCGACTTGAATTTCAGCGCGCGCAACTACAACTCCATAAGCTGGCCGCAACTTGCGCTGGGCCGCAAAACCGGTAAACCAGCTTGCTTGCCGATGCAACAAGGCCACTTCAACAAACGGTCCCGGGAGACCACCCTCAAATGTTCCAGCGCCTCTTTGGCCGCGAACGACATGCCAACCGCGCCATCACCGAGGCGCTTTACGCACAAATCGTGGCGGCGGCGCGGCAAACGGTGTTTTATTCCGCCTGGAACGTGCCGGACACGCCGCTCGGCCGCTTCGAGATGCTGTCGTTGCACATGTTCCTGTTCCAGCACCGGTTGCGCGGCGAGGGTGGTGCGGCGGCAGAGGTTGCGCAGGTGCTGATCGACGAGTTCTTCATGGATGTCGAACATTCATTGCGGGAATTGGGCATTGGCGACGTCGGCGTGCCGAAGCGCATGCGGAAACTGGCGAAGATGTTCTACGGCCGCACCGCCGCCTATGACGATGCACTGCAACGAAATGACCATGATGCACTTGCCGCCGCCCTTGCCCGCAATGTCAGGCCCGATGCCGGCGCCTGGCCGCAAGCGTCGCAGCTGGCACTCTATGCCGCCAATGCATCCAGGCAACTCACGGAACAGCCGACCGAATCGATCGTTTCCGGCACGGTGGTATTTCCCGTGGCCAACGCTTGAGCGGCGGCAGGCCGAATGAAGATGGCGAAGTGGAGGCGAAGATGAAACGTCCTGATATCCACAGCCCAGTGTCATTCCGGGCAAATGTCGCTCGGCTGCCGCAAAAGGGGCTGCCGGTGGTGATCGATGCCGACGCCGGGCAGCGCGCCCTGCTGGCCGCCGAGCACGAGCTGCTTTCGGTAGAAAACTATCGCGCCGAACTCCTGGTCGAGCCTTGGAAGCGCAACGGGGTGAAAGTCAGCGGCCATGTCGAGGCCGATGTAACGCAGGCCTGCATCGTCACCCTCGACCCGGTCAAGGCGCATATCGACGAGCCGGTCGAAGCGCTGTTCCTGCCGGAGCAATCCAAACTCGGGCGGCAAGGTTTCAACGGCGGCGGTGAGATCCTGCTCGACGCCGAAGGGCCGGACAGCCCGGAAACCTTTTCCGGCGACGCCATCGACGTCGGGGCGCTTGCCGAACAGTTCTTTGGCTTGGCGATCGATCCCTATCCGCGCAAGCCCGGTGTGTCGCTGGAGGCTGCCGGCGATGCCGAGCCTGTGGAGAATGAATTCCAGCAAAAGCTGAGATCACTGTTGGGAAAATCCTGATAGCTGATCCAATTTGAGAAAAGTTGGTTGTGCGGCAGCCCAAAACCGTTATTTTCGCCGAACCTTCGCGAGCCCCGTACCTTGGCAAGCCCGCTGGCCAAGCAACCGTGAGATGAACACCGCGTGATCAGGATTTCCATCGATGCCATGGGCGGCGATCACGGGCCAAGCGTGGTCATCCCGGCGCTCATGACTGTCGCCACCCGCCGTCCGGACATACGCTTCGTCATTTATGGGCGCGAAGAAGTGGTACGGCCCGAACTCGCCAAATTCCCCAAGCTGGCGGACGTGAGCGAGTTCATCCACTGCGAGATCGCAGTCCGGATGGACGACAAGCCGAGCCAGGCGCTGCGCCATGGTCGCTGGAAATCATCGATGTGGAAGGCCGTCGAGGCGGTCAAGGCAGGCACTGCCGACGCCTGCATCTCAGCCGGCAATACCGGGGCGCTGATGGCAATGTCCAGGTTCTGCCTTCGCACCATGGCGACCATCGATCGCCCGGCAATCGCAGCGCTCTGGCCGACATTGCGCGGCGAAAGCGTGGTGCTGGACGTCGGCGCCACTATCGGCGCGGATGCGCATCAACTGGTTGATTTTGCCATTCTGGGCACCGGCATGGCGCGCTCGGTTTTCGGCATCGAACGGCCGAGCGTCGGCCTGCTCAATGTCGGCGTCGAGGAGATCAAGGGTCAGGAGGAGGTCAAGGAGGCGGGCCGCATGCTTCGCGAGGCCAACATGGCCTCGATGAACTACCATGGCTTTGTCGAGGGTGACGACATCGGCAAGGGCAGTGTCGACGTCGTCGTTACCGAAGGATTTGCCGGCAACATCGCGCTGAAGACGGCGGAAGGCACGGTCAGGCAGATCGCCGGGTATCTGCGCGCGGCGATGAACCGCACGCTGATGGCCAGGATCGGCTATATCTTCGCGAAGACCGCCTTCAATCGCCTGCGCGAGAAGATGGATGTCGGCCGCTCCAATGGCGGCGTCTTCCTCGGGTTGAACGGCATCGTGGTGAAAAGCCATGGCGGGGCTGATTCGGATGGCTTTGCGGCGGCGATCGAGCTTGGCTACGACATGGTACGCAACAATCTGCTTGACCGCATCGAAGCCGATCTCGACCTGTTCCATGCCCGCAATCCGAATGCCCAGACAATCCGGAAATCCGACGTCGTCATCGACGCAAAGGAATAGGAAAGAGCATTGATCAGATCAGTCGTGCGCGGCACGGGCGCCGCGCTGCCCCGCCGCATTATGAAGAATGCCGATTTCGAAGGCATGGTCGAGACATCGGACGAGTGGATCGTCCAGCGCACCGGTATTCGCCAGCGCCACATCGCGGCCGACGACGAGACGACGGCCTCGCTGGGCGAGGCGGCGGCGCGCGCAGCCCTCGACAGCGCCGGCCTGATGGCGGACGACATCGACCTGATCGTGCTGGCGACCTCGACGCCCAACAACACCTTTCCCGCGACCGCGGTCGAGATCCAGAACCGGCTCGGCATGCACCACGGTTTTGCCTTTGACCTGCAGGCGGTTTGCTCCGGCTTCGTCTATGCAGTGACGACCGCCGACCTCTATATCCGCGGCGGCTTGGCCAGACGGGTGCTGGTGATCGGCTCGGAAACATTTTCGCGCATTCTCGACTGGAACGACCGCTCGACCTGCGTTTTGTTCGGCGACGGCGCCGGCGCGATGGTGCTGGAAGCAGGCACGGGAGCAGGCGGCATCGCCGACCGAGGCGTTCTGGCGGCCAGCCTGCGCTCCGACGGCATCCACAAGGACAAGCTTTTCGTCGACGGTGGGCCGTCGACCACCGGAACGGTCGGGCACCTCAGGATGGAAGGCCGCGAAGTGTTCAAGCATGCGGTCGGCATGATCACCGACGTTATCGAGGCGACGTTCGCACAGGCCGGCATCAGCGCCGCCGATCTCGACTGGTTCGTGCCGCATCAAGCCAATAAACGAATTATTGACGCTTCGGCCAAAAAGCTCGGGATAGAGGAGCGGAAGGTGGTCGTGACCGTCGATCTGCACGGTAATACCTCCGCTGCTTCCGTGCCGCTGGCACTGTCCGCGGCCGTCGCCGACGGTCGCATCAAAACGGGTGACCTGGTACTGCTTGAGGCGATGGGCGGCGGCTTCACCTGGGGCGCGGTCCTGCTCCGCTGGTAAGTGCCGAACTATCGGGTTCGGGTCCTTGACCTTGACGGATCAATTACTTAGGTTCTGCCGTTGCTTGTATCGATTTATGTTTTTGAGCTGATGGGACGGTTCGTATGGGGGGAAAGACACTTACGCGCGCCGACCTCGCCGAAGCCGTTTACCGCAAGGTTGGGCTGTCGCGTACTGAATCGGCTGAGCTTGTCGAGGCGGTGCTGAATGAGATCTGCGAGGCGATCGTTCGCGGCGAGACGGTGAAGCTGTCGTCCTTCGCGACCTTCCACGTCCGCTCCAAAAACGAGCGCATCGGGCGCAATCCCAAGACCGGTGAGGAAGTGCCGATCCTGCCGCGCCGGGTGATGACCTTCAAGTCGTCGAACGTGCTGAAGAACCGTATCCTGCGCTCCCATCAAAACAGCAAAGCCAAGGGCAGCAAGTAGACGCCCGATCCACTTTGCTGAGAATCATGCTCCAGGCTTCGGTTGAAAAACGAGCCGTGCTTTTGCGCTGGGCTTGAATATTGTTTCATAAACCGCTGAAATAGATGCGATTCGGTAGGCCGGATCGGTATTTGGGTGTGATCCGTTCCGGCGGGACGGAAAGCTGCTCTCTTTGTCAAGCGTGACGTCGCCCGAACCCGGTTCCCGCCTTCGCGATCATGCTCTAGCGTGAGGATTCGTCCATGGACAAGAGCCCTGATGCTTTCCGCACCATCAGCGAGGTCGCGGAGGATCTGGATTTGCCGCAGCACGTGCTGCGCTTCTGGGAGACGCGTTTCAACCAGATCAAGCCGATGAAGCGCGGCGGCGGCCGCCGCTACTACCGCCCGCAGGATGTCGAACTGATCAAGGGTATTCGCCATATGCTCTACGATCAGGGCTATACGATCAAGGGGGTGCAGAAGCTGTTGCGCGAGAACGGCAACCAGTTTCTGATCGCCGTCGGCAATGGCGACATGGCGGCGGTCGAGGCGATCTCGCAGCGCCGACAGGCTGACACGGTACCGCTGACGCAAGCGGCGCAGCCGCGCGGCCCGGACGACGAAATGCTGGTCGGCCAGCCGAGGGTGAAACCCAGCCGTCGTTTTTTCGGCATCGGCAAGACCGACGAGGAAGGTCCGGTTCCGCCGGACACGTCAAAACTTTCCCGTGACAATCGCGCATTGCTGCAGGAGGCGCTGTTCGACCTCCTGGAATGCAAGCGCCTGCTCGATCAAGTTCGCTAGACCGGAACGGTCTTCAGGGTCATGCGTTAGGCTTCCTTCTGCAGAGAAGGAAGCACGTCATGCCATCGCTTTCGAGCATCTCCGACACCGATCTGAACAAGCAGGTCGCGGCCCTGACCAGGGAACTGGCCACCTTGAAGAAAGCCGTGTTAAAGCGGGGCGGCGCCTTTTACGAAGACGGGCGCGATACCGCATCGGATTATTATTCGGATATCACTGAGCGCCTCGGCGACGCCTTGCCGGCAATCAGAAGGCAAGGCCGGGCGATCGAGAAGACCGCCCGAGATCACCCGGCGACGGCGGCCGCTGTCGGACTGGTTGTGGTCGGGCTCGTCGCCAGTCTGTTCCTCGGCGGCCGGCAGCAACAAGCACCGCGGGCGCGTTCAAGATCGGCACGTTGAGATAAGCAAATGGCGGCGGTCAGCGGACCGCCGCCATTGTTCGCCGACACGGCAAACCCGGTAAGCGTGCCGCCCTTGATCAAGGGCCAGAATGCCTTGTTTGCCGGTTGTTCGTCCGAGGGTGTTTTCAGTACTTCTTCGCCACAACCTTCTTGTGATGGTGGCGGTAGTGGCGGTGGAGGCGGTGATGGCGGTGATGCTTCTTGACGGTGGTGTGCATCGTCGTTGCATTCGCGCTGCTTGCGCCGATGATCGGCATCGAGAGGGCAAGTGCGATTGCAAGTCCAAGGGCGGAGAGAAGAGGCTTGTTCATGACATCGTTTCCTTTTTGCGCAGGCGGAATTTAAGCGTCACCGATTCAGTCGGTGACCCGATCGGTGCGGTTGCGACTATCGCCTTGAAGTTTTCGGCAGTTTTTCCGGCCTGTAGAATTTTGTTTCCGAACCGTGTCTGCCGATGATCCGGCCAGATGTCGGCGCACCGGCATCCGCCATTGATTCCGGCGTCGGTTCACGATGCCGTGACGCTATCTTTGATGCTTGGCAAATCACCGACGAGCGGGCATTCTCCCGATCGTCTCAGGCAACAACATGATTTGATCTAACTCTTTCATCCCACGGAGTTGCCAATGCCCCAAATAGCAAAACGCGAACCTTACTCCGACCTGGCGGCGAGCGCGGTTACGCCTGAACGCAGTGCCGTCCGCACCGCCCGGGAAGCCCGTGGATACAGCATCGAAGAGCTGTCCTTGGCGTGCGGGCTGGCAGCCTATGAGATTGCCGACATCGAAAGCGGCAAGGATGCCGATCCTTCGAAACGTCGGCGTATTGCCTCCGCGCTTCAACTTCCGGAAAGCGCTCTGTTTGACGAAGCCGTGTTGCCTGTCAAAAGGCGATCCGTGTCGTAGCGACGTGTCATGCTTTTATTCCACGAGCTCGCCATGGGTCGCCCTGGCGGGCTTCGTTTTTTCGGCCACGTAGTGGACTTGCCGGCCGCCAGGCGACGCCAGACGGAAATTGCCGGAGATGAGCCTCGAATCCGTTCGCGCCTTTTTCGACGCACACGCGCCCGACATCGACGTTATCGTCACGGAAGCCAGCTCGGCGACAGTGCCTCTGGCCGCCGAAGCGCATGGCGTAGCGCCAGCGCAGATTGCCAAGACGATCTGCTTGCGCGCCGGCGACCAGACGATGCTGATCGTGGCCAGCGGGATCTCCAGGCTGGACAATCGCAAATTCAAGGACCGGTTCGGCGGCAAGGCGCGAATGCTGGATGCCGAACAGGTGCTTGCCGCGACCGGTCATCCCGTCGGCGGGGTGTGCCCATTCGGCCTACCGGCGCCGCTCCCGGTCTACTGCGACATCTCGCTGAGCGCCTTTGACGAGGTCGTCCCGGCGGCAGGCGCGACGAATGCCGCCGTACGGCTCAGCCCGCAACGCCTGGCCGAACTCGTCGACGCCGAGTGGGTGGATGTGTGCCAGTAGCCATTTACCCGGGTCGTGGGATCCGCTGAGCGTTACCGCTACTCGGTCTTCTGTGGCTCTTCTTTCTTGATCGTCTGAGCGTCCGTGGCAGTCGACATATCGGCCTTCTCGACGCTCGCTGTCGTCTGCGTGTCGACCGATGCCTGGACCTTTGAATGCGCGGGGCAATCCGCAGAGGCAACTGATATGGACATGGTCAGTGCCGCGGCTATTGCGAGGAATGTCTTCATGATCATTCTCCTCGTTCGTTCGATGGGCAAAGTTAGCCCGTCTGGCACCGACGGCCAAATCACATTTGTTCACACGCTGGCCCAGTAATTCAAATGGCTGCGCGGATAGCCGCTTGCCGTATCAAAGCCCACTGGCTCCGGCCGGAGGATTTTTGGCGTTAAAGATCTCGCCGCTCAGAGCCAGTCTCAGGTCTTCGGCGCTGAGCTGACCACTTTCGAACAAATCCATCACCCTGCGGCCGAGCACTTCTCTGCCTGGATCGCCGTCAGCGAGGCCTAGTTCACGGCATCGGGCATCAAGTGCCTTGGTCAACATGGTCAGCTCGGCAGGACAGGCAACCCCTTGAAGCGACATTGCATCTCTCCCGGAAGGGCGAAAGCGCGTGGCATCTTCCTAGCGTCCGCTCGCCCTTACAACTGCGAACGACGGCAATTCAAATAAAGCCAACCTTTTTCGAACTCAACATTCAAACGTACCAAAACGCCGCGCGCTCCAATGCGAGGATCCTGCTACAATACGGTATGGCCGTCCGAATAGCGGTTATCCTCGCGCTTCTCTTCGCCTTCGCCTACGGTTTCGCAAAACTCGCGGAACATTATGGCAGAGTTGGCCACAGACCCTCTCCGTGTGAAGAATTGCCCTATCCTGATTGTCCTGATCAAAAAGCTCTTCCGCGGGAAGAAACTGAGCCTTGAGCACGCCTGTTCAGGCCAGGCCAGGCCAGCCATCGGGATTGAATTAGTTCTTTCCAACCGACGGTTGGTGGACGCATTGCAGCTGATGGGCCTAGGGTTCACTACGATCCGCGCGCACCGGGCATGCCCAAACCCCCGAGTCACCCCTGCCTGATGCAAGGCGCCTGATCGAGTCCCGCCGTTCTGGCATGTGCGGCGGGACCTTTTCTTATTGAAGCTGGAATACGGGCTCACGATAAAGGTTGGCGTACGCAGCAAACGTCGCCTAGCCACTGTCGCGCGGTTTCTCGGTGGGCTTCTGGCTAGCCGCCAGCCTCCGTGCCTCGCGCACGAGTGATCGTGATCGATTCTTCGATGAGATCACGCGCCTGCGTACGTTGCGCTGGCTGCAGTGCGGCTATTGTCTGTACAGCCAGTTTGGGGGAAAACTGGCTAAGCCTTTGGATTTTAATGGTCGGAGTGGCCGGATTCGAACCGACGACCCCTTGACCCCCAGTCAAGTGCGCTACCGGGCTGCGCTACACTCCGGACCGGTCGCGATGTATCGTGATAGACCGGCTCCGGTCAACCGAATTCGGTTGCTGTCCTGCCTGAAGCAACGGCAACGGGCATTGCGCCGCCCGCAGCTGCCACTGGTGGCGGTATTCGAGCGCGATGGCACCCCAGATCAAGCCAAGCAGCAGGTAGACATGGCGCCAGTGGTCGATGTCGATGAAGGTGCCGAGCCCGATATTGCCGATGAAGGCGACGTAGGCGCATAGAAGATAAGGCTGCCACGGCCGGTCGCGCAGCAGAATGCGGAAGCCGGCGGCGATCGTCCAGCACGTCAGCGTCAGGAACGACACGAAGCCGAGCCAGCCGTAATCCATCAGCATCTTCAGCCAGATGTCGTGCGTGTCCTCGCCGAACATCTTGCCGAAGACGAGCGGGCCGATGCCGAACGGATGCTCCAGTGCCATCTGAAAGCCGATCGTGTAGCGGGCGAAGCGGCCGAGGCGGGCGGTGTCGTAGCTTTGTTCAAGCTGTGCGCGGTTCGAGAACATCTCGGCGACGCCCGGCAGTTGCAGGATGACGATCATTGCGATGACCAGCAGTCCGACGGCGGCGATGGTCATGACGACCACGCGCAGCCGGAACTTGCCGCTGGCGCTCTGCAGGAACAAGGCACCGGTTAGCAGGATCGCCGAAACGGCGAACATGCCCCAGGCGCCGCGCGAAAAGGAAAAGAAGATGCCGGCGGTGATGATCAGCAGCGGCACAGCCAATAGAGGCATGCGCGCGACCGAGCCGGTAAGCAGCAGATAGAGCAGGTAGATGCCCGGCAGCACCAGGAACGGCCCGAACACGTTCGGGTCCTGGAAGGCGCCGGCGGCGCGGTCGTATTTGGTGAAGATCTCGGCTCCCGGAAAGGCATGAAAATAGCCGGCTATGCCGACCAGCGAAGTCAGCACCGCCGACACCACATAGGCGACGAAGATCACCCGATAGAGACTGGGCCGGACCGCCGTTACCGAAGCGAAGAAAACCGCGGTTAAGGCCAGGAACAGCGAGACGGCGAGATAGAGCGGCGTGCCGGCGAGGTCCGACATCTGCGTCATCGAGATCATGCCGCCGATGTTCATGATCAACAGCAGCACCAGAAGCGGCACCGCCGCGCGCTGTATGCGCATTCCGAACAAGGGCCACACCACGATCAGCCCGATCATATAGACGTCGTACGGCGCCGGCTCGGCAATGACGAAGCCGGACAGGAAGACGCCGAGGAAAACCGCCCCTGACGCAATCAGTGCGATCAGCTTGGCGTTGACCGCCGCCGCCGGCAATTCATAGGCCGTCGCGCTCAATATGCATTTTCCGTGTTGAGCAGGCGGATCGGCGTCAGGAACAGGATTTTGAGGTCGAACAGGAGCGACCAGTTCTCGATGTAATAGAGGTCGTATTCCGTCCGCATGCGAATCTTCTCGTTGGTGTCCATCTCGCCGCGCCAGCCATTGATCTGCGCCCAGCCGGTTACACCGGGCTTGACCTTGTGACGGGCGAAATAGCCGTCGACCACCTCATTGTAGAGGAGGTTGTGCGACTGCGCGGCAATGGCGTGCGGGCGCGGCCCGACCAGCGACAGCGAACCGAACAGCGAATTGAAGAACTGCGGCAATTCGTCGATCGAGGTCTTGCGGATGAAGCGGCCGACGCGGGTGACGCGTGGATCGTTCTTTGTCACGGTCTGCTTCGCCGTCGGGTCCGCCTTGTCGGTGTACATCGACCGGAACTTATAGACCTCGATGATCTCGTTGTTGAAGCCGTGCCGCTTCTGGTGGAACAGCACCGGCCCCTTGCTGTCGAGTTTGATCGCGATCGCGGTCGCCAGCATCACCGGCGAGAACACGATGATGCCGATGATTGAAAAGACGATGTCGAAGGCGCGCTTGGCGACCGAATCCCAGTCGTTGATCGGCTTGTCGAAGATATCGAGCATCGGCACCGAGCCGATATAGGAATAGGCGCGCGGCCTGAACTGCAGCGCGTTCGAATGCGCCGACAGCCGGATGTCGACCGGCAGCACCCACAGCTTCTTCAATAACTGCAGCACGCGCGATTCGGCGGTCAGCGGCAGTGATACGATCAGCATGTCGATGCGCGCGATGCGGGCAAATTCGATGAGTTCGGAAATTGTGCCGAGCTTGGGATAACCGGCGACAACCGGCGGCGACCGCTTATCGCCGCGGTCGTCGAAGATGCCGCAGATGCGGATGTCGTTGTAGGGCTGCCTTTCGACCGAGCGGATCAGTACTTCCGCCGCCTTGCCGCCACCGACGATAACGGCGCGGCGCTCCATCCGCCCATCGCGCGCCCAGCGCCGGATCAGCTTCGACATCACCAGGCGGAGACCCAGGATCAGCACGAAGCCGACAACAAACCACGTGCCGAAGAGCAGGCGCGAATAGTCTTCCGACATTTTCATGGTGAAGGCGGTGAGCGCCATCAAGGCGAACGTTCCGGCCCAGACCAGCAGGAGCCGGCCAAAATTGGCGATCGGCCGCATTAGCGCGACGATCTGGTAGCAGTCGGTGACGTCGAGCAGAACGACGGCGAGGAACGAGGTGGCGGCGATCGTCAGGGAGTATTGCCAGGCAAGATAGTTGAAAAAGCCGACGTAGTAGAAATAGACGGCAAGACCTGACACCAACAGCAGCGCGAATTCCGCCATGCGCAGGACGCCGCTCACCATGATCGGCGACATCGTATCGCGCCGGTATTGCGAGGCGACCTGGCGGGCGACGTCGTTCATGCCGCCGGCCGTGTTGTTCTCGGCAGGGGCGTTGAATTTGCGCACCGCGTCTAGCGAAAAACGGCGCGCGGGGTCGATTTCGTTCATGGGGCGTCCGCAGGTTTCCCTCAGGTGAATAGCAAAAGAGAGCTAAGAAACCCTTGAAACAACAGATGGCTTTGGAGACGCTTTCACCAGGAGCAGCCCGGTGGAAACCCGTTGCTCTATTTTTTGAGCGCGGCAAAATAGGCCTTTTCGATTTCAGCGGCCATTACATCGGCGCCGAATCGTGCCTTGAGGTCGGCGATGCCGGGCATCAGGCCCTTGTAGGCGTCGAGATCGGCCAATGCGGCGCTTATCTTGTCGCCAAGTTCGCGCGGGTCGGGCCGGATCAGGGCAGGCGAGCCGGTGTCGAAGATTTCCGGTATGCCGCCGACCGACGTCGCGATGATCGGCTTGCCGGCGGCGAGCGCTTCCAGAACGATATAGGGCATGGCTTCCGCGCGCGAGGGAACGACGACCAGTTCGGCGAGCCTGAAGGCGAGCCTGGCCGGCATCGGCGCCAGGAAGCTGACCTCGAGGCCGAGCTGATTCACCTGGGCGCGATAGCGCGGCAGGTCGTCGCCGTCGCCGACCATCAGCGCCTTCAATGGGTGGCCGAGCCGTGTTGCGGCTAGCCCCAGCGCATCGATGAAGATGTCCGGGCCTTTAAGGTCTCGCATCATGCCGATATAGAGGAGGTCAACCGCATCGTGCTCGGTCCGCACCGGCTCGAACTCGGCGGCGCGCAGGCCGTTGTGGACGAGAGCGTTCGGAATCGGCGGCTCGCCGACCTTCCTGCGATAAGTCCGTCGCTCATAGTCGGAAACAAACAGCAGGCAATCGGTGAAGCGAGCCATGAAGCGCTCGAGCGCGAAGAACAGCTTCCCCATGGCGGTGGTCTCGTCATAGTGAAGCGAGCCGCCATGCGGCGAATAAAGGCGGGCTACGCGAGACCTGGATACCCGCAACAATGAGCCGAACAGACGGGCATAGGCGCCACCTTTGGCGCCATGCCCGTGCAGCACGTCCGGCCGCAATTCTTTTATGATTCTATAGGTGCGCCGGGCCGAGGCGAGATCGCCTGGCCCGACATGCCGCTGCATCGGCGTGCGGTGAATGCCGAGCGCCAGGCTGCCCTTCATCTGTTCGAACAGCCGTTCCTCGAAATCGCCGCCCGTCGTCGAATCGCAGACGATGCCGACGGCATGGCCAGCGGCGACCTGAGCCTCGGTCAGGTCGCGCACATGCCGGAAGATGCCTCCGACCGGTGAGCGAAAGCAGTGGACGATCCTGAGTGTGTCCGCCACTTGGTCAGCACATCAAAACAGGCGTTCGCGAACATAGACTGTATCGCCGGGCAGTAGCGGGTCGGAGGTCACCACGCGTCCGGTTATCACTTTGCCGTTGATGTCGCGGGTAATGTCGACGCTTTCCTGGTTGGCGCGTGGCGTGAACCCGCCGGCGATGGCGACGGCCTTCTGCACGGTTAGGCCCGGAACATAGGAATACTGGCCCGCCGCACCCACTTCACCCATGACGAAGATCGGTCGATAGCGATCGATTTCGACCGAAACGTCAGGATCCCGCAAATAGCCCTGGCGCAGTTTCTCGGCGATCTCGCCCTCGAGCTGCTGGGCGGTGTGGCCGCGCGCCGGCACGTTGCCGACGAGCGGCAGCGAGAGATAGCCGGATTGGTCGACACTGTAGGTGTTGGTCAATCCTTCCTGCTCGAACACTGTGACGCGGACGCGGTCGCCGGCGCCGAGGCGATAGGGCTGGTCAAGAACTTCATGGAATGCGGCCGGCGTCGGCCGGTAGCTGGAGCAGCCCGAAAGCATCGATACGGCAAGCAGCGCGCGGAAAAGGGGAGCAGTGCTTTTCATGAGCGGACACGTACCTTTGAATAGCCGGCGACTCTGCGGCAAACCTTAACGATCGAGCTCGGTTATCATCCTGTTAGGGTTAATGGCCGGTAAAGGCGCACGGCCGATACGGGCCGGATCGACAAATGCAGATCGTTTTCAGCCTCTTGTTTGCGGCTTGTTAGTAGAGCCTAACAGGCTCTTACCGCGATATTAACGGCTGAGTTACCATAGTTGTTTACGGTGCATGCTGACTCAGTACCGGAGCAGGGATGCATGTCCGTTCAATCCGCGGCCGCAGATGTCGACATCGATCTCAGGCAGCTTTTCGCCAGCCTGGCGCGAAACTGGTTGCGCATCCTTGTCGTCGCGCTGGTTGTAACCGGCCTGGCCTTTGCGCTCGCCTGGCTTGCAACGCCCGAATACAAGGCGGCAGCCAAGCTGGAGATCGGGCCTCGAGAATCGGAGTTCACGCGGCCAGCCGGGGCCAACGGCAACGAACGGTCGATTCCCGACGAAGAGGCTGTGGCCACCGAGGTCCAGATCATCTCGTCCCCCGACATCCTCAAACAGGTGGCGGCGAAGCTCAACCTGGCGAAGTTGCCCGAATTCGACGAGGCGCTGAAGATGTCGGCGCTGAGCCGCACCCTCGTCCTCGTTGGCTTGAAAAGCGATCCCTTCGAGATCCCGCTGGAAGAGCGCGTGCTGGACGCAATGCATGAGAAGCTCAACGTCTATGGCGTCGAAAAAACCCGTGCGATAGCAATCGAGTTCTCGTCGGAGGATCCACAGCTTGCCGCCGCGATCCCAAACGCCATTGCAAACGCCTATATCGCATCCAAGGGCAACGCCAAGCTCGAATCGAATTCCGCTGCCACCGACTTTCTGGCGCCGGAAATCGCGGATCTGCAGAATCGGGTGAAGGAGGCGGAAGCCAAGGTTGCCGCATTCCGTGCCCAGTCGGATCTTTTGATGGGCGGCAACAATTCGGTGCTTGCCACCCAGCAGCTGTCCGAATTGTCGAGCGAATTGTCACGGGTGCGCGCCAACCGCGCTTCAGCGGAAGCGACCGCCGACAGCGTGCGCAGGGCGTTGCGCAATGGCGGCTCACTGGATGCCGTTCCGGAGGTGTTGTCGTCCGAACTGATCCAGCGCTTGCGCGAGCGGCAAGTCGAACTCAAGAACAACATCGCCGACCTTTCCACCACCTTGCTCGACAACCATCCGCGCATCCGGGCGCTGAGGTCGCAACTCGCCGATCTCGACCGCCAGATCCGCAACGAAGCGGAAAAGATCATGAAGGGTCTGATGGCGCAGGCCGAGACGGCGAAGGCGCGGGAGGCTCAACTCGTGGCCGACGTCAACACGCTGAAGGCGGCGTCCGCCCGCGCCGGCGAAGAGCAGGTGGAACTCGATGCGCTGCAGCGCGATGCCGCGACCAAGCGCCAGCAACTCGATCTCTACTCGTCCAGCTATCTCCAGGCGGCCGCACGCAAGGATCGCAACTACCTGCCTGTCGACGCTCGCCTATTTTCGGAGGCCCGGGCGCCGACCGAACCCTATTTCCCCAAAATTGGTCCGATTGTCGGCGCGGCCTTTGTCGGCTCGTTGCTCATCATGGCGATCGTCACGTTGCTGCAGGAACTGTTTTCCGGCCGCGCCATGCGTCCGGCCGCCGGTGCCCATTTCGAACACATCGAGCAGGTTGCGATGCCGGCTGTCCAGGCCGAACGCGCATTGGCCGAGCCCGACCCGCCGGTTGCGCGGTCCGAACCGGCAGTCGCCGAGATCGATGAGACCGACGACGACAGTATCATTGAAACCAAAGTGGAGCCGGAACCCGTCGCGGTGGCGGAAGCGGCTGCCGAGAAAATCGAACCGGAGTACTCTGAAATGGCCGCTGGAGACATTGAACCGGCACGTTCTATCCTCGGCGAGATCGACATCGACAAGGCCGCGGAAAAACTGATCGCCACCGGTGCAGCCCGGGCCATATTCGTGTCACCGGAAGGCGACGAGGCGGCTGCCTCGGCGGTGCTGGTGGCGCGCGCAGTCTCCGACGCTGGGCTACGCGTGCTGCTGCTTGATCTCACCGCTTCGGGTGCTGCCTCGCGGCCGATGCTGGACAGCGGGCTGTTTCCGGGCATCACCGATCTGCTCGCCTCGCAAGCGCAGTTCAGCGATGTGATCCACCCCGATCTCTATTCGGATTGCCACGTGATTCCCGTCGGCACAGCCGATCCGGTCCGTGCCATGCGCGCCGCCGACCGGCTGCCGATCATCATGCAGTCGCTAACCACGGCCTATGATCTGGTTGTGGTCGAATGCGGGCCGGCCGACGCGCAAGGCATCAGCCGCCTGGTGGGCGAGGGCACCGAGGTGCTGCTCTCCATGCTGGAGCCGGACGACCAGGTGACGCAAGCCGCAGTCGCGCTCATCGAGAGCGGTTATCCCGACCTAACGCTGGTCACGCCAATCGGCCATGTGGCGCCGGGGCCAATGCCGGGACGGCGCTCGGCGGCCTGAGGCATTTTTCTCAAATCGAAATCAGCTGTCGTCTTCGCCTGCGGCCGGTGCTGTCTGGCCCACGGCCTTGCGGCGCAGCAGCTTGGTCAGCTTCCAGACCATTGGGCTGTGCTTGATGAATGCTTTCAGGCTTGCGCCGTGCCTGAGCGCAAGCGCCAGCGCGCGACCTTTCAGCGTCAGCGGAACCAGCGCCTCGAAATGTTGCGTTTCGACATCGCACCACAATCGCTTGTAGGGTTCGTCACCGACCGAGAAATCATAGATTTCAAAACCCGCCTCGCAGGCTTCCTGGATGTTCTCGAAGAACAGGAAGTCGCCGGGGCTGGTGTGTGCGAGTTCGTCCTCGGCGATCGCCCCGAATTCGCAGATCAGCCGCTTGCCCGAGCGGCTCGATCCGGTGACCGCACGAAGCTTGCCGGCGACTTCCAGCCCATGCAGCACGAAGGACGGATCTTCCTCTTGGAGCGCGTCGGTAAACAGCGAGCGAAAAAAAGCACGCACCTCCGCTTCACCGAAAACATTGGCGATGCCCATCTTGCGGAAGCGAAATTCCTTCATCTCGAAAAAGGCGTCGAGCAGCCTGTTCACCTCGTCCGCAGTCCTCGCCTCGATGCGGCAATGGCTGCCGACGGCCCCGAATTTGCGCGCCTGCGAGCGATGCTTCTTGCGCCTGCGCTTGCCGCTCACGCGGGTGAGCAATGCATCAAACCCTCCTACAAGACCGGCGGCCAGAGACAGATTGGGGCTCGAAAAATGCGGCAAGGCGGAGAGCGGGTTGGCAACGCCGTCGAGACCGGGCAGCAGCCGCTCTAGCGCAACAAGATCGATATCACGCCGCACCTTGGCAATCGCAGCCAGCATAGCGCGGATCGCCGCGTTATCGGCATTCGCCAGCCATTGCGGGTCGGCGGCGGCAAAATTGCCGTTGGCATGGCGGCCGCCCATGAACCGGGCGACGCGGAACGCTCCACTGCGAGTGACCTCCAGCGCCAACGAGAAAACCGGCCTGTTGTCGGCGCGCAGCGTCGCAACGACAACGTCGGCGCCGGTATGTGCGGCCCAGTTCAGGATCCAGCCTGCGCTCTGCGCCGGGGCAAAAAGCGCCGAACGGCAGAATTCGGCGTACGCCGCCAGCGCCGCCCTATCGGCAACCGAGATCGACAAGCCGGCTTTGCCGGCCGGCGAGGTATACGGCGACGCCTCGCTGCTTGCCAGCCGATTGCCGTCAAATGACGCGGTGGCGTCAACCATACCTCAATCCTTAGGGCGTATTCGTCGCGATTGGGGGTCCGCGCAGGCGCATTCCATGCTTGATGAGCTTAGGCGCAAAAGGTGAATGAATGATCGACGGGGGCGAGGCAATTCGCAAACTGGCGCTCAATCTCGCCCGCTATTCCGGTCTCGCGCCGCTGGCCAAGCCGTTTATCGGCGGCCTTGGCGTCATCCTGATGCTGCATCGGGTCACCGCGACGCCGGAAAAGCCGAACGGCGTCAACCGCCACTTGAACATCGCGCCTGGGTTCCTCGATATCGTGATCGCCGACATGAAGGCGAACGGCTACAGGTTCGTCACGCTGGACGAGGCGATCGAGCGCATCAGGGCCGGCGACAAGGACGGCCAGTTCGCGACGATCACCGCCGACGACGCCTATCGAGACAACATGACCGAGGCGCTGCCGGTGCTGGAGAAGCACGGCGCGCCGATCACCATCTACGTCGCGCCGGGACTGATCGACGGCGCTGCCGATCTGTGGTGGGACGTGGTTGAGGATATCGTCAATGCGCGCGATCGCCTGACGCTGACGACGCCGGACGGCCCGGTGACGATCGACTGCTCGAACCTGGGAAAAAAGGTCCAGGCCAATGCGCGCCTGCACGGGTATCTGACGCTGAAGGTGCGCGAGCGTGACCAGCGTGCGGTGTTGCGCGATCTGGCGCGCTCGAACGGCATCGAGTTGGGCGGTCCGCGTCCGAGCACGCTGATGAGCTGGGACGAGATCCGCACCATGGCCGGGCACCCGCTGGTGACGATCGGCGCGCATAGCGTCAATCATTGCAATCTGAAGCGGCTTTCCGAGAGCGACGCGCGGCATGAGATCGGCGACGTCAAGCGCATATTGCAGGCCAAACTCGGCGAGGAGCCCCGCCATTTCGCCTATCCCTACGGTCATGCCAGCGCAGTCGGCCGCCGCGAAGTGGGCCTTGTCCGCGATGCCGGCTATGCGTCGGCGGTGACGACCCGCCACGGCGTACTGCGCGCCGAGCATGCCGGGTTCCTGCATGCCCTGCCGCGCATTTCAGTCAACGGCCGCTATCAGAGCATCGCCCACATCCGAACCATGTTGTCGGGCGTGACGACGCCGCTGGCCAATGCTGGCAAGACGGTGGTGACGATTTAACTGTTGCCTCGGCCCTTCGGCCGCGGCTCGAGGATCAGCCACTTGATGATGCCCATCGCCGGCAGCACCCACAAAAGCCCGCTCAGCAGGAAGAAGATGAAGTGCGCCAGCGGCCCGGACTGCGACAGTTGGGCGACCGCGACGATCGAGGCGACCAGCGCATAGACGACGACCAGCACTACCAGCAGGACGCTTCCGATCAGCTTTTTCAGGCGAATGGGCATGGCGCGATCTCGTTGATCGCTATCGCTTAGGCCGAACGGCGAATGCGCGCAACCCGCCAGAAACGGCGCGACGGCGTGCCGCGTCGCCCGGCCTTGCAAGCCGGGTTGCGATGGTTCACCAATCCGCGACTTCAACTGCCGGGACAAACCCATGGCTGCTGCCATATCCGACGACGCGCCCTTCGCCGCCCGCGATCGAGACCTTCGCAATCGTGCACTGGTGCGCGGTTGGCTCTATGTCGTGCTGCTCGTGCTGTTTGCGCTGGTGGTGGTCGGCGGCGCTACGAGGCTCACCGATTCCGGCCTGTCGATCACCGAATGGCAGCCGATTCACGGCGTCATCCCGCCGCTCAACGATTCCGAGTGGCAGGAGGAGTTCCTGCGCTACCAGCAGATCCCGCAATATGCCGAACTCAACAAGGGCATGAGCATCGAGGCGTTCAAGTCGATCTTCTGGTGGGAATGGGTGCATCGTATCCTGGCACGTAGTGTCGGCGTGGTCTTCGCCCTGCCGCTGCTGTTCTTCTGGGTGACGCGCTGCATTGAGCGGGGCCTCGGCACGAGATTGTCGGGCATCCTCCTGCTCGGCGGGCTGCAGGGCGCGATAGGCTGGTGGATGGTGGCATCCGGCCTGGTTGACCGGGTTTCGGTCAGCCAATACCGGCTGGCGACGCATCTGACGCTGGCGGCGCTGATCTTCACGGCGACCATGGTTGTCGCGCGTGGGCTGGCGCCGCACTCGGAACCTGCCGCCGACCGCTCGACGCAACGTCTGGCCGGCTTTCTGGTGCTGCTGGCGCTCGTCCAGATCTATCTCGGCGGGCTGGTCGCGGGGCTTGACGCCGGCTTGAGCTACAACACCTGGCCGCTGATGGACGGCAAGCTGGTCCCTGGCGACCTGCTGCTGCTCGAGCCGGCGTGGCGCAATTTCTTCGAAAATCCGAAGACAGTGCAGTTCGTGCACCGGATCGGCGCCTACACGATCTTCGCGGTCGCGCTCTGGCACATGATTGCGACACGCCGGCGTCTGCCGGGCACGACGCATGCCCGACGCGCGACGCTGCTGTTCCTGATTGTCGTGGTGCAGGCATCGATCGGCATCGGCACCCTATTGATGCAGGTGCCGCTGCACATGGCCCTGACGCATCAGGCATTCGCGCTGGTTCTGCTGGGCTTCGCCGCCGCGCATTGGCGCGGTACCAAGGGCGCTTACCCGCTGCCCCACGAGATCGCTCTCAGAGGCTGAGCCGCACCCGCCGGATTGCCGCGGCAATCGCCAGCTCGCGGTTTTCGTCGACCGCATTGCGATCTTCATGGTGCCATGCAGCCGACAGGCAGCCATAGGCAACGGCGTGGTCCAGTACGGCAGGCCCCGTCTGGCCGAGCGTAGCGCCAAAGACTTGCGCCATATGGGCGATCCGCCTCGGATCGAGGCAAAGATCATCTCGGTCGAGTGGGTTGTAGAACATGTTGGCGGCGTCGAAACCCGGGTCGCCGAGGACGCCCTTCGGATCGATCGCCAGCCAGCCGCGTGGACCGTGCATGATGTTGTCGTGATGCACGTCGCCATGCAGCGGCCGTACGTCGTGCGGATTGGACAACAGCCGTTCCGCGATTTCGGCAGCTTCGACATACAGGCTCTTTTCGCCGCCGGCGCGATCGGCCTTCGCCTTTTTGAACAGGCTGGAAAACCGTCTCCGCAACGGCTGAAGGTCCGGCGGGGCGGCGTGCTTCGACGGCGAGACCAGTCTTGCCATCACCTCGGCCGCGATGGCGGTGGCGGCATTGTCGTCCTGATCCGCAATGATCTGTGACAGCGAGATTTCGCCGGCGTATTCGAGCAGCATGCAGTGGCCGTCGCGGCCGAGCAGCCGCACCGCGCCTTCGCCGCGTCGCCAGGCGAGGAAATGCTCGCCACGCAACTCGTCCTCCACATCGTCGAAAGGCTTTAGATCCTTGACGATTGCCGGTGAGCCGTCCTCGCGAACAACTTTCCAGATGCGGCTACTGAACGTTTCGGTAATGAGCTCCGGCGCGCCGACCTTCCAGCGCTTTGGAAATCTCGGCGCATCCATTCAAAGGCCGAGCATCAGATCCATGTTCTGCACAGCGGCGCCCGAGGCGCCCTTGCCGAGATTGTCGTAGACGGCAATCAGCAGCGCCTGCGCCCTGTTATCGTTGGCAAAGACATAGAGCTTCATCCGGTTGGTGCCGTTGTAGATCTCCGGATCGATGTCGGGCATGCGTTCCTGATGCAGATACGGCGCCACCTCGACCACGCCGCCACCGATGGAAGCGAAATGATCGGCGATTGCCGCATGAAGCTCCGCGCCGGTCGGCACATGGTCGAGGCCGCCGAGTTGCAGCGGCACCACGGTGATCATGCCTTGCGCGAAATTGCCGACTGCCGGCTGCATGATCGGATCGTGCGAAAGCTTGGCATAGGTCCTGAGCTCAGGCACGTGCTTGTGCTGCAGCGTCAGCCCGTAGGGCAGGAATTCCGGCGCATCCTCGCCCTTGGCGACATAATCCTCGATCATCGGCCGGCCGCCGCCGGAATAGCCGGAAATGCCGTTGACAGTGACCGGAAAATCGACTGGCAACAGCCCCGCCGCAACCAGCGGCCGCAGCGTCGCGATCGGTCCTTGCGGCCAGCAGCCCGGATTGGCGACGCGCTTCGCCGAAGCGATCTTCTTCGCCTGGTCCTTATCCATTTCGGCGAAACCATATTCCCAGCCCTCGGCGACGCGATGCGCCGTCGAGGCGTCGATCACCTTGGTGGTGTCATTGGCGATCAGCGAAACGCTTTCCTTAGCGGCCGCGTCCGGGAGGCAGAGGATCGCAACATCGGCGGCATTGAGGAACTCGGCGCGCGCTGCCGTTTCCTTGCGGCGTTCGGCCGGGATGGAGATGATTTCCAGGTCGCCGCGCTCGGCAAGCAGCGCCCTTATCTGCAAACCGGTGGTGCCGTGCTCGCCGTCGATGAAGATTTTCGGTTTCATTGCCTGCCAAAATTCCTGTTATCTCAAAGCTATATGCCGCTTGCCTGATTCAATCCGGCAACGCTGTGATTGCCCTGGTTCATGTCCTCGAGCCGGGCCTTTCGTTCCGCCAGCAGCCCGAGATAGTGCATGGCCACCATCGAGCCGGCAATTGCCGTTATATCGGCGTGATCATAGGCTGGCGCAACCTCGACGACGTCGGCGCCGACGATATCGACCTGGTTGATCTGGCGCAGCACCGACAGGATCTTTGCCGAAGACGGGCCTCCCGCGACCGGCGTTCCCGTGCCGGGCGCAAAAGCCGGATCCAGACAATCGATGTCGAAAGTGACGTAGGTCTTCTTGCCGCCCGTACGGTCGACGATGGCATAGGCGATGTCGGACGCCCGCATTTCCTCCACTTCATGGCCATATAGGATCTTGATGCCGAACGTGTCGGGCGCATGGGTGCGGATGCCGATCTGGATGGAGCGGTCGGGATCGATGATGCCCTCCTTGACCGCACGGCCGACGAAGGAGCCGTGATCGATGCGCTTGCCATCGTCGGGCCAGGTGTCCTGATGTGCGTCGAACTGCACCAGAGCCAACGGGCCGTGGATGGCGGCATGCGCCTTGAGCAGCGGCCAGGTGACGAAATGGTCGCCGCCGAGTGAAAGCAGAAAGGCGCCGGATTTCAAGATCTTTGCCGCTTCGCGCTCGATCGTGGCAGGCGTCTTCTGGTGATTGCCGCTGTCGAGCAGGCAATCGCCAAAATCGATCACAGCAAGCTGTTCGAACAGGTCGCGCGAAAACGGATATTGCGGATCGTTGTCGAGGATGGCCGAGGCGCGGCGAATCGCCTGCGGTCCGAAACGAGCGCCCGGCCGATTGGTGACCGCCGCATCGAAGGGAATGCCCCACACCACTACATCGGCGCCCTTCACGTCCTTCGAATACTTGCGCCGCATGAACGACAGCGCGCCGGCATAGGTCGGCTCGAACGACGCGCCTGTCCTGGAGCGGGTGGTGAAGGCGTGATCGATGGTCCTTGGCGGCATGAAGCGATCTCCTGTGCGTCGACGCGCAACCTTATTGGACATAATTCTCAGAATTGCGACCCCTGCGGAGGATCACGGCCATTCGATCCGGTCACAAATCCTTGCTCGCCAGGCGAACCCCGCATGGCCGGCCCGGAGATTGCCTGGTAAATAACCGAAAGTAGCCGCCAACGGCTGCTTCGGCCGGCATTGATCTGATTTTTCTGCGTTTGCGAAGCCGGCTTCGTTCACCTGCCTGTCACGGGCATCGCTTAACCGGGGTGCGATCCCGGTACGGAGCGATTCTCGTGCGAACGACTTGTCTCATGCGAACAATTTGGCTGAGCCTTCTGCTTTCCGCGGCGCTGGCGGTCTCCCTTGGCCAGGCATTGGCGGGTGAAACGCGCGCCAGGCAGATTCTCGACCGTTTCGAGCACGCCAACCAATGGCGCGACCATGTGATGGTGGCCGCGCACCGCGCCGGCGGCATGCAGGCCGGCAAGACGCTCTATCCCGAAAACTCGATCGCCGCCGTCGAGGCGTCGATCGCAATGGGCGCCGAAATCGTCGAGGTCGACATCAGGCGCTCGAAGGACGGAGAATTCGTCGTCATGCATGACAGCTGGCTTGACCGCACCACGACCTGCAAGGGCGAGGTGGTCAACCGCACATTGGCCGAACTCAAGACCTGCCGATTGGTGATCGAAGGCACCGGCGCCGTTACGGGCGAGACGGTCTCGACGTTGCGCGAGATGCTGGTGGCGACCAGGGACAGGATTCTCGTCAACCTCGACAACAAGCTCGACACCGGAAGCCTCGCCGGCATGGTCGCCGTCGCTCGCGATCTCGGCATGGCCGAACAGGTGATCGTCAAGGAGAACCTGTGGAATGCGGAGAGGATCGCCAGGGTCAAGGCTGCCATGGCCGAGATCGGTAGCGGCTTCCAGTTCATGCCGATCATCGCCGATGACGCGGTTCGCGACGCCATGTTTGCCGAGGAAGTCAGCCGGGCCTTCCCGATGCGCGCAGTCGAGATGATCAACTGGCGCATGGGATCAGAGACGCTGACGGAGACCGGCGGCCCGCTGTTCAGCTCGCGCATGCGCGCGCTGGCGGTGAGGGGCGACTGGCACATCTGGGCCGACACCTATGCCATCGTCAACAAGCCAGGCGGCTTCCTCGCCGGCGGTCGCGGCGACGAGCTGGCGGTTGCGGGCAGCCTGCCGCGCGAGACTTATGGCTTCTGGGTCGAGCGCGGCGCCACCATCATCCAGACTGACGAACCGAAGGCGGCCATCGGTTGGCTGGCGGCGAACGGTTTTCGCGTGCCCTACGCCGGTGAGAAGCGCCCGGCCGAGCCGGCGAATACGGCTAGCATTAACTAACGCCCGGCACGACCCGGAGCGATTGCGGCGCTACGCGTGAGCGGGGACATTGCCGGCGATACTGTCCAATTCCTCGATCGCATCTTCGGACAACGCGAGATCGCCCGCGGCGAGGTTCTCCCTGAGATGCGCGACGGAAGACGTGCCTGGGATCAGAAGAATGTTGGGCGCGCGGCGAAGCAGCCAGGCGAGCGCGACCTGCATGGGCGTGGCGCCGAGGCGTGCGGCGACCTTGGACAAGGTCGACGACTGCAACGGATTGAAGCCGCCAAGCGGGAAGAACGGCACATAGGCGATGCCGTCGCGGGCGAGATCGTCAATCAAGGCATCGTCGCCCCGATGCGCCAGATTGTACTGATTCTGCACGCAGACGATCTTGCAAATCCTGCGGCCTTCGGCGATCTGCGCAGCGGTGACGTTGCTCAGCCCGATGTGGCGCACGAGGCCCTGTCGCTGAAGCTCGGCGAGCGTCGCAAGCGGCGCCTCGATCGACCCTTCGGCGGGGCCATGCGCGTCGAACATGATCCGAAGGTTGACCGCCTCCAGCACGTCGAGCCCGAGATTGTGCAAATTGTCGTGCACCGCCTGGGTGAGTTCTTGGGCCGAGAAGGCCGGCAGCCACGATCCGCCCTGGCCGCGCCTGGCGCCGATCTTGGTGACTATAAGGAGGTCGTCAGGATAGGGTGCGAGCGCTTCGCGGATCAACAGGTTGGTCACGTGCGGGCCATAGAAGTCGCTGGTGTCGATGTGGTTGACGCCTTGTGCAACGGCTTCGCGCAGCACGGCCAATGCCGCGTCGTGGTCCTTTGGTGGGCCGAAGACGCCGGGCCCTGCGAGCTGCATGGCGCCGTAGCCGAGCCGTCTGACTTTGCGGTCGCCGAAGATGAATGTGCCGGACTGGTCGATACTGGACATTGTCTTTCTCCTTCAGGAACGGTGCACAGATAGACGCTGTCCGATCTCATGATAATTGGGTACAATTCGCACGGGCTGTGCGGAATGACGAACAATGCAGATTGATCTCGGGGACCTGAACGCCTTCGTGGCCGTAGCGCGCGCCAAAGGTTTTCGGGATGCGGCACGCGCCAGCGGCGGCAGTGCGTCCGGCTTGAGCGAGGCGGTGCGGCGCCTGGAGACGCAGCTCGGTGTCAGGCTGCTCAACCGGACGACCCGCAGCGTTGTCCTAACGGAAGCCGGCGAAGGCCTGCTGGCGCGGCTCGGTCCTGCCTTGACCGAGGTGGAGTCGGCCGTCGACGTAGTGAACGGCTTTCGCGACAGGCCGGCAGGTACGTTGCGCCTCAATGTGCCGGTCAGCGCGGCGCGGCTGGTACTGCCCAGCATCGTTCCGCCTTTTCTCGCCGCCTATCCAGGCATCCGGTTGGAGGTGATCTCGGAGGAGAGCTTCGTCGATGTGCTGGCGGCGGGGTGCGACGCCGGCATTCGCTATGAGGAGCGGCTGGAGCAGGACATGATCGCTGTGCCGATCGGACCGCGCGTGCAGCGCTTCGCCACCGCCGCCAGCCCGGCCTACCTGGATCGTCATGGCCGGCCGCAACACCCGCGCGACCTGCTCAGCCACGCCTGCCTGCGCGGCCGCTTTGCCAGCCGTGCGATGCCGCCGTGGGAATTCGAGCGCGACGGCGAGGTGGTGCGGGTCGACCCGACGGGGCCGCTTCTCGTGACCCTGGGCGGGGCGACTGACCTCAAAGTCGATGCAGCCATCGCCGGCACGGGCATCATCAGCCTGTTCGAGGATTGGCTACGTCCTCACTTCGAGAGCGGAGCGCTCGAACCGCTGCTTGAACCCTGGTGGCAGAGCTTCTCCGGGCCGTTCCTTTACTATCCCGGCCGGCGCCTCGTGCCGGCGCCGTTGCGGGCGTTCATTGACTTCATCAAGGCGTCCGCCGGCCAGCCCTGACACCCGGAAGAGTCGCGCCCGAAAATAAGCGCGGCTCCCTTCCCTCAGGGTGACCCGCCACTACGCTTCGCGGCAGGTCTTGCTTGATCTATTTGACTGGGATCATCAGGTGCGCGTAGGGCGTGTCGGGGAACATGACGTATGGCTGTGTGGGGTTCGGCTCGTGGGGATACAAGGCCATCATGTCTGGTGCGTTCATGACCATCACGTGCGGACCATCATGCAGCCATTCGGCCCCCTCCGGCGGCTTGGTTGCAAAGGGGTCGGTATTGCTGGCCGCATCGCCTCCTTTTAGCATGTAGGCGAAACCAACTTTTCCTGCCGGCGGCTCCTTCTTGGACATGATCGCGTGCATCCACGCCATCCCGTTCTCATCCGTGCACATTGGGTCGTCGGCGGGAGTGCCCGGGTCGTCCGGGATGCAAGTGAAACCGTTGGTGCCCTTCCTCAACGTTTTCATCTCCCAATTCACGACGGCGGCGTTTTTGCCGACAGCCGCCGGTGCCGCTCTAATCGCATTCTCGATCAGCTGCTTGTCGCTTTTGTCGGCCGCAGGCGCGGCGAATGCCCAAGTGGCGGCGACAGCTGCTAGAAACACACTGCTGGAATGGATGCGCATTGCCTCCTCCTTCGCGAGCGTCGGGTTACCGGCGCGTCGCAACGTGCACAGCTCCCGCTCTGTGGAGTTGGCTGCTGCCCTGGGATATAGAACGCGCCGGTAATTAAGATACTACTAATATTACGATAGGTCACCTGAAGATGCGGGACTGCTATGTCGACAAAGAAAAGGGGCTGCGAAATACGCAGCCCCTTTGAAAAAATCGATAGAAAACAGGTATCTGTTTAACGCTTCGAGAACTGGAAGGAGCGGCGGGCCTTCGCCTTGCCGTACTTCTTGCGCTCGACGACGCGGCTGTCGCGGGTCAGGAAGCCGCCCTTCTTGAGTACGGCGCGCAGCGCCGGCTCGTAATAGGTCAGCGCCTTGGAGATGCCGTGGCGCACGGCACCGGCCTGGCCGGAAAGGCCGCCGCCGATGACGGTGGCAACGATGTCGTACTGGCCGGCGCGGTTGGCCGCGATGATCGGCTGGTTGAGGATCATCTGCAGGACCGGACGCGCGAAATATTCGGCGAACACCTTGTCGTTGACGACGATCTTGCCGGAGCCGGGCTTCACCCAGACGCGCGCGATGGCGTTCTTGCGCTTGCCGGTGGCATAGGCGCGGCCCGATTTGTCGAGCTTCTGGACATGGACGGGTGCCGCCGGCTGGGTGTTGGTGTTACCGGTGGCAGTTCCGAGTTCTGCGAGCGAGGAAAGCTCAGCCATCTTACGAAACCTTCTTGTTCTTGGCGTTCAGCTTGGCCACGTCGAGGACAACGGGCTGCTGGGCGACATGCGGATGTTCCGTGCCTGCATAGACGCGGAGATTCTTCATCTGGCGTCGGCCGAGCGGGCCGCGCGGGATCATGCGTTCGACGGCCTTTTCGACGACACGCTCGGGAAAGCGGCCCTCGAGCAGCTGGCGCGCGGTGCGCTCCTTGACGCCGCCGGGGTGGCCGGTGTGCCAGTAATAGACCTTGTCGGTGAACTTCTTGCCGGTGAACACCACCTTGTCGGCATTGATGACGATAACGTTGTCGCCGTCGTCGACGTGCGGGGTGAAGGTGGGCTTGTGCTTGCCGCGAAGATGATTGGCGATGACAGTGGCGAGACGGCCGACGACGAGACCCTCGGCGTCGATCAGCACCCACTTCTTCACCACATCCGCAGGCTTCTGCGAAAAGGTTGCCATGGATTGTTGCTTTCGGTTCGGACCTTCAAAAGAAGGCGTTTCTTGTTGCTTGGATTGGCAAAAGGCACTTGCCGTCGCCAATAACAAAACGGCGGCCTTTGCGGGCCGCTGCTTCGTCACGGTTTATAGGGGAGGGTGGTTATCGCGTCAAGGCGCATGAAATGATTGCTGGAAGATAAACTTAAATGAAAACAAGGATTTGAGTTAAAGGTATGATTTTACCACATCGCGATTTTGGCCCTGTGTCAGGTGAGTTCAGTGCTTTGCCTCGATTTCCTTGCGAGCTGCGCTGGAGAGGAATGCCGATCGCGTTATGCCTCGGTCGCGCGCTGCGGCGTCGATCGCCCGCAAGACGCCGCGCTCGAAAGTTACATTCGCCCTTACGACGGCGCTGTCATTGTCGATGAGTGGTACCGAGACCAGATAGCCTCCTTCAGCAAGTGCTTTGCGTATATCCGCAAGCGCAACGATCGCCTCATGGCTGGACGGTTCGGGAACAGGCATGTCCTCCGCCCACAGTTGCAACGCTTCGACTGCATTCGGAACGATGTCTTCCGCCTCGTCCGCGGCTGAAAAGCAGCCGGGAATGTCGGGAAAGCGAATGCCGAACGCGCTGTTGGGATCTTTATCGACCAACGCGAAATAGTTCTTCATCTCAGCCTCCAAGACGCTTCAGGTACCTATATCCAGCCCGCTTGTTTGGAGATGGCGCGAGCTGTACCGGTTGGTAGATCCTTCTCCGGATGCGGAACGATCAACACGATCTCGCCCTTTCGAAACTTGTGATGCGAGCCGCGTACGGAAACCAGCTCGAAACCATCATCCTCGAGACGCTTCACGATTTTGCGGCTGTCACGCTCAAACAAAAATCCCTGTGCGCACATATATACACATCAACAAAAAATTCAATAGAAAGCATCAGGCCGGTACCCGCCTTGGTGGGATCGAATAGGTGCCCGTTGCGTGCGCTACCGTGTGTCTCTCAGGCCCGGCGACGATGTCGATGTCGAACACCATCAGGCTCTTGCCCAGCTTCAGGATGCGGCAATGGCCGTCGATCGGCCCGGCCTCGGCCTTGCGGACGAAATTGATGTTGAGGCTGGTGGTGACCGAAAGCGCATCCGGTCCGGCATGCGATAGCACGCAGACATAGCCGCCTATGTCGGCCAGCGTGAACAGCGCCGAACCCGACACGGTGCCGCCGGGGCGCAAATGGCGCTCGTCGGCATTGAGTCGCACGATACAGCCGCCTGGAAACACCTCCAACGCCTCATAGAAGGTGAACTGGTCGTTGAGCTGCGGGAAAACGGTTGCCATCAGCGTGTTGATTTCGGCAGCCGCCAGCATCGGCTGGAGATTGCTTTGGGCAGGCATTTCAGTCTCCCGGTTTGCGCCCTGCTTGTATGAACGCGACGTGGCGTTTCTGGCAACGGCCATTCAGTAGCGCAGAAGCGGACGATGGAGTTGGACGTAGCGAGACGTCTTTCTAGATTAGTTCATCACCGATCCGGAATCGCAGAGGAACGATCATGGCCGAAATCGTCGCCATCAAGCCTGCCGTTGCCGAAGGGCCGGTCGTCTCCAGGCTGGACAACGGCGTGCTGCGCCTGACGCTCGCCAATCCGCCGGCCAACGCTCTTTCGCTTGCAATGATGGCGGCGCTGACGGCGGAACTCGACCGCGCCAAGGCCGACAAATCCGTCCGCGTCATCGTGCTTGGGGCGACCGGCAAAGTGTTCTGCGCCGGGCACGACCTCAAGGAGTTGAGCGCGCACCGCGCCGATGCCGATCGCGGCAGGGCCTTCTTCGAAAAGACGTTTTCCGCCTGCGCTTCCCTGATGCAGGCGATCGTTCGCCATCCTAAGGCGGTGATCGCCGAAGTCGATGGCCTGGCGACAGCGGCCGGATTGCAGCTGGTCGCCAGCTGCGACCTCGCCATCGCCTCGCACGAGGCGACCTTCTGCACGCCTGGCGTCAATATCGGCCTGTTCTGCTCGACGCCGATGGTCGCGCTGTCGCGCAACGTCTCGCGCAAGTACGCCATGGAGATGCTTTTGACCGGCGAGACGATCGATGCGGTAACCGCCAAGGAATTCGGCTTGGTCAACCGCGTCGTGCCGCGCGAATATCTGAATCAAATCGTCACCAAATACGCGCAAACCATTGCCTCCAAATCGTCCTTGGTCGTCAAGATCGGCAAGGAAGCGTTTTATGAGCAGGCCGAGATGGGGCTGGCCGAGGCCTATGACTACACCGGGCGCGTCATGGTCGAGAACATGCTGGCGCGCGATGCGGAAGAGGGCATCGGCGCCTTCATCGGCAAGCGCAAGCCGGAATGGCCGGAGGAATAGGAGGCGGGTATGGAACCGCGCGTCTCCATCATCACCATCGCCACGGACGATCTCGACCGCGCCGTGCACTTCTACGAGGCGATGGGCCTGAAGCGCCACGCCGGGATCACCGAGGGCGTTGCCTTCTTCCAGATGGGCGGCGCCATTCTCGGCCTGTTCCCGCGGCAAAGCGCCGAAGAGGATTCGGGCGTTACCTTCTCCAAGGCGCCGTCGGCCGTCTATCTCGCCTACAACACCCGCTCCGACGCCGAGGTCGATGCAGTGCTGGCGATGGCCGAGAAAGCCGGCGGCCGTATCGTCAAGCCGGCTGGCCGCGCCTTCTGGGGCGGCTGGTATGGATATTTCGCCGATGCCGACGGGCATGTCTGGGAAGTCGCGCACAATCCGGCCTTTCCGATTGCGGAAGACGGAACGATCTCGCTGCCCGGCTGACGAGGTTCCCCTCTGGCCCATTGCAAGCCACTTGCTCGGCTGTTGGCACCTCACTCCGAAGCGCTGTATGACAAGGCATGAACCACGACGCCTACGACAACGCCTATATCGCCGGCATCCTCAATTCGGTGAAGACCATCGCCATGGTCGGCGCGTCGGCCAATGACGTGCGGCCGAGCTACTTTGTGCTGAAATATCTGCTCGGCAAGGGGTTTTCGGTGTTCCCGATCAATCCCGGCCAGGCCGGCAAGGAAATCCTCGGGCGGATGACCTATGCCAGGCTGGCCGATGTTCCAGAGCCAATCGACATGGTCGACGTCTTTCGCGGCTCCGTGGCAGTGCCGGGCATCGTCGAGGAGGTCTTGCGGCTCGATCCGCTGCCGAACGTCATCTGGATGCAGCTTGGTGTGCGCAATGACGAGGCCGCCGCGCGTGCCGAGGCCGCCGGCGTCAAGGTGGTGATGAACCGTTGCCCGAAGATCGAATACGGCAAGCTGTCCGGCGAGATCGGCTGGACCGGCGTCAATTCCGGCGTCTTGTCGTCGAAAAAGCCGCTGATGCGCCCGGGATTCCAGAGTTTCGGCGTTCGCCAGAAATAATCTTCCAGTTCTGCTGTATTTTTCCGCCAGCCCCGCCCGCCGTTGTCACGGGGAAGGGCATTTTCTTCTTTGCATTCGGAGCCGGGCTCCGCCAAGAATGCGGCGCGCTTTTCAGAAGGTTCAAAGGGAGGTTTTTCGATGGCCCGCACGCCCGGTTTCAACACGCTCGCCGTCCATGCCGGCGCCAAGCCGGATCCGGCGACCGGCGCGCGAGCGACGCCGATTTACCAGACGACCTCCTTCGTCTTCGACGATGCCGACCATGCCGCCTCGCTGTTCGGGCTGAAGGCGTTCGGCAACATCTATACCCGCATCATGAACCCGACCCAGGCGGTGCTGGAAGAGCGCATCGCGGCACTCGAAGGCGGCACGGCAGGCCTTGCGGTCGCCTCCGGCCATGCCGCGCAGGTGCTGGTCTTCCACAATCTGATGCAGCCCGGCGACAATTTCGTTTCAGCGACAAAGCTTTACGGCGGCTCGATCAACCAGTTCGGTCATGCCTTCAAGAATTTCGGCTGGCAGGTGCGCTGGGCCGACACCAATGACATCTCGAGCTTCGAGAGCCAGATCGACGACAGGACCAAGGCAATCTTCATCGAAAGCCTGGCCAATCCGGGCGGCGTCTTCGTCGACATCGAGAAGATCGGCGACGTTGCACGCAAGCACGGCCTGCCGCTGATCGTCGACAACACGCTGGCCTCGCCCTATCTGCTGCGGCCGATCGAACATGGCGCCGACATCGTCGTGCATTCGCTGACCAAGTTCATCGGCGGTCACGGCAATTCCATCGGCGGCGCCATCGTCGACGGCGGCACCTTCGACTGGTCGAAGTCGGGCAAATATCCGATGCTGTCGGAGCCGCGCCCCGAATATGGCGGCCTCGTCCTGCACGAGACCTTCGGCAATTTCGCCTTCGCCATCGCTGCCCGCGTGCTTGGCCTGCGCGATATCGGCGCGGCGCTTTCGCCGTTCAATGCATTCCTTATCCTGACTGGCCTGGAGACGTTGCCGCTCAGGATGCAGCGCCACTGCGACAATGCGGCGGCGGTCGCCGGATGGCTCTCCAAGCACCCCAAGGTCGCCTGGGTGTCCTATCCCGGCCTGCCCGGCGACAAGAACAATGCGCTGCAGAAGAAGTACTCGCCGCTTGGCGCCGGCGCGGTGTTCACCTTCGGGTTGAAGGGCGGCTATGCGGCGGGCATCAAATTCGTCGAAGCGCTCGAATTGTTCTCGCACCTGGCCAATGTCGGCGACACCAAGTCGCTGGTCATCCACCCGGCATCGACCACGCATCGCCAGCTTTCCGACGAGCAGAAGATCAACGCGGGGGCAGGGCCGGACACAGTCAGGCTTTCGGTCGGTATCGAGGACGTCAACGACATCGTCGCCGATCTGGAACAGGCTCTCGCCAAGGTTTGATCGCCATGACTCCGCCGAAATTTCTTTCCGTCGGCGTCGACACCGTCGAACCGGAACTTGGCGCGCCGGCGCCGGATCGCCTGATTTCGGGCGATCCGAAATTCCGCACCTGGAATGTCGAGGAACAGGACGGCGGCCTTTATGCCGGCGTCTGGGAAGCGACGCCAGGCAAATGGCGCATCGAATATGATGAGTGGGAGTTCTCCCACATCCTGTCAGGGGTTTCGGTGATCGCCGAAGACGGCGGCGATGCGCGCACTGTCAGGGCAGGCGACAGCTTCGTGCTGAGGCCGGGCTTTAAGGGCAGCTGGGAAGTGTTTGAAACGACTCGCAAGGAGTATGTGATCAAGCTTTGATCACCCCTGCGGCTGAGCCTGCCGGACGAATGCTCAAAAGCGCACGGCGAGCGTTTCCAGCCCATGGAAATGATAGGTGTCGCGCAAGCGCGGCTGTTCGGCAAGATGCAGCTGCGGTAGCCGGTCGAACAGGGTTTTCAGCGACACCTGCAATTCGAGCCGGGCGAGCGGCGCGCCGATGCAGAAATGAATGCCGGCGCCGAACGATACGTTCTTCTGGTCGGCGCGGCCCGGCCTGAAGGCGAAGGGCTCGGCAAAGGCCGCCGGGTCGTGATTGGCCATGCCGAGCAGCAGACCGATCGTCTCGCCCGGCTGGACGACGATACCAGGCCCGGCCTCGACCTTCTGATAGGCGTAGCGCGTGAACATGTGCAGCGGCGCGTCGAAGCGCAGGCACTCTTCGACCGTCGCGGCTGTTGCTTCCGACGAGGTGAAGAAGCGGCGTGGATCGCCGCCTTGTGCGAGGATCGACCGCACCGCATTGCCGGTCTGGTGGACAGTTGCCTCATGGCCGGCATTGAGCAAAAGGATGGCCGAGGATACCAGCTCGTCCTCCGACAGTTTCTGGCCGTCCTCCTGCGCCGCAATCAGCAGCGACAGAAGATCGTCGCCCGGCCTCTTTCGCCGCTCGGCGACGTAGCCGCGCAAAAAATGCGAAAAGTCCCGCGCCGCGCGATTGGCCGTCTCTTCGGTCTCGCGGGTGCGGCCGTGCATGTACATGGCGACCATCCGATGCGACCAGTCGAGCAGCTGCGGCCCCATGTCGACCGGCACGCCGAGCATCTCGGCAATGATGGTGATCGGCAAGGGAGCGGCGAGCGCCGGCAGCAGGTCGACTTCTCCTGGTTCGAAGCGGTCGATCAGTTCGTTGGCCAGCGCCTCGACGCGCGGCCTGAGCCGCTCGATCTGGCGCGAGACGAAGGCGCGGTTGACCAGCGTTCTGAGCCGTGTGTGGACAGGCGGCTCCAGCTCCAGCATCGAATTGGCCTCGACGCCGTCGAATGCGCTGAGATGCGTACGGTCCTGGCCGATGCCTCGGCTGTCCGGAATGCCGGCCGGGTTCTGGCGGCCGAAGCGGCGATCGCGCAGCAGACGGTTGACATCGTCGAAGCCGCCAAAGCACCAGAAGCCAAATTCTTCCCAGAAGAAGGCGTTCGATGCGCCATGCAGGAAGGTGTAGGCCTCGTATGGATTGTGGAAGAAAGCCGGCTCGTGCGGATCGAGCCGCAGGCTGCGCGTGGCTGGATCAAAGGCAAGGTAGGGCGGCTTCAATTCGGTCATGCCAGATCATTAGCGCGGCTTGCCAGTCTGGTGCCAGACCGTATGTTGGCCCTGCCGTGAGGTGAGCCGCCGAAGCGGTTGCGGAAGGACAGTTTTCATGAATGTGATCGTGGTCGGTGCAGGCATTGCCGGACTTTCGACGGCGTGGTCGCTGGTCAAGGCTGGTCACCTCGTCTCGATCGTCGAGCAGGGATCGATTCCCAATCCGCTCGCCGCCTCCGGCGACCACCATCGCATTATTCGCCGCGCCTACCGGGCCGGAACGGGCTACGGCCGGCTGATCACCGAAGCCTATGAGGCCTGGGACGAGATGTGGGCCGATCTCGGTGAAAGCCATCTCGATCCGCGCGGCTTCATCTGTATTTCGCGCGAGCCGGGAGATGAGGCGGAGGAATACCGCGAGGGCATGGAAGCGGGAAATTATCCGTTCGAATTGGTCGAGCCGGACGCCGCGGTCGAACGCTGGCCGTTCCTAGAACCTGGTTCATTCCGCTATGCATATTTTTCGCCGGACGGCGGCGCGCTGCACTGCCGCAAGATCGCTTCGGGCCTCGCCAGGTGGCTGCGCGCGAACGGCGCCAATGTCTACGAAAACAGCAAGGTCGCCGAGATCGACGCCGACGCCGGACAGGTCGTGCTTGCGAGCGGCGAAACGATGCAGGCCGACCGGATCGTCGTCGCTGCCGGCGCCTGGGTCCTGAAACTGTTCCCGGAACTGGACGGCGAACTGAAAACCTGGCGCACCGCGCTCGCCTATGTCGAACCGCCGGTTGATCTGAAGGCAGCCTGGCAGGCAGCGCCGGTCGTCCTCAACGTCGGCGGCACCATCGACGGCTACGCAATTCCGCCGACAGGTGGCGCCGGCATGAAATTCGGCTCGGGCCTGCACAGGGTGCCGACCAGCGATGCCGACTGGAACCGCCAGCCGGTGCCGGGCGAGGGTGAGGCGATCCGCAACCTGTTTTCGCCGCCGATTGCCCGGATCGAGGAGTACAGGGTCACCGAAGTGGTCACCTGCGCCTACACCTTCACCGTCGACGAGAGATTCCTGGCCCACCGGAAAGGCAAATGCCTGGTCGTCTCGGCCTGCTCCGGCCACGGCTACAAGTTCGGCGCGGCTGTTGGCAGAAGGGTTGCGGCCTGCGTCGGCAATGACGATGTCGACGGCCTGAAGAAATGGCTCAGGGCCGAGGCGCCCTGAGCGCCTAGTATCGGCAATGCCTCGGAATATGCACTCGCCGCCAGCTCGACGAACCCTCCCTGACCACCAAGCGGCGAGCCACTGTCTGATACGACGCCGGAATGTCGATGATGCGCCGCTGCTCCGGCCGCACCAGAACCTCTTCGGCGACGCTCTCGTATTCGGCGGGGAGGACAACGCGCCGCCGGCGTTCCGGCTCAACCACGACGATTTCGGCCACGCGTTCATAGCGCGCCTTGTGCCTGACCTTGCACAGCACCTTGCGGCCATTGATGATGCGCCATTCCCAGGAATAGCCGCCGTCAGCAACCTTCACGGAGCGGTAGATGATGCGGGTGATGGCGGGCACGATCTCGTAGCTGACGTGCGCCGGCGCGATCTGCACCAAGCGCTCGCGCGTCCCGTAGATTGGCGCTTCGTATTCCACCTGCTGGCCGGCTGGGCTGACGAGCACGTCCTCATAGACTGTGTCGTAGACGGCCGGCCTGTTGACCTGCTCGTAGCATTCGATCACGCGTCCGCCGGCAGCCGTTTCGGACGCCATGCCGAGAACGGTGATGCCGGTAAGGGCCAAGGAAGCAGCTTTCCTGATCATCGCACTCCCCTGTTTGAACTGCATGAAGCGAGTTCAACGTTGAATTGTAGGGTAAGCCGTGGCTGGAAAAAGCGGTTTCACCACTTTTCGTTAAGCGATGCGGTTAAGAAAACGCTAAACGCCGGCCAGGCATGAGCGACCTTCCGACGGCAGGAGAGGGCTGCCGGCACGGCGACGGGCAAAACTTGCTTTGGAAACCTTGATTCGACTTAACCGGATGGCTAGGAGAGGCGGCCTTGCGCTAGGGTGAGCCGGCATCCTATTTACACAATAACGATCCAGAACCGATTCTGCCCGATTGCAAATCTCCGGCGCCGGAATCCCATCCTCAAAAAGGGATAGTCCATGAAGAACCCCGTCGAAACCTACATGAACCTCGTTCCGATGGTGGTCGAACAGACCAATCGCGGCGAGCGGGCCTACGACATTTTCTCGCGGCTCCTCAAGGAGCGCATCATTTTCATCACCGGCCCGGTCGAGGACGGCATGGCGACGCTGGTCTGCGCGCAACTGCTGTTCCTCGAAGCGGAGAATCCGAAGAAAGAAATCAACCTCTATATCAACTCGCCCGGCGGCGTCGTCACCTCCGGCATGGCGATCTACGATACCATGCAGTTCATCAAGCCCGCCGTGTCGACGCTCTGCATCGGCCAGGCCGCATCGATGGGTTCGCTGCTCCTGACTGCCGGCCACAAGGACATGCGCTTTGCTACACCGAATGCCCGCATCATGGTCCACCAGCCTTCCGGCGGCTTCCAGGGCCAGGCCTCCGACATCGAGCGCCATGCCCAGGATATCATCAAGCTGAAGCGCCGCCTCAACGAGGTTTACGTCAAGCACACCGGCAAGAGCTACGATGAGATTGAAAGAACGCTCGACCGTGACCATTTCATGACTGCCGACGAGGCCAGGGATTTCGGCCTCATCGACAAGGTCATTTCGTCACGTGAGCCGGTCGAAGGTATTGCCTTATAGTCCCGCGGTGGCCACGCGGTGGCAATGAGTGGCGGGATTACGCGCTTTTGGCGCAGCTTGCGGCATTTCGGCCACAATTGGCTGTTCCCTCGACGGGTGCAATTGCCTACGTTAAGGCTATGTTGATTTTCGACGGCTTAGCTTTGCGTGGGGTTGTTCGAATCATTGCCCCGTTTTCCGATTTGTGTTTCGTACGGAATGCGTTGCGGGAGCCGGGGCACTGGCGGCAGCGGATTCCCGCGATAGATTGAATATGCGCCCTTTCAACCAGACCATCGGCGGGCGGCCATGAAAGGACAGGAAAATGAGCAAGGTCGGCAACAACAGCGGTGATTCCAAGAACACGCTTTATTGCTCGTTTTGCGGCAAAAGCCAGCACGAAGTGCGCAAGCTGATCGCCGGGCCGACGGTGTTCATCTGCGACGAATGCGTCGAACTGTGCATGGACATCATCCGCGAAGAGAACAAGACCTCGATGGTGAAGTCGCGCGAGGGCGTGCCGACACCGCAGGAAATCCTCAAGGTTCTCGACGACTACGTCATCGGCCAGCCCTACGCCAAGCGCGTGCTGTCGGTGGCCGTCCACAACCACTACAAGCGCCTCGCCCATGCCGGCAAGAACAACGATGTCGAACTGGCGAAGTCGAACATCCTGCTGATCGGCCCGACCGGCTGCGGCAAGACGCTGCTGGCGCAGACGCTGGCCCGCATCATCGACGTCCCCTTCACCATGGCCGACGCGACGACGCTGACCGAAGCCGGTTATGTCGGCGAGGACGTCGAGAACATCATCCTGAAGCTGTTGCAGTCGGCCGACTACAATGTCGAGCGCGCCCAGCGCGGCATCGTCTATATCGACGAGATCGACAAAATCTCGCGCAAGTCGGACAACCCGTCGATCACCCGTGACGTATCGGGCGAGGGCGTGCAGCAGGCACTTTTGAAGATCATGGAGGGCACTGTCGCGTCCGTGCCGCCGCAGGGCGGTAGGAAGCATCCGCAGCAGGAATTTCTGCAGGTCGACACCGCCAACATCCTATTTATCTGCGGCGGCGCTTTCGCCGGGCTGGACAAGATCATCTCGGATCGCGGCAGGAAGACCTCGATCGGTTTCGGCGCTATCGTCGCTTCGCCCGAGGATCGCCGCACCGGCGATGTTTTCCGCCTGGTCGAGCCTGAGGACCTCTTGAAGTTTGGCCTCATTCCCGAGTTCGTCGGCCGTCTGCCTGTCTTGGCGACGCTGGAGGATCTCGACGAGCCGGCACTGATCCAAATCCTGACCGAGCCGAAGAACGCGCTGGTCAAGCAGTATCAGCGGCTGTTCGAGATGGAAAATGTCGACCTGACCTTCCACGAGAACGCGCTCTCGGCGATCGCCAAGCGCGCCATCGAGCGCAAGACCGGCGCACGCGGCCTGCGTTCGATCATGGAAGCGATCTTGCTCGACACCATGTTCGAGCTGCCGGCACTGGAAGGCGTGCGCGAAGTGGTTATTTCGGAAGAGGTGGTGTCAGGCAACGCCAGGCCGCTCTACATCTATTCCGAGCAGAAGGAGAAGAAGGGCAACGTCAGCGCCTGACGTGAGCCGGCAATGGATTTTTCTGAAACGGCGCCGCGGGGCGCCGTTTTGCTGTCGCATACCGCGCATGGCGCCGCGTGCTGGGTGCGGATTGGAGGTACGGACCGTGTTGACCCTTGATCTTTACCCTCAGTGCCTCCAACTAATGGCAGAAGGCCGTGGTGCCGAATTCTGTGCTGTAAAACTCCCGTCACAAACGGTGGTAGGCGGAACGATCCTCGGTCGTTAATATGAGATTCGCGGTTGGCCGATTGGCGGCCGCGACATGAAAGGTTGGACAATGGCCAAATTATCCAAGGCTCCCAGCGACGGCGTCTTCGCAGTCCTCCCACTGCGCGACATCGTGGTGTTCCCGCACATGATCGTTCCGCTCTTTGTCGGGCGTGAAAAGTCGATCAAGGCGCTGGAAGAAGTGATGGGTCAGGAAAGGCAGATCCTGCTCGCGACCCAGATGAATGCCGCCGACGACGATCCGGAGCCCGATGCCATCTTTGACATCGGCACGCTCGCCAATGTGCTGCAATTGCTGAAACTGCCGGACGGCACCGTGAAGGTGCTGGTCGAAGGTGCCTCGCGTGCGAAAATCGTCGCGTTCACCGACCGTCCCGACTTCCATGAAGCCCGTGCTGCGGCGCTGGTCGAACCGGATGAGGAAGAGGTCGAGGTCGAGGCGCTGGCGCGTTCCGTGGTCACCGACTTCGAGAACTACGTCAAGCTGAACAAGAAGATCTCGCCCGAAGTGGTGGGTGCCGCCAGCCAGATCGACGACTATTCCAAGCTCGCCGACACGGTCGCTTCGCATCTTGCCATCAAGATCCCCGAGAAGCAGGAGATGCTTGCCACGCTGTCCGTCAAGGAACGGCTGGAAAAGGCGATGGGCTTCATGGAAGCCGAAATCTCGGTGCTGCAGGTCGAGAAGCGCATCCGCTCGCGCGTCAAGCGCCAGATGGAGAAGACACAGCGCGAATACTACCTCAACGAGCAGATGAAGGCGATCCAGAAGGAGCTCGGCGAGGGCGAGGACGGCCGCGACGAGGCCGCCGAGATCGAGGCGCGTATCAAGAAGACCAAGCTTTCCAAGGAGGCCCGCGAAAAGGCGGAAGCCGAACTGAAGAAGCTGCGGACGATGTCGCCGATGTCGGCTGAATCGACCGTGGTGCGCAACTATCTCGACTGGCTGCTGTCGATCCCATGGGGCAGGAACTCCAAGGTCAAGCAGGATCTGGCCTTTGCCCAGAACGTGCTCGATACGGATCATTTCGGCCTCGACAAGGTCAAGGACCGCATCGTCGAATACCTCGCCGTGCAGAGCCGCCAGAAGAAGCTGAAGGGGCCGATCCTGTGCCTCGTCGGACCTCCCGGTGTCGGCAAGACCTCGCTCGGCAAGTCGATCGCCAAGGCGACCGGTCGCGAGTTCATCCGCATGGCGCTGGGCGGCGTGCGCGACGAGGCCGAGATCCGCGGTCACCGGCGCACCTACATCGGCTCGATGCCCGGCAAGGTCATCCAGTCGATGAAGAAGGCGAAGAAATCCAATCCGCTCTTCCTGCTCGACGAGATCGACAAGATGGGCCAGGATTTCCGCGGCGATCCGTCATCGGCTTTGCTCGAGGTGCTCGATCCCGAGCAGAACTCGACGTTCATGGACCATTACCTCGAGGTCGAATACGACCTGTCGAGCGTGATGTTCGTGACGACGGCGAACACGCTGAACATCCCTGCGCCCTTGATGGACCGCATGGAGATCATCCGTATCGCCGGTTACACCGAGGACGAGAAGATCGAAATCGCCAAGCGTCACCTGATGCCCAAGGTGATCCGCGACCACGCATTGCAGCCGAAGGAGTTCTCCGTCGGCGAGGACGCGATCCGCGGCATCATCCAGACCTACACCCGTGAAGCGGGCGTCAGGAGCCTGGAGCGCGAGCTGATGAAGCTCGGGCGCAAGGCGGTGACCGAGATCCTGAAGACGAAGAAGAAGACGATCAACATCACGGCGGACAATCTTGCCGATTACCTTGGTGTTCCGCGCTTCCGCTTCGGCCAGGTCGAGAGCGACGATCAGGTCGGCGTGGTCACCGGGCTCGCCTGGACGGAAGTCGGCGGCGAGCTGTTGACGGTGGAAGGCGTCATGATGCCCGGCAAGGGGCGCATGACCGTGACCGGCAATCTGCGCGATGTGATGAAGGAATCGATCTCGGCGGCGGCCTCTTACGTCCGCTCGCGGGCCATCGATTTCGGCGTCGAGCCGCCGCTGTTCGATAAGCGCGATATCCACGTCCACGTGCCGGAGGGCGCAACCCCGAAGGACGGACCGTCGGCTGGCGTGGCGATGGCGACGGCAATCGTTTCGGTGCTGACCGGTATCCCGGTCAGGGCCGATGTGGCGATGACCGGCGAGATCACGCTGCGCGGAAGGGTGCTGCCGATCGGCGGCCTTAAGGAAAAGCTGCTTGCCGCACTGCGCGGCGGCATCAAGAAGGTGCTGATCCCGGAAGAGAACGCCAAGGATCTGGCGGAGATTCCGGAAAACGTGAAGAGCGGCATGGAAATCATTCCGGTCTCACGCGTCGGTGAAGTGTTGCGCCATGCGCTGGTGCGCATGCCGGAACCGATCCAGTGGGTCGAACCCGTTAATGCGCCGGCCGTGGTCGATGTCGCAGACGAAGCTGGTAAATCGCTGGCGCATTAGCGCTTGCTAAAGTTGCAATGCACAAAGAGAGAGCCGGGCCTTGAGCCCGGCTTTTTCATGTGAAGAACCGCAGATTTCCGGGCTTTTTTCAACTTTCTTGGCGCTTTTCGACTTGGTTGCCGGGGCGCTTCTTTCTAAAGTCCGTTTCCTGCCGGATGAGTCGAGTGTTCCGGTTTTCTCATGGAAGGGAATTTTTATGAACAAGAACGAACTGGTATCCGCTGTCGCCGATGCCGCGAGTATTTCGAAGGGTGACGCGCAGTCGGCGGTTGATGCGGTGTTTTCCGTCATCACCGGCGAACTGAAAAAGGGCGGCGATGTCCGGCTTGTCGGCTTCGGAAATTTCACCGTGTCAAAACGCGCCGCGTCGACCGGCCGCAATCCGCAGACCGGTGCGGAAGTGAAGATCCCGGCGCGCACCGTGCCGAAGTTCTCGGCCGGCAAGGGCCTCAAGGACGCGGTCAACTAAGCGCCTCCTTAAGTCTTTCAGAGAAAAGAAGAACCGGCATATCCGGTTTTTCTTTTCTGTTGGAAAGGGCGGCGCTACGCCGTCGGCGCGTCCGTGCGCATCAAGCCTTCTTTCTTGAGATCGGCCCAAAGCGCCGATGGCAGCTTCGCGTCGAGCAGCGAGCGATTGCTTTCGACTTCGCCAGGCCGCTGGCCGCCGGGGATTACCGAGACGACGGAAGGATGCAGCAGCGGGAACTGCAGCGCGGCCTCGATCAGGCGCGCGCCGTGGCGCTTGCAGACGGCCTCGATACGGGTGACGCGGTCGATGATGTCCTGCGGCGCCTTCGAATAGTTGTAGTAGGCGCCGGGCTTCGGCCCGGTTGCCAGGATGCCGGAATTGTAAGGCCCGCCGAGAACGATGCCGATGCCGCGTTGCTGGCATAGCGGCAGGAAAGACTGCAGCGCCTCCTGCTCCAGCAGCGTGTAGCGCCCGGCAAGCAGGAACAGATCGAAATCGCCGCGCTCGGCCAGCGTCTGGGCAACCTGCCACTCGTTGATGCCGCCGCCGAACGCCTTGATCACGCCCTGGTCGCGCAATGCCAGCAATCCATAGTAGCCGGAACTCATGAATTCCTGGATGCGCTGGTCCGAGGCTTCCTTGCTGCCATGCGTGAAGATGTCGACATCGTGCACGAAGAGGATGTCGATGCGGTCGACACCGAGCCGTTCCAGCGAGGCCTCGAAGGAGCGCATGATACCGTCATAGCTATAGTCGTAGACCTCGCGGCGCGAAGGGGTGTCGAAGAATTTGCCGATGCCGGTGCGCTGATCCGGCGGACAGGCGCGCATGATGCGTCCGACTTTGCTGGACAGCACGTAGTCGTCGCGCTTCTTCGAACGCAGGAACGGATTGAGCCGCGTTTCGGCTAGGCCTAGCCCATAAAGCGGCGCGGTGTCGAAGTAGCGGCAGCCGACCCGCCATGCCGCCTCCAGCGTGGCATTGGCATCCTCGTCTGAGACGGCGCGGTAGAGATTGCCGAGCGGCGCGGTGCCGAAGCCGAGCTCGGTGAAGGTGATGCCGCCATTGCCGATGCGGTCGAAATGCCGTGTCTTCATATACTGTCGTTTCCTCATTTGCGATTTGCCGTGACACTATCACGGCTGTGGCACATCAAAAGCACTGCGTGTCGTTGGACACCGATTTTCGCGGTGATAGCATGAATGAAAACAAGCTGTTCGGGGCAGATGTGACTGACATATTCAAGTGGTTCTCTGGCAACTGCAAGCTGGTGCAAATGTCATGAGGGACGCCGGCGAAAACCTGTTTGGGATTGCGCTGAACGAGCTTGGTACCGTTCTGGAACGTATCGACGAAAGCCGCATCGACGCCGCTTGCGCCATCTTGGCGGGCGCGAGAAAGATCGTCACCTATGGCTGCGGCCGCGAGGCGCTGCAGGTCAAGGGTTTTGCCATGCGGCTCTATCACCTCGGTCTGCCGGTTTCGGTTGTCGGCGATATGACGACGCCGCCGCTGGACGCGGGCGATGTCTTCCTCGCCAGTTCCGGCCCGGGCGAGACCTCGACGGTGCTGACCTTGATGCGGGTCGCGCACGAGGCCGGTGCCGCCGTCCTGCTGCTCACCGCGCAAGCCGACAGCACTGCCGCGAAGCTGGCCGACTTCACACTGCTTATCCCGGCTCAGACCATGGCCGACGACCAAGGCCCGGAAAAGACGTCCGTGCTGCCGATGGGCTCGGTCTTCGAAGGCGCGCTGTTCGTTCTCTTCGAAGTGATGGTGTTGAAGCTCCGGGACCTGACCGGCGTCTCGCCTGAAGCGATGCGCGCCCGCCACACCAATATGGAGTAGTTGTCATGCGGTACGAATTGATGCTGCCGCACCAGATCCGCAAGGCGATCGTCGAGAACCGGCCGGTCGTGTTGCCGCTCGGTGTGCTTGAATATCATGGCGAGCACATGGCCGTCGGCATGGACACGCTGGCGGTGATCAAGAGCCTGGAGCTGTTCGAAAAAGAAGCCGAGATCGTCATTCTGCCGCCCTTCTATTACGGCGCGGCGAGCTATGCGGTTGCAGCACCGGAGGGCAGTGGTTCGGTGCAGGTCGGCGGCAATGTGCTGGCGCCATTTGCGGAAGAATTGTTCTACAGCCTGCTGCGTATCGGCTTCCGCAACATCCACGCCATCATTCACCACCAGACCGAAAATTTTGCTGCCGGCATGCCAACCGATCTCGCCTTCAAGGCCGCCGGCCGGCAGGCGATCTTCCGCTTCCTGGAGAAAGAACGTGGCGAAGGCTGGTGGGGCTCTGCGGCGATGGCCGACTATTACGCCGAGCACGCCGAGGGCAGCAATTTCTTCAACTGGGTGCAGGTGCATCCGCTGATGCCGGCTTCAATGCACACCCAATACCCGTTTGACCATGCCGGCATCGGCGAGACGTCGCTGATGCTGGCCTTGTGCCCGGAAGCGGTCGATGCCGACCGCTCCGCCGACAACACCGGCTGGTACACGGCAAGTGCTTCCGAAGCCTCGGCCGAGTTGGGGCAAAAAGGGATCGCCATGATCCTCGATCATTTGCGGGCAACCCTTTCGGGTTAGCGCGGTTTCCCTCTCCCCTTGTTGTTCCCTTGTTGTGGAAGAAGGAAGGCTGGCGCAGTTATTTCACCGCGCCCGCCGTCATGCCCATGATCAGGTAACGCTCGAGCGCGATGCCGATAACGGCGAGCGGTGTGATGGCCGCGGTGGCGAGCGCTGCCATCGACCACCAGTTGATGCCTTGTGAGCCGGTCTGGCTCGCCACCATGACAGGGATGGTTTTGGCGTCGGTCGAGGTCAGAAGCGCGGCGAAGAAATACTCGTTCCAGCACAGCACCATTGCAAGGATGAAGGCGGCTACCATGCCCGGCAGGGCGATCGGCATGACGATGCGCAAGAAAGCGCCCCAGATCGACAGGCCGTCGACGAGTGCTGCTTCCTCCAGTTCTACGGGAATGGAATTGAACTGGTCGCGCATGATCCAGATGACGATCGGCAGCACCATCAGCGTGTAGAGCAGGATCAGCCCGACGCGTGTGTCGAGCAGCCCGACTTCCCGGTAGAGCACGAGAAAGGGCAAGGCCAGTACCACCGGCGGCAGGATCAGCTGCGACAGGAAGAAGAAGGAAATGTCCTCGTTCCTGAACCAGGCGAACTTGTAACGATAGCGGGTCAGCCCGTAAGCGGCGAGGCTGCCAATGACGATCGCCAGGCTCGAGGCGCCGACCGAAGTGATGACCGAATTCATGAAGCGCTTGATAAATTCGTCGCGAACCGTCGACGTCCGAAATATCGAGTCTGGAGAGAGACCGAGTGACCGCCAGCCTTTCCAGTCGGGCTGGAAGTCGATGAACGGAATCAGATGGCCCTGGGTGACGTCGACCGCGGTCTTGAACGAAGTGGTTATCGTCCAATAGATCGGGAACAGACAGATGAAGGCCCAGAAGATGAGCGCGCCGTAGATGAAGACGCGGTTGGCGACGAAGCTCGCCGGCGAACGAATTTCAGAAGCGGCATAGTCCGTGGTCTGAACGCTCATCTTGCCGGCCCGATCAGTTGACGTTGCGCACGAAGCGGCTGGCGAATTTCAGCAGCCAGGTCACGAACACGACGATGATGATCAAATAGGCCATCGCCAGCATCGTGCCGTAGCCGACATTCGATCGATCGCGATATTCGCGGTAGATGAAGCTCGACACTGAATCGGTCGCGCCGCCCGGGCCGCCGGAGGTGACGGTGATGATGATATCGGCGAGCTTCAGCTTGAAGATGATGCGCAGGATGACTGCCGTCACCGAGACCGGCAGCATCAGCGGGAAGGTGACCTGCCAGAAGGTCTGCCATGGGGTGGCGCCATCGACACGCGCCGCCTCGAGCACTTCGCGCGACATCGCCTGCAGGCCGGCGAGCAGCATGATCATCATGAACGGGATGAAGGTCCAGGCGTCGAGCACCATGATCGAGATGCGGGCGGTGATCGGGTTGGAGAAGAAGGCCGGGTTTTCCCAGCCGAGATGGCGCGCCAGCGTTGCGGCAGGCCCGAAGCGGTATTCCATCAACGACTTTCCGATCATCCACGACACCGCCACCGGCGACAGCATCAACGGCAGCAGGAAGACGACGCGGAAGAATTTTCGCGCCCGGATCTGCGCGTTGAGCAGCAGCGCCAGGCCGAAGGCGATCACATATTCGACCAACACCGCCAGTACGTAGAGCACCATGTTGAACAGCGCGTTGCGATAATAGGCATCGTTCAGCATCTGCCAGAAATTGTCGAGCCCGTTGAACTTCCGGCCGCTGAAAGAACTGAGGTTCCAATCGGTCAGCGCGATGTAGAAGCCGAACAGCGTCGGGAAGATCACCATGGCAATGGTAAACAGCAGCGCCGGCAGCAGGAACAGCGCGCGCTGGCCGTCCTCGCCGCGCGTTAGCACCTGGCCGATGCCGAGTGCGACACCCCACAGCACATAGGCGTAGACCACCGGCCGCCAGCTCTCGAAGCCGATAGCGTCGACATCGCTCTTGTAAAGGATCTGCAGCGCGATCACCGCCAGAAGGCCGAGCGTTGCAGCAGCCATCAGCGCCCAGCCAAGCCGTTTGCGGCTCCGTGGGATCAGGTCGGATGGCACGGCGCCTGCCGGCCATTCACTTGTCGACAAAGTCTGGTCAGCCAGGGTCCGGTCAGCCACGCGTCTTGCCCGTTCACAGGAGGCTCGATGACCGGCCGAGCCGGTCGAGGCCAAGTCGGTCAAGCGGAGGTCCGGCGGCTTTGCGCTGCCGGACCAAGTTTCACGATCTCAGCCTACATGCCGAGCGAGGCCTTGTAGAGCTTGATCTGGTTGTCGCGGCCAATCTGGTCGGTGATCTTCTCCCAAGCGGCTGCGATGGCGTCGGCGCCTTCCTGCGCCTTCATCTTGCCGGCAAAGGTGTTGGCCAAAATGTCCTCGGCGGCGCTGTAGTACTGGAAGATGCCGGGGATACGCGGCTCGATCGCCGCGTTCGGATGGTTGTAGCTGTCGGCTTCCGACTTGAGATATGAGCTTATGAACGCTTCGTCGTAGCCCGCCGCCACCCATTCCGGAATGTTGAAATGCGAGTTGCGGTAGGGCTGGAAACCCGACGGATAGGCCGCGCACCAGAGCGACAGGTCCTTGCCGCCGAGATGAGCGGCGGCGGACCAGGCGGCCTTCTTCTTCTTTTCGTCGCTGTCGACGCGCGCCATGACGTAGACGCCCCAGCCGAGATAGGCGCAGTTCGGCGCATGGTTCGGGCCGCTGGCGAGCTTGTCCCACTGGCCGGTCTTGGAGTTGTAGACATCGTCCGAGCCCGGCAGGATCGAGAAGCCGGTGACGTCCCCTACGACCGACGAGTCGTTGGTTTTGACGTTCGAGCCAGCGTCTCCCCACCAAACCAGCATCGACCCGGTGCCGCCGAGGAATTGAGAGAAACAGGTCTGGTTCGGGTCGGCATTGATCTGATCTTGCGGTTCGGAAGGCAATGCATCGATCACGTCCTGGATCGCGCGGACCCAGGCCGGGTTGTTGACGCGCGGTTTCATGGTGTCCGGATCGAATAGCCAAGCTTTGTCGTCGGGATGTTTGGCGTAAGCGCTGGCGCGGCTGCCGAGGAAGTAGAAGCCGAAACCGCCCCAGGGCTTGGGCGCATCGAGATAGCCATAGACGTCCTGGCCGTTCACCTGCTTGCCCTTGAGGAACTTGGTCACCGCCTGCACTTGCTGCCAGGTCTTCGGCACGCCCCATTCGCCTTCACCGCCCCCATCCTTCCACGCCTTGGCGAGATCGGCATCGGCGAACACATCGGTGCGGTAGTTGAAGTTATGCGCGTCGCCGTCGACGGTCACACGATACTGCTTGCCGTTCCATGTGCCGACGGGAGGTTTCAGATAGGCCACCAGGTCGTCCATGTCGATCTGCGTCCTGACCCAGTCGGGCATCTCCGAAGTCAGGCCCTTGCCGCAGACGTCGCCTTCGAACGGTGCGCCCATTTCGACAATGTCGAAGTCGATAGTGTTGGTAGCGATCGCCTGCTGCAGACGCGGATTGTAGTCAGCCTGCGCCAGGTCGATCCAGTTGATCTTGGCGCCGGTATAGGTCTCCCACGGCTTCAGGAAGCCGCGAAACAGCACATTGTGCAGGTTCTGGTTGTTAAGGCCCATGAAGGTGAGTTCAACGCCGGCGAATTCGCCTTCCTTGACATTGGACTTGGTGGCTCCCAGGCAAAGCTCGCCGACCTGCTGGAAATCGGCATCGGTCGGCTGACCCTTGCCGACGCCCGGAATCTGCAGGATCTGCGCACGCAGGTCATCGGCGGCCGCGGCCGGGCGCGTCAGGGCGCCAAGCCCGGCGCCAGACGCCGCGGCGAGGGCGGCCATGCTGGCCGCTCCCTTCAGCACGTCGCGGCGGGTGGCCCCGGCGCGGACAAGTTGGTTATAAAGGCTGACTTTCATCTCGTTCCTCCCAGAAGGTCAATCGTGAATTTGGTTCAGATGATGGAGCGCCGATTATGTTCCCCAACGATAGCGACTCCCGTAAATAGCGGCCCGAATTCTCCCTCCCGCGACGCTTGGCATTCAGTACCGGACAAGCGTACCGGTGCGCCCGGAACAGGGTCATAAGCCGGACACTGTCACTATTCGCACAACGAAGTGCGGTGTCAACGTGAATGGGTTTTTTATCTATAAGAGACCGACTTGCCCTCGCCGTTTGCGTTGTTTAGCTTCACGGCAACCAAAGGGGGAATGATGGCTCAAGTCGCGATCCGCAATGTGGCCAAGGCGTTCGGAACCGTCAAGGTTCTGCACGATGTCAGCGTCGACATCGCCGACGGGCAGTTCGTGGTGCTGGTCGGGCCTTCCGGCTGCGGCAAATCCACGTTGCTGAGGATGGTAGCGGGGCTGGAAACAGTCTCCGGCGGCACCATCGCCATCGGCGAGCGCGTCGTCAACCATTTGCCACCGGCCAAGCGCGACATTGCCATGGTGTTCCAGAACTACGCGCTCTATCCGCACAAGACGGTCGAGCAGAATATGGCCTTTGCTCTCAAGCTGCGCAAAACCGACCCGGCGGTGGTCACTGAGCGGGTCAAGCGGGCCGCCGACATCCTCGACCTCAATCCCTACCTCAAGCGCTATCCGCGCCAGCTCTCGGGCGGCCAGCGCCAGCGCGTCGCCATGGGCCGCGCCATCGTGCGCAACCCGCAGGTGTTCCTGTTCGACGAGCCGCTCTCCAATCTCGATGCCAAGCTGCGTGTCCAGATGCGCACCGAGATCAAGGAGCTGCACCAACGACTGAAGACCACCACCATCTACGTCACCCACGACCAGATCGAGGCCATGACCATGGCCGACAAGATCGTGGTGATGCGCGACGGTCGCATCGAGCAGGTCGGCGCGCCGCTGGAATTGTTCGACCGGCCCGCCAACCTGTTTGTCGCCGGCTTCATCGGCTCGCCCTCGATGAACCTGCTCAAGGGCGTCGTGCGCAAGGGCGACAGGCCCGTCGTCGAGATCGCCGGGACGCCGTTCCCGATTGCTGCCAAGAGCGCCGTGGAAGATGGCCGCAATGTCGTCTACGGCGTGCGGCCCGAGCATCTCGAAATCCATCCAGATGGTGTTCCGGCGAAGATTTCGGTGGTCGAGCCGACCGGTTCCGAGACTTTGGTGTTCCTGCGCTTCGGCGAAGGCGAGATGGTGGCGCTGTTCCGTGAGCGCCACGACTTCAAGCCGGGCGACACACTGCACCTGAAACCGCGGCTCGACCAGGTGCATCTCTTCGACGCAGAGACCGGAAGGCGTCTCTGATTTCGCCCCAGCAAACTTCGCGAGGAATACCATGCTCAAAGGAATCAATCCCCTGCTCAATGCCGATGTGCTGCAGGCGCTGCGGGCGATGGGCCACGGCGACGATCTGATTATCGCCGACACCAATTTCCCGTCCGATTCGGTGGCGCGCCAGACCGTGCTTGGCCGGTTGCTGCGCATCGATGCGCCGGCGGCCGACGTGGTCAAGGCGGTGCTTTCGCTCTATCCGCTGGACACCTTCGTCGACGACGCGGCCGCGCGCATGGAGATCGTCGGCAAGCCGGACGACATTCCCGCCGTGCAGCAGGAAGTGCAAAAAGAGATCGATGCCGCCGAGGGCAAGGCCTGGCCGATGATCTCGGTCGAGCGCTACGCCTTCTACGAACGCGCCAAGAAGGCCTATTGCGTCATCCAGACCGGCGAGCGCCGCTTCTATGGCTGTTTTGCCTTCCGAAAGGGCGTCGTGCCACCGGATGCGGAGTAGGGGCATGCCGGCGAAACCGATCGTCATGAAGCCGGTTGTCATATTGGGCGTCTTCGTCGCCGATACGGCCTACCGCGCCGCCCGCCAGCCGCGGATGGGCGAGACGATCCTGGGCACGTCCTTCACGCTCGGCCCCGGCGGCAAGGGCTCGAACCAGGCGGTGGCAGCCGGCCGGCTCGGCGCCGATGTCACCTTCCTTACCCGCCTGGGCGTCGATCCCTTTGCCGATATGGCGAGACAGACCTGGTCGCAGGCCGGCGTGAAGAGCGCCGTCATCGACACGCCGGAAAGCTACACCGGTGCCGCCTATATCTTCATCGAGGAGACGAGCGGCAACAACGCGATCATCGTCAGCCCCGGTGCGGCGATGCAGATCTCGCCCGCCGATATCGAGGCAAATGCCGGCCTGATCCGCGCGGCCGGCGTCTTCGTCACCCAGCTTGAGCAGCCGATCGAGGCGGCGATGCGGGCGCTTGAGATCGCGCGCGGGGCAGGGGTGACTACCATTCTCAACCCGGCGCCGGCGGCCAAGCTCCCGGACCGTATCTACACGCTTTGCGACTATGTCACGCCGAACGAGACTGAGGCCGAGGAACTGACCGGCATCAAGGTATCCTCCATCGACGATGCCCGCCGTGCCGCCGACAGCCTGCTCGAGAAGGGCGTGGGCGCTGTCATCGTGACGCTCGGCGAAAAGGGCGCGCTGCTGCACACGGCCGACCGTTCCGAGCATGTCGCAGCGGTCGCCGCCGGCCCGGTCATCGAGACCACCGGCGCGGGCGACGCCTTCAATGGCGGCCTGGCCGCAGCGCTGTCGAGCGGGATCGAACCCCTGCAAGCGGTGCGCTTCGCCTGCGCCGTCGCCGGCATCTCGGTCACGCGCCCGGGCACCGCGCCGTCCATGCCGACGCTGCAGGAAGTCGAGGCGCTGCTCGCCAAGGGGTGAAGCCCGGCGCTGCGGGATGAGACTGTGAGCAGGAGCGAATGGGTTAGACCCGGCTCTTGTGACCACAAACAGGCGGGCAGGTCGATGGATGAGGATCAATGCCAGAATTCGAAAGGAATGGACCTGGACTGGGTCACGAAAGAACATGATTTTTTGACAAATCAACGTCGACATTTCTCCGACATCAAGGGCACGTGACCCCAAGGGAGAAATGGCGCGAGTGACGGGGCTCGAACCCGCGACCTCCGGCGTGACAGGCCGGCACTCTAACCAACTGAGCTACACCCGCGCATGGACGAGCACGTGTCAGCCGTGTTCGTCGTTGGGGCGGTGGATAAGGGGTAAGCCACCGGGTGTCAAGCGGACCCGGACAGCATAACAGCAAACAGGAGAAGGTTTTTTGACAAGCCGAACTTTGTTGCCGAAACCGGCTCCCGGCCAAGCCACTGGCCGTTCATTTGGCCTTGCGAAGCCGGTCCTAACTGCTTAAAGGTCCGGCCCGGAGCGGGCGATTAGCTCAGTTGGTAGAGCGCTTCGTTTACACCGAAGATGTCGGCGGTTCGAGCCCGTCATCGCCCACCACTTTCCATCGACGTGTTCATTCAGGCATTGTCTTTTTGCAATGTCCGGTTCACACGCCTGCACCGTCGGAGAATCGTCCAACTGGCGGTTGGTAGACGCAACTATCTGGCATCTTATCATTTCTCCTTGATCGCCCCGCCGCATCGGAAAGAGGCGGCGGGCTTGTTCGTTGCCAGGCACTGGTCTTCGCGATAATGTCGGCATGGTTTGGAGGTCGGAGCGTGAAAGAATTCCCTCGGAAGCCCGACCGTAACCAAGTGGCACGTGCTCGTCAGGCCACTGAACACGGAACCGCGCTGATTGAAGAGCTTCGCTACACGATCGCCCTATCGCGTCGGCTGATCGAGGCGTCACATTCACTGGTGAAGAGGTCGCAGAGCCAGGGCGGGCCTCTCGAGAGTGATGGTATCGAGATTGGCTAACAGGCACGTGGTCTGTCGACGCTAAGGTCCCCCGTAGTGCACATGGACCCTTCGATACCGAGTTGTCCCGGCAAACAAACCAGCGATCGACGCAACTAGTGGTTTCGTGGTTGCGGCGGTATCTCCGCTCCCAACCGCTTCACAGTCCGGGGTGGGCGCATAAACAGTAGGACTTTGGTCTGATCGAACTGCCTTTCCCGTGGGACCTAAGTCTGATCTGCTGGCTACCTGGGTGGCAAACGATTGCCGAAAGATAAAACCTACAGTAATTTAAGGGAGCACAAAAGAAAGCTAAAATCTTACTTGCATATGAGCATGGGCGGGCGCGAAAATATTCCTGGATGGCTTGCGAGTCATCTTGCGGATGATGCGGTGATCGCAGGAGATCTCGCCGATAAGATATCTAAGGAGGCTGAAGGAAACCGGCTTCCGGGCGAACGGGTTGTGGAGACAACCCGTAGCGCAGAAGACACCTTCAAGAAGGAAAAAGGCGAACCGTATCGCCGCGCCACGATTGCGGGAATCTTGGCCAGCGGCTCATTCCTCGCGCTGTTGGTGTTAGCGATCTATCTGCTTTATGTGTTCTCGATCGTGGCCGGGGAAACGGTCGCGAATGTTCCCCTGCCGCCCACAGTGAACTAGCCGCTCCGCCACACTCGAATTAGCCCCGCACTGTGTTGATGCTGGTGACTTTCGTGTCTGCGGTGGACCACGCGAGGAAGGTTTCGTTCCCGCGGCAAAGGTGTTCACACGGGGCAACTGGCTGCTGCAGAACGGCAGCATTGTACTTCCATCGGCCTCCCGGTTCTTTGCAACTTAGGCGATTGGCTTGTCGCAGATCAGCCTGCAATCGCCGGAGCGTGAGCGATCAGTTTCGCCACATAAACACAACGCTTCGATGAATCAGCGTCCTGCACCACCTCAAATCCAATCGCCTTATAGAACTTCAGCGCACCATCGTTCTCCGGCATGACTTCGAGGTGAATGCCGGTCGAGCCGCTCGCGGCAAGGCGCTGCTCGAGGAAGGCCATCGCGCGCCTGCCGATGCCTTTCCCGCGCGCTTGCGGCAACAGGTCGATATGGCCGTGCGACGGATAGGCGGTCAGCGCAGGCGGGACAGCGAAATCGGGATGATGGACCCGGTGCCGGGCCCAGTCGCTGCCACGCCAGCGTGAGCTGTCGGGTCCCGGGTCTGCCACGCGCCGCTGTAGGTCCGGGTACCAGTCTGATGCCAGGCTGGCATTGAAAGCGGCTGTTTCGGCTGCGCCAAGCAGATAGCCGGCCGCGCCTGTCGGGCTATCGATAATAAAGGCCAGATCGGGTTCGAGGGCCTGGTAGGGAATGGTGTAGAGCAGGCCGAGCAGGTCCGGGTCGTCCTGTCGGCCGCTGGCGTCCTTGCCGGCATCGCCGGTCTTGAGACAGATCATCGCAAGTGCCGGATGATCGGCGGCGGTCGCCCGGCGCAGGAAGAAACCGCCGCCGAAATCGAGGATCATGGCGGTAGCAGCCGGAAATCCTTGCCCTCGGGCAAAAGCTGCCCGCCGTCGACGATGATGGTCGTGCCGGTGATGTAGCCGGCGTCATCCGAGGCCAGGAACAGGAAGGCATTGGCCACATCGCGTGGGCTGCCGAGACGGCCGAGCGGGATGGCGTCTTCCATGTTCTTGATGAAGGCCGCACCGCGATGCTGCTCTATGCCTTCGGTGAGGATGTTGCCGGGCTCGACGCCGTTCACGGTGATGCCGTACCCCGAGAATTCGAGAGCCGCCGAACGGATGAGGCCGTTGATACCGGCCTTGGTCGCCGAATAGTGGCCATGACCGGGGCTGGTGACGTGCGGGCCGGTGATGGAGGAGGTGAACAGCATGCGGCCAAAATGCTGTGCCTTCATCGGCACCAGCACCGCGCGTGCGGCGATGAAGCTGCCACGCAAGTTCACCGCCATGACCCGGTCCCAATCGTCGGGACTCGTGTTTTCCAGCAATTGCCAAGGATAGATTCCGGCATTCTGCACCATGATGTCGAGCCGGCCGTGACGGTCGAGCGCCAGTGTAACAGCAGCCTCGGCATCGGCCATCTGCGAGATGTCGGTGCGAATGAAGGCGGCGCCAAGCTCGTCCGCAGTCGCTTGCCCGGCCTCAACCTCGGTATCGGCCAGGACCAGCTTCGCGCCCTCCTCGGCAAAGCGCTGTGCGATCGCCTTGCCGATCCCGCGTGCGCTTCCGACGACCAGCGCGACCTTGTCTTCCAGACGGCCGGTCATGCCAGCCTCTGGCGAATGGTCTGCTTGAATGCGTCGAGCAGCACGGCGGCGAGCACCAGCAGGCCGTGGATCACCTGGGTGAAGTTGGCGGGCAGGCCCATCAAATTTATCGCCGTGTTGATGGCCGAGAGCAGCAGCACGCCGGCATAGACGCCGGGCAAGGTGCCGACGCCGCCCTTCAGGCTAACGCCGCCGATGACGACCGCGGCGAAGGCATTGAACAACAGGCCGACGCCGAGATTGGCGGTTGCGCCGGAGGTGCGGATTGCCAGCAGCCAGCCAGCAAGACCGGCAATGGCGCCGGCGAGAACGAAGGCTATGACCAGGTTGCGGTTGACGCGGATGCCGGCGCGAAAGGTCGCAGTCTCGTTGCCGCCGATCATGACCAGGTGCCGGCCGAAGGGCGTCTTGGCCATGATCAGCGAGAAGACGATGAAACAGGCGATGGCGATCCAGGCGGTCAGCGGCAGGCCGCCCAGGCGCTGGATGGCGAACCAGCGGATTGCCGGCGCAAGGTCCTGTGCCGACCGGCCGCCGGAAATGACCAGCACCAGGCCGCGCACCCAGATGTAGGAGGCCAGCGTGATGATGAAGGCACTCATCTTCACCTTCACCACCAGGTAGCCGTTGATGACGCCGATGAGGCCGCCGACGGCAAGGGCGATGAGCAGCGAAACCGGAACCATCAGCCATTGCGGCTGCAACTGGATGCCAAGGCCGATGCCCGACGAGCAGAACAGAATGCCGACCGCCATCGCGCTGAGCGCCGCCACCGACTCGACAGACAGGTCCATATGGCCGGCGATGATGACCAGCGCCAAGCCGATCGACATGACGCCGAGCACGCTCGACGCCTCGATGATGTTCGCGAAAATGCCGAGCTGAAAATAGTTCGGGATAAGGATGGAAAAGACCACCAGCACGAAGACCAGCATGAACCAGACGAGATTGTCGAGGATGAACTCGAGGGTTTGGCGCGTGCGGGGGTTCATCTCAGGATCCGGTTGGCGCCGACCCCGAAAAACCACCCGGTTTTCGGACTATCAGGCGCGGTTGAAAATTGCTGCAGCATTCCCTTGCGCGTCCGTTCGAACGCACCGGAGCTGCAGGGCAGGGCTCCGGGCCGGCATGGCCCGGAGCTTCTGGCGAGTTTGCTATTCGACCGGCTTTATGGTTTCGGTCGGCGGCTTCATGTTGCCCCAGAAGGCCGGGTTATCGACATTTTCCTTGGTGATCGCAGCGCCGGGGATTTTGATGTTCGGCCCCCACGCTTCCTTGGTCAGGGTCGATTTCAGGCCAAGCACGTCATATTCGCCTGGCTTGATCTCCTGCTTGTTGACCACCTTGTCCATGAACATCGCGACCGCCGCAGCCTGGGCGTAGAGCGGCTGCTCGACTTCGACGTTGAGCCAGCCCTTGCGGATCAGGTCGAGGCCGACCGGAGCGCCGTTCGAGCTCATCAGCATGACGTCGCCCGGTTTCTTGCCGGCGGCCTCGAGCGAGGCGACGGCGGCGACCGAAAGATGCGCGGCGTGGCTGAAGATCAGGTCGATGTCGGGGTTGGCGAGTATCTGGTCGGCAACGATGGTGCCCGCGTTACTGGCCTCCCATTGCATGGCCGGCAGCGAGATGATCTTGACGTCCGGGAACGCCTTCATCTTCTCCTCGAAACCCTTCTGGATGTCGAGCGTGTAAGGGTCGCCCGGATCGCCGAGCACCTGCAGGATCTTGCCCTTCACCGAGCCGTTCTTCGCGGTCAGCAGCTTTTGCGCCTGATCGGCGGCGACGTAGCCGATCTCGACGGTTCCGGCCACCGAGGTGAAGTCGGACGGAGTCGAGGTTATCTGGCGGTCGAACTCGACGACCGGGATGCCGGCGGCACGGGCCGCCTCGACCGACGGCTTCAGCGCATTGAAATCGACGGCGGCAAGGATGATCGCCGCCGGCTTCAGCGCGATGACGTCGTTCATCTGCGATTGCTGCGCGTCGGTCTTGTTGTCGGCGTTCAGCGTCTTCATCTCGTAACCGACCTGCTTCAGGAACAGTTCCAGCGCGCTCACCGAGCCGGTCTGGAACTCATCGAGCAATGTCGGCACCATGTAGTAGACGGTGCCCTTCGACTGAGCGAATGCCGGCGTGAGCGTGGCAAAGGCCAGTGCCAGGATACCGAAGACGGAAAGAAGTATTTTCTTCATGTCGTTCGCTCCTCTTGCGCCGGACCCCTCATTTGTCCCTCAGTTCGCCGGTCCGGCACCGGCGAGCGTCTCTCCGGTGATCATGTTGATCACCGCGTCGGGACTTGTTTTGTTGCGTGCGACGTCGCCAGCCACGACACCTTGCCGGATCACCACGATCCGGTCGGCGACCTGGAAGGCCTGTTGCATGATATGGGTGATGATGACGACGCCGATGCCCTGGCTCGCCACCTGGCGGATCATGTCGAGGCCGCGCCGCGTCTGCTCGACGCCGAGCGCCGCGAACGGCTCGTCGAGAAGCACCAGCTTGCCGCCAAAATGCACGAACCGATTGAGCTCGATGGCCTGCCGCTGGCCGCCGGAAAGATGCTCGACATTGGTGCGAAGCGAGGGAATGCGGGTGCCGGCGCTGGCCAGTGCCCTTTGTACCACCTGCTCCATCGCGCGCTCGTCGAGTACCGGAATGCCGAGAACCTTCCTGGTGATCTCGCGGCCCATGAAGAAATTGGCGACCACGTCGACGTTGGTGCAAAGCGACAGGTCCTGGTAGACCGTCTCGATCCCAGCGGCCTTGGCCTCGGCGGGAGATTTGGCCAGGAATTCCTTGCCTTCGAACAGCATGCGGCCGGAGGTCGGCTCGAGGCCGCCGGCAATGATCTTGACCAGCGTCGATTTGCCGGCGCCGTTGTCGCCCAGAAGCGCCACCACTTCGCCCTTGCCGATCGAAAAGCTGATGCCTTTCAGCGCTTCGATGGCGCCGTAATTCTTGGCGACGTTGTCGAGCACCAGCAGCGGTTCACTCATGCCGCGATCCCCTTGTTATGCAAGAGATCCCGACCGCGTTCGCGTTCGGCGGTGAAGATCTGGCCGAAGCGCGGCGAAAGCACCCCCGAAACGGCAAGTGCGGCGGCGCCGCGCAACACCGCATGCTGGCCGCCGCGTGCGACGCTGACGCGGGGCGTCGTGCGATCGCTTCGCGCCGAGACCGAATTGGGCAGGTGCGCGGCCGCGCCGGCAAGCCTTTCGAGCAGGTCGGTGGACGCCAGCCCGCCGAGGATGATGGTTTCGGGGTCGAACAGGTTTTCGATGATGGTGACGGCGTTGCGGAATATCGGCGCAATCTCGCTCACCCACTCGGCGTCGGCGATTTTGCGGCGCCGCAGCGCCTCGAGCGAGAGATACCGTTCGAGGCAGCCGCGATTGCCGCACGGGCACGGCTCGCCGCCCGGCACAGCAGGAATGTGGCCGATCTCGCCGGCATTTCCCCAGGCGCCGCGCAATGCGGCCCCATCATGCACCATGACGCCGCCGAGGCCGACACCGAAATAGAGATAGTAATATTCGGAATATGCCGTCCCGAGGCCGTAGAGGCGCTCGCCGATAGCCGCCGCCGCCATGTCGGTTTCGAAAAAGGCCGGCAGCCCGGTTGAGGCGGCCAGCCGCTCGCGCAGCGCCACATCCTTCCAGCCGGTCATGGTGGTCGGCCCCACAAAGCTCATGGACTCCACGCCGAACGGTCCGGGCAGCGCCATGCCGATGCCGAGAACGCGGCCACCGGGCCGCAATGCCGTCAATTCGAGCACCATGGCGCCGATCAGGTCGAAAGCGTGGTCGGGCGTTGCATTTGGGGCTTCGCGGTAGGTGCTCTCGATAACATCGCCGCTTAGGTTGATCAGGGCGGCATTGATGCCCAGCGGGGTGACGTGGATGCCGACGGCATAGCCGCCTTCCGGATTGATGCGCAGCGTCGCCGGTGGCAGGCCGCGCCCCTTGGGCTCTTCGCGCAGCGACAACACGTAACCGTGCTCTTCCAGCTCGCGAACGATGGTCGACACCGTCTGCACGGTGAGCCCGACGCGTCTTGCAATGTCGCCGCGGGCAATCGGTCCGTGAAGGCGGATGGATTCGAGCACGATGCGCCGATTATACGGCCGCCCGAACTCCTGATTGGTTCCCCGCAGTGCCATGCCTTGCGCCCTCGAGAGAGGTCAGACTGGCACCGAAGATTTATTCAGTCAAATGGAATTCAAAAATAAAATTGACACCCCGTGCGGAGCGAACCTGGCGTCATGCCGAGCCCGAAGGGAGCAGCCCGGCTCCCTAGAGGTACCGCTCGACCTTCTTGCCGATGGCCAGAAAGCGTAGCGGATCGATTGCCTCGCCGTTGTGGCGGACCTCGTAATGCAGATGCGGGCCGGTTGAGCGGCCGCTGTTGCCGGTCTTGCCGATGATGTCTCCGGCATCGAGCTTCTGTCCGACGGCGACGTCGATTTCGCTGAGATGCCCGTAACGCGTCACAAAACCGTTGCCGTGGTCGACCTCAATCATGCGGCCGTAGCCGCCGTTCCAGCCGGCCTTGACGACCACGCCGGCTGCCGTGACCTTGGCCGGCATACCGACCGGCGCCCTGAAATCCATGCCGGAATGCAAGGCGGCCGTGCCGAGGATGGGATCGGTGCGCACGCCGAACGGGCTGGTGACGCTATGGCCGGGCGCGGGGTTGGCGAGCGGCAGCCGCCGCGCTTCCTTTTTAAGATGGTCCAGCGCGTCAAGAGCCTCGTCCAACTCCTTGACCTTGCTGTCGAAGACCAACGAGCTGTCGAGTGGTATCAGCGGGCCACCGACGTCGCTCTTTTCGAATTCGCTATCGACGAGCAGGCCGGCGGCCTCAAGCGCCTGCGAGATCGCGTCGGCGCTTTTGTAGGCATTGTCGGCAAGTGTGGCGATGCGGGTGAGCTGCTGGCTCTCGATGGCCTTCAGCGAGTTGTTGATCCAAACGAAGAGCTTGTCCGCCCGGTCGGCCGCGCTTTCGCTCGGCAGCGGATCGGCGCGGGTCGACCACAGTGAGAACGGCCTGGTGTCGTCAACGCCCACAGGAGCGGCAAGGGGGGCGGCAAGGCTGGCGACGGAATAGCCCATCGGCTGGATGCTGCCGGTCGCGTCGGCATGTTCGTCCGGCTTTGCCGTCGGCACGGGCGGCGTTGCGACCTCGTTTTCGGCTCGTTCGAGGATCGGCCCGAGGCGGCCGTGACGCAGGCTGAGCTGGCTCTGCCGTTCCAGCAGCTCGCTGACCTTGGTTTCCATCAGCTGCTGATCGAGTAGCTGGCGGCTGGTGATGCGATCGACCTGGCTGCGCAGTGCCGAGATGCGGTCTTCGTAGGCCTGCTGCATGCGCGCCTGCCGCGCCGTCGTGGCGCCGATCAGATCGTCGCGCAGCACCAGATAAGAGGTCGCCAGCAGGTAGCCAATGACGATCGCCGCTAGCGCCGAGCCGCAAAATGCCGCAAGCCACGGGTGTATGGTGAAATGCCTTATCTGGTCGCCCCGGGCGATGATGACCGTGTGGGGCTCTTTGCGTCTGCCGAAGACCGCTGACTGACTGGCTACGTTCACGGGACCAAGCTTTCGTTACGACACCAACGACGAGCCTGATTACACATTATTAGGGTTAACAAAGTTTTGCCGGATCGAACGACAGGCAAAGGTCTTCGCGCAAAACGGGTATCGCATTGCGGCGGCCTGGCGCAGCTCTCAAAGAGCGCGAATCGCGTTCAGCACCTCTTCGGCGTGCCCCTTGACGCGGACGTTGCGCCAGATCCTGGCGATGCGTCCGTCGCGGCCGATCAGGAACGTCGCCCGCTCGACGCCCATATAGGTGCGGCCGTAGAGCTTCTTTTCCACCCACAAATGGTAAGCCTCGATCACTTTGCGCTCTTCGTCGGCGACAAGATCGACGCTCAGATCGTACTTCGCCTTGAATTTGTCGTGTTTCTTGGCGCTGTCCGGCGAGAGCCCGATGACGACAGCGCCGGCCTTTTCGAACTCTGGCTTCAACTGCGAAAAGCCGATCGCCTCGTTGGTGCAGCTTGTGGTGTCGTCCTGTGGGTAGAAATAGAGTACGATGGGTTTTCCCAGCAATGCGGCGAGGCTGAGTGAACCGCCGCCGTCGCGCGGAAGATCGAATTGCGGCGCAACATCGCCCACGTCGAGGTCAGCCATACCGATGCCCTTGTTTGAAGTTACGCGCCAGGCTGCACCGATATAATGTCGAGCGAGGATTCGTCCACGATCGAATTCGTCTCAACGGAAGATTGCGTGGATCAGGAGCTACCGCAGCACGAGAAGATCAGGTTCAGGCGTGACGAGATCACCGACCTGGGAACCTTTCCGTCCGCGTGCCGCGTCCCGCCGCTCGGCCAGGCGTCGATCGGTCGCGGCGTCCGTTTGATGGCGCGGCTGTTTGCCGGCCTTGTCGCCCTTGTGCTGCTGGCTGGCGCCGGCGTCTACGCGATCGGCGTGTCCGGCTTCGGCTCGGAGCGGCTTCGCGCGGAAGCCGAAACGGCAATCGAGAGATTGGCCGGCTTCGATGTCGACGTTGCCGTCGGGCCGGCCCGGCTGACGCTTGACGGGTCGAGCTTCATTGCGCTGCAGGTCAGCGACGTCAGCCTCAAGACCGCCGACGGAAAACCAATGGCCGATGCCGGCCGGGTCCGCTTCGGCATCCGGCTGATCCCGTTGCTTTCGGGCGAGGTACGGCTGACCAGCGCCCGGATTTCCGACGCGCACATCGTCATGGCGGCAATGCCGTCCGGCGGCGACTGGACGGCCGAGCTGCGCAACCAGGACGGCCTCATCGATCCGGAAAAACTTTCCGCCGCCGTCTTCGCCAACCTCAACCGCGCGCTCGACGCGGTGCGCGAGGATTCGATGCGCCAGATCGATCTGCGCAACGTCGAGCTGGCACTGCCCGAGACCGGATCGGTCAAGTCGGTCACCATCGCCGACGCCTCCGTCTCGCAGTCGGGACCGGGAAGCATGGAGTTTTCATCCGACGCGGATGTCGACGGCAGGGCGCTTACCATCGCCGCTTCCGCCACCCGCGATCCGGCGACGCGACGCATCACCACGCTGGACGCCAGCATCCAGGCAGCGGACGCCGACACTGCGACAGGTGGCAAATTGGGTGCGATCGCCTTGAAGCTGGCGGGGTCGGAAGGGACCGGCGACAACGGTTCGCGGCTGACCGCTGCCCTGTCACTGACCGGATCGGTGCTCGATCTCGGTTCGCGCGGCCTGCTTCCGGCCGACATCGATCTCGATGCAACACTCGTCGCCGGGTCGAACAAAATCCAGGTCGACAGTTTGCTGGTGAAAACCGGCCGCTCGACCTTCGATTTCGCCGGTTCGATCGGGCCGAAGCCGGCTACCGGCGCAGCGGGCGAGGAGCCATCCTATCGTTACGACCTGACCAGCGACGGTTCGACCCTGGCGCCTTCCGATTCGCCGGAGCCGGCACTCAGCTTCATTGCCCGTATCGCCGGCGTCTACCAGCCGACGAGCCAAAAGCTGGTCGCTGAGCAGATCGGCGTCCGGTCCGGACCGGGCAGCGAAGTGCTGGGCACGGCTTCGGTTTCATTCGTCGCCAACCAGGCGCCGGGCATATCGGTGGCGCTCAATCTCCACGACATGCCGGTCTCGCACGTCAAGCAATTATGGCCATGGTTTTCGGCGCGCAATGCCAGGCTGTGGGTGCTCAAGAACCTGTTCGGCGGCCGCGTGGTCGATGGCAGCCTGCAGTTCCAGGTCGTGCCCGGACGGCTCGGCAACGGCGTGCCGCTTTCGGCCGATGAAGTGTTCGGCCGATTCCAGGTCGAAGGATCGCGCTTCGACACGGCCGGCCGCATTCCGCCGATCCGCGATGCCGTCGGCGTCGTCGGCTTCCACGGCAATGACGTCGACGTCGCGCTGTCGTCGGGCAGCGTCTATATGCCGAGCGGCCGCACGGTGGCGGCGAGCAACGGCACGCTCACCGTCAAGGCGGCGAACCATCCGCCGGTGATCGGCGCGCTCGACATCGATGTCGCCGGCGAGGCGCCGGCAATCGCCGAGCTGGCATCCTTTGACCCGATCAATGCCATGCGCCATGTCGGCCTGCTGCCGGACGACCTGTCCGGCACGGTGACCGGCCACGTCAAGGCCGATATTCCGCTGCAGTCCGGTGTCGACTCTTCCAAACTCGATTGGCTGGTGGCGCTCGACTACAAGGACCTGTCGCTGGGCAAGCCGTTCGAGGGCCAGACGGTCAGCCATGCCGACGGCTCGATCACGGTTGCGCCCGACCGGGCGGTGATCTCGGCGAAGGCGCTGCTCAACGGCATTCCGGCCGAGCTCGACCTGATCGAGCCGCTCAGGGATGGCGGCCCGCCGCGCAGTCGTAAAGTGGCGCTGGTGCTCGACGACAAGACGCGCGCCACCGCCATGCCTGGCCTGTCGACGCTGCTTTCCGGAACCATCAAGGTGGCGATCGACAAGAGTGGCACCGGCAACCAGAACGTGTCGGCCGACCTGACCAATGCCAGGCTGGACATCCCCTGGGCCGGCTGGAGCAAGGGGCCTGGCATTCCCGCCAAGGTGGTCTTCGCCATGGCGAAGACCGGCGACACCACGACGCTCTCCAATTTCGAACTCGATGGCAAGACCTTTTCCATCGACGGCAGCGCGGTGCTGGTCAAGGGCGCCTTGTCCTCGGCCCGGTTCAGCAAGGTCACCTTGAACAGGGGCGACGACGTCGCCGTCTCGGTGAAGCGGTCGGGCAAGGCCTATGCGGTCGAGGTCAGCGGCAGCGCGCTGGACGCACGCTCGCTGATCAAGCAATTCACGTCCGATGTCGATACCGCCACCAAGACCACCGGCGTCGATGCGATCTCGGTCAGCGCCGACGTCAGCTCCCTGACCGGCTTCCACGACGAGGTGCTGTCGAATTTGAAGCTCGACTACAGCGCCGCAGGGTCCCGGGTGAACGGGCTCAAGGTGAGCGCCACGGCAAGTTCGGGAGCCGCCATCACCATCAGCAACACGACCGTCGGCGGCCTGCGCACGCTCAACATGAAGTCGGCCGACGCCGGCGCCATACTGCGCTTCCTCAACATCTACGAGCATATGGAAGGCGGCTCGATCACGCTGGCGCTGACCGGGGCCGGCGACGGGCCGATGAAAGGCCAGGTCGACGCCAAGGACTTCTTTGTCGTCAACGAGCCGAAGCTCGCCTCGATCGTGTCGACGACGCCGGCCGGCGACAACCGCAGCCTCAACGAGGCGGTCAAAGGCAATCTCGACACGTCGAGGGTGAAGTTCGAGCGCGGTTTCAGCGAGATCGATAAGGGCAGTGGCTATCTGAAGCTGCGCAACGGCGTGCTGCGCGGCCCGCGCATCGGCACCACCTTCCAGGGCACGCTCTACGACCAGAACAACAACATGGACATGACCGGCACGTTCATGCCGGCCTACGGCGTAAACCGCATCTTCGGCGAACTGCCTCTGATCGGCGCGCTGCTCGGCAACGGCCGCGACCGCGGCCTGATCGGCGTCACCTACAGGCTCAAGGGCAACGCCAACAAGCCCAACCTGGAGGTCAATCCGCTATCGGTGATAGCGCCCGGGATTTTCAGGTCGATCTTCGAGTATCGGTGAGGTCAAAACCCAATTACCTCGAGCGACCGAGTTTTGATCTTAAGCGGCTGCTCGTCCGCCCCGCGAATTCACGCCCATGATCCAAAGGCGACTGACGTCCGCCCGGGCCTAAATGGCCGCTTTGCGCCTAAAAATCGGTCGTTCGGAGTGCCTTTGCCGCTGCCCGAATGCAGACATCGCCCAAAGCGAATCTGTAGGCCGACGTTGCACCCGGATGTGATCAGCGCTGTGTTGCCGGTGACTCCTTAAACTCTCCCCTCGGAAAACCCTTGAGCGCGATAACGTTCGCATGACCCCAGATCAACGGTATTGGTGGCGCGTCGCCCTTGAGCTGAAACTTCGCAAATGTAGCGGGGACGCTTTTCAAGATTTCTACTCGACGGTTATGGCCAAGGCGCATAGCAGCGATTTCGTGCGCCTGCGGCTTTCGGCAAACTCGGCGACAAGGGCTGCGATAGTTATCTGCAATCGTCGGGGCGAGTCTTTCAGTGGACCAAGTGGTACTCCCCACCCAGCCTCTCCGATGAAGCTGAGACGGGTGGCATTTTTTTGGATTCCGTTTCGACCGACGGATGCAGTTTACCTGGACTTTGCGAAATGTCAGAATCCCTTCTTTCGTATCGATAGAATTCTATGATCGCGGGGCGGCGGCGACGGCGACGAGCATTGCGTTGGTCGCAGATGCCGTTACTTTCGCTCGGAAACATGGCTTGGGTATTACCGTGAAAACATCAAAGATCACCGCCGTCGACTTCTTCGACGACCTTGGCTCGCCATACGCCCGGAAGTGGTTCTTCTGGGGGTTCATCTGCCTCTGCGTCGGATGCCTAGCCGTGATCGGTCTAGAGCGAAATCTGATGCCCAAGGGAATCCTTCAGGACGTCGTAGACGGCGTGTTCATGCAGGTGTTGACCGGCTCGCTGATCATCCTCGCCTTCTACGGCATATACGTGCATTTCATCGGCCCAAATCCTGGACTCCGCGAGGTCACGGCCGTCCGCCCGCGCGACATAAGCGGCCGCATGAAGGAGCTACCTGTCGCGGCGCGAAGCTACATGTTCTGGGGCAGGTCCGGCTCGTACTTCCGCTCGGAGCCTCTCCTCAAGCTCGATGAGCAGGCCAAGGTTCAAAAGCGCAACATCGACGTCGAGGTGGTTCTTCCTGACCCGATGGACGAGCGGCTGATCCGGTCGTATCGGGACATCCTGTCGTCGCTGGGTGAGGATTCTGACGGCAATCCGCTGCTCGCCAACGTGTTGGCGACAAGCATGGCTTGCGCGATTGTAAGCGCGAACAACAAGTACATTAACATCAGGGTATACTACTCGAAATTCCTTCCGGCCTTTCGCGTCGATCTTTCCGACAACGGCGCGATCATGACGCAGGACGACAAGGCCAAGTCGGCTCTATTTTTCGACTTCGGTTCCGAATTCTACGAGATGTTGGTGAATACGGTCAGGAACGAGACCGCCGTGTCCCGGGAGGTGAAGTGGGATGAGGCCGTCTTTAAGGGCAGGAAGTTGGAGGCGAAGAGCTGCGACAAGGAAACTCTGAACGCCTTCGGCATAGAGCTCGATGATGTCGACGCTCTGCAGCAAGAAGTCGCCAAGATGATCACCGAGCGGAAGCACAGATACAAATGATGGACGTGGCCGCTGCCGTTGCGCGAAGCGCGGACTTCCGCGCCCATCCGCTCGGGTTCTACTACCTACAGGAGTCGCAGTGCGATGGCGCCAGCCACCGCGTGCACGTATGGCTTCCGGGGAGATCAGACAGTCCTGAGAACGACCGGCACCAGCATTCCTTCGATATCCACTCCATCGTCCGCCTTGGTCGGATAAGGAGCGAGATGTTCCGTTTCGTCGAGATGCCTGACGGCGAGGAGAGGGAATTCGTGGTGGTCTACGGAAAGGCCGAGTCGACCCTGTCGCCTACGGGGCGCTTAGGAAAGCTTGAAGCAATGACGATGTTCGACAGCAGCACCGGAGACAGCTATTTTCTTCAGGCCGGGATCATCCATCGGGTTGGCGTCGTCGAACGGCCGTGCGTCACGTTCCTAAAAACGGTCGAACGAGGCGCCCCGATCCTTTCATACGGTAGAGAGACGCGAGAACCCCCTTTCGACCGGAGGCCGGTTACACCCGCGGAGCAAGAGCAGATAGCGACCGCGCTCCAGGCGGCAGATAAGTCGGCGAAGCCGAGCTACCGTTGAGGTGATCGCTTTCCCAAACTCCACAACAGGATCTCATTGATCGTCACCTTGACACAAGGGAGCGCACGTAGACACGCGCCGAGATCGGCGCCGCACCGCTGCTATGAGGCAGGTCGATTTTGTTCCAAAGACTGCGATATGCTAACTTTGAACATGCCTTCGAAGAAGATCACTAAGACAGTAACCGCGGATACCGCCTCGCTCCTGCAGGCCGGAGAAGGTGATCGCGCGGACTTCAAGCGCGGCCCAGACGGCGTTTCTGCTGAGGACTTAGTCGCGTTCGCCAACGCGGGTGGCGGAGCCATTCTTGCTGGCGTCGATGAACGCGCCGGGGATGGAGGCGCACAGGTCGGCGTCGTGGTGGGATGTGATGTTGGCGATGGAACGATACTTCAGATCGTCAACAAAGCTCTGGGATGCATTCCACCGGTCGCTATCAATGTCAGCATCGAAAATGACGACGGCAAGTCGTTTCTGCGGATCGATGTCCCGACCAGCGCTACGAAGCCACACTGCACCCCCAGGGGCATCTACTGCACGCGTGATGGGCGACGTAATCGCGCGCTGCATCCAACCGAGCTTCTGAAAATCTTCCTCGAAAGCGAAGCGCGCGCATTTGCCGAGCGGTTTGAGGCGGCAGCAGGCCGCATGACGAAAGAACTCGGCCAGCTCGAAGCTTCTTTGGATGCCAGTATCCAGAGCATGGCCGATCAACTCGGCTGGGCCGACAGCAAGCTTGGCGATACGGAAAGCGCCCTCGACACCATCCAAGCTTACGTCACCCGCATCAATTCAGAAACCAACGATGTTGCCTCGAGACTTCGAACGATTTTCCGTCAGGACAAGCGCGACGATCCCGTCACGGAGCGTGAGCGAATCAAGCTTCGTGACGAACTGGTCGACCAGCTTCTAGACGATAGAAAGCTTCTGGACTCCATCGCGAAAGGCACCGCCAACTTCACGATCAGCGCGAAGGGTAAGGCCGCAGAAGAGCTAACGAAGGAAGATCTCCACCCGATTTTCAAGGACGCGCTCAAGATCGTGGTCGACAAGGTCGAGACGGAAAAATACTCGGTAAAGATCAAGAAGCCCGGCGACTGTACCGAGAACGAACTCAACGATTTCACGGTCCTCATCAAGAAGGGGGGCGAAGTCGCAGATGGCATCGAGGCTCGCCTCAAGACGGCGGATGTCCTGGGCTTCATCCGATACGAGAAGGCAATCGTCGGAGTCGGGGCTCTTAAGAAGCCGGCTGCCGCCTACCGGAACGGTGTTTTTCAGAAGGCGCAGGCTACAGCCAATCCAGGTGGCTTCACGCGCGAACTAGGATGGCTCTTCGTCGAGCAAAAGCATCGTGGAAAGCAGACCCGGGACCTGATCGCGGGCTTGCTGGATGCGGCGCGAGCCAAGCTCGTTTATGCAACGACCCGCAAGGCCAACGAAAAATTACAACGCATCCTCAAGCATCATCGCTTCTTCCAGAACGGCGCCGCGTACCCCTCGGCCGAAAACCCCGGCGAGGAAATTATCCTCCTGACACAGAGCTCCGGGCCGTCTATCTCAAAGGAAAAAGAAGGCACAAGCCGAGCTCAACAGCATCCCGAGCCGGATCGCGGTGCGCGTCAACAATCAAAAGGCTGAAGCACATGCCTGGGCCGCCCTGGTCCCGAAACCCTGCCATTCCGGCGGAGCTTTCCGCTGTCCGGGAAAGGAAGTCCAAGCGTTCGTGCTCAATCGCCGCAACGGCGTCCTAATGGCACGTAGTGTAGGTGCTTTGTGGTGATCACATAGGCTGACGACTGGACCGCCAGATCATAAATAGCCGCATGATTTCAGATCGATAGCCGATCCCGTCGGGCAAATATTAGCAAAACGAGAGCAAAAATTTGCTCGCCTAGCCTCTCCGCCTGTCGGCGATGATCGTGAGCAGGTAATCAACATCAATGACGTGGACATGCTTTCTTCCGGCGCGGACTACGATCCCATCTAGGACGACTGCATGGCTCCCGGCTTCGCCGATCATGGAGAACACTGCGCCACCGCTATAGCCGTCTGCAACAGGTCGCTCCCGTGCGTTCACGTATCTGCGGTAATATGAGGCGTTCGACATGAATGAGTAATCAAAGTCACAATCCGATATCGCGCGTTTGATGTTGATATCGCCCGGCCGCAATGGTTCGAAGTTCTCATGATAGGCGTCGATGACACCTTCAAGGGATGGGTTACCCACCAAGAACGATTTGATCCTCTCTCCCCTCCACAACGGCTCCAGCGGAAAGAAATACGGCTGGTCTTGGTGTTTGGTTTTCCAGTCAGCCGCCGTCTCGAACAGGAGAAGGTCGTGATACTCCTCGTCGGGGTTACCAGTCTCGAATATGCAGTGCTGTAGCAGGATGTTGGACAGGACTCCTTTGCCGCTTGCGACACGAGCCGTTTCAAGAACTTCCTTCGACACCTCGCTTCCACGCGGCAAGTCGAATTGGTGCCGCGTCATCACAACGTAATTTGTCCCGCCGTGCTTGATCAACGTCGCCGTCCCTCTGCGAGCCAGAGGCAGCGACCGGTCGCTCATCTCGATCAGGACCATGCGACAGGACTGCGTGATCGTTTCGAAGACGTCGCCGGGTCTGAGATACCGCCCGCCGACCTTGACGGAATTAAAGCTGGGTAGATCGCGGAGAAGCATTTCTCATCACAGCTCGGGTTTCTTCTGCCCAGCACGTTACGCCTGCGAAATGGCCGGAGCCAGTGATGACCGGAACGTGCTTTGACGGCCGCACCTTGCCGTTCCGCAGGCTGCAATATCATCGAATGGTTCGGACACTTCGATTAAGGAATTCTTTTAAACGATAGCTGGCGAAGGACTGGACCGCCATTTCCCCTGATTTTGCTAGTGGATTTGGCGCGACTAGCCAATGTGGTGACCACAACCGCTGCCCTCGGTGAATGATCGAAGAGTGCTCGCTCCTAAGGGCAGCTTGGACATAGAAACCTTCAGATGGCGGACGTTCCGCTCCCGGCGCAGAACAAGACGTTCATCGAAGCGCCGCAGAACGTCGGCAATTTGCGCTACCTGCTCGTTCCGATCGATGAGACGAATGGCATCTCGGCCATTCTCGGGAGCTAGGGTCAGGACTCATTGATCCAGAAGATGAAGGCTGCAGCGAAGGCGATCGCCGACAGGAAGGTGTGAGCACATCGGTCGTA
>NZ_JAMYOC010000014.1:0-180635 GCF_040319475.1 Mesorhizobium sp. M0904 | reverse complement strand
AGGCAGGACGGGCACTGCCGGCATTCCGGCGTATAGAGCGGGATGACATGGTCGCCCTTCCTGACCGAGGTGACGCCCTTGCCGATATCGACGACGATGCCGGCGCCCTCATGGCCGAGGATCGCCGGAAACAGGCCTTCGGGGTCGGCGCCCGACAGCGTGAACTCGTCGGTGTGGCAGATGCCGGTTGCCCTGATCTCGACCAGCACCTCGCCATCGCGAGGACCCTCGAGGTCGACCTCCATGATCTCCAGCGGCTTTCCGGCGGCGACAGCAACAGCGGCGCGCGTTTTCATCAGGCAATCCTCCCAAGACAGTCTGCAATCCAAGCTAGATTTAACTTACCATTCAGCTCCGCGCTATGCACGAAGCGACGTTCCGACCCCGGATTTTCGTCAGCGCTCGCCGATCTACATCCGGGATAGGCTCCGACTTTGCCTTGACCGCCCTTCTGAAGCCCATAAAACGGGAAGCCCGTAAAAAAGGGCAGCCGAGGGACGAGGCCTGCATGTTCACAAAGATCCTGGTCGCCAACCGTGGCGAGATCGCCTGCCGCGTGATCAAGACGGCGCGCAAAATGGGCATCGTCACCGTCGCGGTCTATTCCGATGCCGACCGCGACGCCGTGCATGTCGAAATGGCCGACGAGGCGGTGCATATCGGGCCTTCGCCGGCCGCGCAAAGTTATCTGGTCCCGGAAAAGATCATCGCCGCCTGCAAGGCCACAGGAGCAGAGGCCGTGCATCCCGGCTACGGTTTCCTGTCCGAGCGGGCATCCTTCTGCGAAGCGTTGGAGCAGGAAGGCATCGTCTTCATTGGCCCGAAGCCCAAGGCCATCAAGGCGATGGGCGACAAGATCGAATCGAAGAAGTTCGCCAATGCGGCCAAGGTGTCGACGGTGCCCGGCTGGCTCGGCGTCGTCGAAAACGCCGCCCATGCCGAAAGAATAGCCGGCGAAATCGGCTATCCCGTGATGATCAAGGCCTCGGCCGGCGGCGGCGGAAAGGGCATGCGCATTGCCTGGAGCAAGGCAGAGGTGCGCGACGGCTTCGACCGGGCGCGGTCGGAGGCCAAAAGCTCGTTCGGCGATGACCGCGTCTTCATCGAAAAGTTCATCGTCGACCCGCGCCATATCGAAATCCAGGTGCTCGCCGACGCGCATGGCAGCACGCTCTATCTCGGCGAGCGCGAATGCTCGATCCAGCGCCGCAACCAGAAGATCGTGGAGGAGGCGCCGTCGCCGTTCCTCGACGCCAAGACCCGCAAAGCCATGGGCGAGCAGTCGGTGGCGCTGGCCAAGGCCGTCGACTATCAGAGCGCCGGCACGGTCGAGTTCATCGTCGACAGCGACAAGAACTTCTATTTCCTGGAAATGAACACGCGGCTGCAGGTCGAGCATCCGGTCACGGAGCTCATCACCGGCATCGACCTGGTCGAGCAGATGATCCGCGTGGCGGCCGGCGAAAAGCTCGCCATCAAGCAGAGCGACGTCAAGCTGAACGGCTGGGCGGTGGAAAGCCGCCTCTATGCCGAAGATCCTTATCGCAACTTTCTGCCGTCGATCGGCAGGCTGACGAAGTATCGGCCGCCCGAGGAAGGAAAATTCGGCGACATCGTTATCCGCAACGATACCGGCGTCACCGAAGGCTCGGAAATCTCGATGTTCTATGACCCGATGGTCGCCAAGCTGTGCACCTGGGCGCCGACACGGCTGGCGGCGATAGACGCGATGTCGGAGGCGCTGGACAGTTTCGTCGTCGACGGCATCGAGCACAACATACCGTTCCTGGCGGCGCTGATGCAGCATCCGCGCTGGCGGGAAGGTCAGATATCGACCGGGTTCATCGCCGAGGAGTATCCCGACGGCTTCGCGCCGATTGTGCCAGACGCCGAGGAGAAAGCGGTGCTGGCCGCGATTGCCACCGCGGTGGAACTGCTGCGCCGCGACCGGCTCGACCGGCTGGGCGGGCGGCTGGCACCGCATTCCGGCGCCTTGAAACGCGATTGGGTGGTGAAGATCGGCCCGGACTATCTTTCGGTCGCCATCGTCGAAGGGATGATTTCCATTCCGATGGAGCTCGACCTCACAATCGACGGCGGCAAGGCACTGACCGTGGCATCCGACTGGCGGCCGGGCGATCTCATCTGGCGCGGCACGGTCGGCGGCCGCAAGGTCGCGGCGCAGGTCAGGCCGGTGCTGAACGGGTTCCGCATCGCCTGGAAAGGCATCTCGGTGACAGCCCGCGCCATGCTGCCGCGCACCGCCGAACTCGAAAGGCTGATGCCGGAAAAAGTGGCGCCGGATACCTCGAAGATGCTGCTTTGCCCGATGCCTGGCCTCGTCGTGTCGATCGCCGTTGCCGAGGGGCAGGAGGTCAAGGCCGGCGAGACGCTTGCCGTGGTCGAAGCGATGAAGATGGAGAACGTGCTGCGCGCCGAGCGCGACCTCATCGTCTCGAAGCTCAACGCCAAGCCCGGCGACAGCCTTGCCGTCGATGCGGTGATCATGGAATTCGCGTGAGGCTGTAATCTGCTTGAGGTTGGTGGGACAAAGGGGAGCGAAGGAACGCGATCTGCAATTGGTTGAGCACGCTCGCTTGAGGAGGGACAAGGCGAGGGGCGTGCGGAATTCGCTTTTTTTGCCCTCACAACGTATTTTGTTCTTGCTTTGTGCCGGCAGCTATGCTACTAATTTGGATATGGTGCTAAATGGCTCCAACGACCCGCCCGCTGTGGCGGGTTTTGTGTTTCCGGCCTGAGGTTGGCGGGACGGCGCCCTCTCTGTCCTGCCGGACATCTCCCCCACGAGGGGGAGATCGGCAGCTTCGGCGGTTGCTCTAACGTTCAAAGCTCCAATCGCTTCTGCTGGACTCGTGTTACCCGGTGCCGGACAATACATCTTGATCGACTGAGTCCCTGTGAGGCGGCGCGAAAAAACCATGGCTGATGAGAGACTTCCACGCGATCCCTTGCTGCGCGAGGCCTATGCAAAGGCATCGCGGGCAGAGGCGGCGGCGCGTCGGTTCATTCATCTGCGCGTGCATTCGGCCTATTCGCTGCTCGAAGGTGCCTTGCAGCTCGGGAAGATCGTCGGCCATGCGGTGCAGGACGAATGCCCGGCAATCGCCGTCACGGACACCAACAATCTGTTCGGTGCCCTGGAATTCGCGCAAAAGGCAGTGAAGGACGGCATCCAGCCGATCATCGGCTGCCAGATCGACCTCGCCTTTTCCGGTGAGGCGAACGACAGCCAGCGCGACCGCAGGCGGCAGGGGCCGGAGATGCGGCCGGTGGTCCTGATCGCCGCCACCGAGGCCGGCTACGGCAATCTGGTCAGGCTGGTCAGCCGCGTCTACCTCGAGACACCGCCCGGCGAGGCGGTGCATCTGACGAGCGAGATGCTGCAGGGCCATTCCGACGGTCTGATCTGCCTTACCGGCGGGCCGCGCGGTCCGATCGGCAATGCCTTGAAAGAGGACCGCCGTGAACTCGCCGAGACCCGGCTGCTGGCGCTCAAAGGCCTGTTCGGCGACCGACTCTATGTCGAACTGGAACGGGTCTCCGGCTACGACCGCGCGATCGAGCAGTCGTCGGTCGATCTCGCCTACCGCCACGATCTGCCGCTGGTTGCCACCAACGAAGCGTTTTTCTTCTCTCGTGAAGACTATGAGGCGCATGACGCGCTGATCGCCATCGCCGAAGGTTCCGTGGTTGCGGCCGATAATCGCCGCCGCCTGTCGCCCGACAATTTCCTGAGAAGCCAGGCCGACATGGCGAGGCTGTTCGCCGACCTGCCGGAAGCGATCGACAACACCGTCGAGATCGCACTGCGCTGCTCCTACTATCCGAAGACACGAAACCCGATCCTGCCGCGCTTTGCCGGCCGCGATGTCGCCGACGCCGATGCGGCGGTCAAGGCGGAGGCGCAGGAGCTTGCCAGGCAGGCGCATGAAGGGCTGGAGGCGCGGCTGGCGGCGCACGGGCCGACGCCCGGCTATACAGTCGAGCAATATCGCGAGAGGCTGGATTTCGAGCTCGGGGTCATCGAGAAGATGAAATATCCCGGCTATTTCCTGATCGTTGCCGACTTCATCAAATGGGCCAAGGCGCAAGGCATTCCGGTCGGCCCGGGCCGCGGATCAGGCGCCGGCTCGCTGGTCGCGTATTCGACGACCATCACCGACATCGATCCGCTGCGTTTTTCGCTGCTGTTCGAGCGCTTCCTCAATCCCGATCGCGTGTCGATGCCCGACTTCGACATCGACTTCTGCCAGGACCGGCGCGAGGAGGTCATCCGCTACGTCCAGCAGAGATACGGCCGCGACCAGGTCGGCCAGATCATCACCTTCGGTACCCTGCAGGCGCGCGCCGTGCTGCGCGACGTCGGTCGCGTGCTGCAGATGCCTTACGGGCAGGTGGACAAGCTGAGCAAGATGGTGCCGTCGAACCCGGCCAATCCGGTCAAGCTCGCCGACGCCATCGCCAACGAGCCGCGCTTTGCCGAGGAGGCCGAGCGCGAGCCGATCGTACAGACGCTGCTCGACACGGCGCAGAAGCTGGAAGGTCTGTACCGACACGCCTCGACTCATGCCGCCGGCATCGTCATCGGCGACCGGCCGCTGTCGGAACTGGTGCCGATGTACCGCGATCCGCGCTCGGACATGCCGGTCACCCAGTTCAACATGAAGTATGTCGAGCAGGCCGGGCTGGTGAAATTCGACTTTCTTGGCCTGAAGACGCTGACGGTGCTGGACAGGGCGGTCAAGCTGATCCGCCGCCGCGGCATCGAGATCGATCTCGCCCACATTCCGCTCGACGACCCGGAAACCTACGCCATGCTGTCGCGCGGCGAAGTGGTCGGCGTGTTCCAGGTGGAAAGTGCCGGCATGCGCAAGGCGCTGATCGGCATGCGGCCCGACTGTATCGAGGACATTATCGCGCTCGTTGCGCTCTACCGGCCGGGACCGATGGAGAACATCCCGACCTACAACGCCAGAAAGCACGGCGAGGAGGAGATGGCGTCGATCCACCCGAAGATCGACCATCTCGTCAAGGAGACGCAAGGCGTCATCGTCTACCAGGAACAAGTGATGCAGATTGCGCAGGAGCTCTCCGGCTATTCGCTGGGCGAAGCCGATCTGCTGCGCCGCGCCATGGGCAAGAAGATCCGCGCCGAGATGGACAAGCAGCGCGAGCGCTTTGTTTCGGGCGCGGTCGAGCGCGGCGTCGGCAAGCCGCAAGCCGACTTCATCTTCGACCTGCTGGCAAAGTTTGCCGACTACGGTTTCAACAAATCGCATGCCGCCGCCTATGCCGTCGTCTCTTACCAGACCGCCTATCTGAAGGCGCATTACCCCGTCGAATTCCTGGCGGCATCGATGACGCTCGACATGGGCAATACGGACAAGCTCGCCGATTTCCGCCAGGATGCGCTGCGCCTCGGCATCGAAGTGGTGGCGCCGTCGGTGATGACGTCGTTCCGGGATTTCGAGGTCGGCGAGAACCGCATCTTCTATTCGCTGGCCGCGCTCAAGGGCGTCGGCGACGCCGCAGTCGAGCACATCGTCGCCACGCGCGGCGAAAAACCGTTCAAGAGCCTCGCCGATTTCTGCGAAAGGGTCGATCCGAAGATCGTCGGCAAACGCGTCTTCGAGAGCCTGATCATGGCCGGCGCGCTCGACTGCTTCGGTCTCGACCGGGCGGCGATGATGGCCGGGGTCGAGCGGATGATGGGGCTGGCGTCCTTGGCGCAGCAGAATGCCGTCACAGGCCAGCACGACATCTTTGGCGCCTCGCTGGGCGCACAGTCGCAGGCACTCAACTTGCCGGCGACCGACCCCTGGCTCGCCGCCGACCGCCTGCACCGTGAATTCCAGGTGGTCGGGTTCTATCTCTCGGCGCATCCGCTCGACGAATACAAGGCGGCGCTGCAGAAAATGCGGGTGCAGACCTGGGCCGAATTCTCGGCCGCCGTCAAACGCGGTGCGGCCGCCGGCCGGCTCGCCGGGACGGTGACCACCAAGCAGGAACGCAAGACGCGCACCGGCAACAAGATGGGCGTCGTGCAGTTTTCCGACACGTCCGGCCAGTATGAAGCGGTGCTGTTTTCCGAGGGACTGGCGCAATATCGCGACCTGCTCGAGCCCGGCCGCTCGGTGGTCATCACCGTTTCGGCCGAGGACAGGCCGGAAGGCGTCAATCTGCGCATCCAGACCGTGCAGTCGCTGGAGGACGAGGCAAGCCGCGTCCAGAAGGCGTTGCGCATCTTCGTGCGCGACGCAGCACCGATCGGCACGCTTGCCGGCCAGCTTGCCGTCAAGGGCGAGGGACAGGTAAGCTTTGTGCTGATAAAGGATGACGGCCAGGGGGAGGTCGAGATCGAATTGCCCAGTCGTTATCGTATCTCGCCTCAGATCGCGTCAGCCATGCGCGCGGTGCCGGGCGTGGTTGAAGTGGAGCTGGTTTAAAATACCGGAACCTTCGGGTTTTGGCGATTGGGGGGCGCCATGGATGAACGCGCAGCCGCTTTCGAACTAACACGGATGGTCAACGGGTACCGCGTCTCGCAGGCGATCTCGGTCGCCGCGACGCTCGGCATCGCCGACCACATCAAGGACGGCAAGCGCTCGGCAGCAGATCTTGCAAGCCTGACCGACACACATCCGCGCGCGCTCTATCGGTTGCTGCGGGCGCTTGCGGCGGTCGGCATATTTCACGAGGCAGAGGACGGGCAGTTCTCGCTAACGCCGCTTGGCGCCGCCTTGCGCTCCGATGCTGAGTTTTCCGCTGCACCCTGGGCCGCCTTCGTCGGAAGGCCCTATTACCGGCAAGCGTGGAGCGAACTGCTCTACAGCATCCAAACCGGCAAGAACGCATTTCGCCACGCGCATGGCAAGGGCGTCTGGGAATACCGGGCAGAGCATCCAGAGGAGTCCGCTATCTTCGATCGCGCCATGGCAGCGAATTCGCGCGGCGTGGCGGCAGCCATCCTGGCGGCGTATGATTTTTCGTCGTTTCCGGTCATCATGGACGTCGGCGGTGGCCAGGGCGCACTGCTTGCCGAAGTCCTGGCCGCGACCCCGGGCAGCCGCGGCATCCTTTTCGACCAGCCGCATGTGGTAGCGCCGGCCGCCTCGGTGCTGGCGGCGAAAGGTGTCGCCGATCGCTGTGAGATCGTCGGAGGCGATTTCTTTGCCGAGCTGCCCGTGGCGGCCGACGCGCTGCTGCTCAAATGGATTTTGCATGACTGGGACGACGAGACCAACGTCGCGATCCTGCAAAACTGTCGCTAGGCGATCCGTGCGGGCGGCAAGTTGCTGGTTTTTGAGGCCGTGCTTGAGCCGCCCAATCAGGGGGCGAATGCCAAATTCTCCGACCTCAACATGCTGGTCGCGCCCGATGGCCAGGAGCGGACGGCCGATGAATTCAAGTCGCTGCTGGCAAAGGGTGGCTTCGAGGTGACCGAGATCATCCAGGCAGGGCCACGCATCAGCGTTGTAGAGGCAAGGCCGGTTTGATCGCGGCTGAAGCCATTTGCCGCAACCGCCGGGATCGGTCGGATGGCGCAAGCTTCCGCCTGCCCTGTCCACTGGACGTCTGTCGCAGCGAAGGCTATCGCGATCGTCATGAAGGTAGCTGACAAGAACGGAGCCCAAGATATTTCAGCCTTGGCCCGGCTGCGCGACATGTTGCGCAAGCTGTATCACGGGCGCACAGCGGCGGCGTTCCGGTTTCAGCTTGCGGCTGTTGTCATCGACCTTGCCATCATTGCCTTTTTCATCGCCACGCCGGTGATCCAGAAGTCGTCTTCGTTCCTCTGGCTGGACTACTCCGTGGCAGCACTTGTCGCCGCCGACATGATTGCCCGGCTGCTTGCCTCCAACGACATGCTGCGCCTGATGAAACAGCCGGCGTCGTGGATTGATGCCTTCATCCTGCTGACTCTGCTGATGCCTACGGCGCTGGCCAATCTCGGTTTTTTGCGCATCCTGCGGCTGTGGTCGCTGTCGCGTAGCGGCGCGCTGTGGCGATTTCTCGAGATGCGCGGCTTCAGGCGATGGCGCGAGGCGAGCCGTGCGGTCATCAATTTCCTGACGTTCCTCTTTGTCATCACGGGTTTCGTCTACACCTTCTTCTTCCGAACCGTGGGTGGTCTCGAGGGCTATGTCGATGCGCTGTATTTCACAGTCGCCACGGTCACCACGACCGGTTTCGGTGACATCGTCCTGCCCGGTGTGGCCGGCAAGCTCACCGCGATCGCCACCATGATCATTGGCATATCGCTGTTCGTCCGGCTTGCACAGGCGCTCTTCCGTCCCACCAAGGTGTTCTTTCCTTGCCCGCAATGCGGGCTGCAGCGGCACGAGCCCGACGCCGTTCATTGCAAGGCCTGTGGGCACGTTCTGAACATACCCGACGACGGCGATTGAAACGCAGGGCTACGCTGCCGCCACTTCCGCAGGTTTGGCGGCTTTCTTCTGCAGATTGAGCAGATTGCCAAGCAGGATCAGCAGGGCGCCGCCGGCGGTGAAGGCGTCGATCTGCTCGTGATAGAGCAGCCATCCGATCATCGCCGACAGCGGTACGCGCAAAAAGTCCATTGGCGAGATGACCGTCGCATCGGCATAGACAAGTGCGCGCGCCATGCAGAAATGCGACGACATGCCCGTAAACGCGATCAGCAGGATCCACGGCCAGAGCTCGAGCGGCGGGTTGCGCCATTCGTACAGCGCCGGGACGAGGCCAAGCACCGACTGGATGATCAGCATCCAGAAGATGATGCGCACGACGCTGTCCGTCCGCGTCAACGACTTGACGAGAACCACCGAGACGCCGAAGCAGACCGCTGCTCCCAGCACGATAACATGCCCCGGATTGACCGGGCCGACGCCCGGACGCACGATGATCACCACGCCGATCAGCCCCAGCACGATCGCCGCCAGCCTTGGCCGGGAGAGCCTTTCGCCGAGGAAAGCTACCGCCAGCAGCGCAGTCCAGATCGGCGTCGTGAATTCGATCGAGATCAGCACCGCAAGCGGGATCAGCGTCAAGGCATAAAGCCAGGCAGCCTGGCCGGTATAATGGACGACGTTGCGGGCGAGATGGGCCAACGGGCGTCCGGTGCGCATCGCCGGAAAACCGCCTGACATCATGACCAACGGCAGCAGGATGAAAAAGCCGATCACCGAGCGCAGCTCGAGCACCTGGAAGACGTTGAGTTCTGCCGTCGTGGCGCGGCCGGCCACCGACATCGCCAGGAACGAGGCGATCGACAGCGCCATCCAGAACGCGGCCTTGGGGATCGAGGGTGCGGGTGCCATGGGCGCTATGTCGCAAGCCGGCGCTTTCATCGCAACCGCTAGCCGGCGCATTCGACTGGGCCAGCCGTGAAGCGTTGCAAACAGTGATGTTGAAGCCGGAACCCGCTGCTGAGGGAAGCGTTGGTCCCTCAGTGTTTGCGTGCTGTGTTTTGGATACCAACGAGGAGCGGTCCGATGAAATCCCTTGCACGATTTGTACTTGCCGGGTGCCTGACGGCCGGGGCCGGCGCAGCGCATGCCGACGATCCGGATTTTCTTCGCTCATTCCAGGGGAATTTCGCCGGCAAAGGCACCGTCAAGGTCACCACCGATGCGCCGACGGTGAATGTCTCCTGTCATTTCAATTCCGACGCAACGTCGAGCTCGCTATCGCTCGACGGCAGCTGCCGCGGTCTTATCGTGGTGACGCGCGCCATCAGCGCCGATCTCAAATCGAGCGGGACGAAATACACCGGCACCTATGTCGGATCGCGCACCGGGCCGGCGCAATTGAGCGGCAGCCGCTCCGGCAACGCGATAAATCTCGGCATCCGTTGGGCCAAGGAGGTCAATGGCGATCGCAAGGCGCAAATGACGGTCGAGAAGAACGGCGAGGATGGCATGCGGCTGACCGTCGTCGATACCGATCCGAAAACCGGTAAGAGTGTGGTGACCACCCGGATCGATCTGCGGCGCACCTGACTATCACTCCTCGACCGGTTCGGGCGGATGGGCATCGCGGCCCTTGCCGAAGGTATAGCCGGTTTCCACCGCCCTGCGGCCGAACTTGCCGCGCAGCGTATCGATAGCGCCTTCGGCCATGGCGCGCTTGCGTGACTGGACGTCGACCAGATCGGGCGGGTCCGCCCGGTCATCGTCGGAGAGGTCGCTGACGCCAATGCCGAGCAGCCGGTATTTCGTGCCGTCGGCCTCCTTGCGCAGCAGTTCGAGCCCGGTCTGAAAGATGCGGTCGGCCAGCCGGGTCGGATCGCCGAGCTGGCGATTGCGCGTACGGATCTTGAAATCCTGGGTCTTCAGCTTGAGGACGACGGTGCGTCCGGCAATGCCGGACTTTTTCAGCCGGGTCGAGACTTTTTCCGACAGCGCCCTCAGCACCGAAACCAGTTCGTCGACGGAGGCGATGTCGGTATCGAAAGTGGTTTCCGCCGAGACGCTTTTCGCGTCCTGGTCGGGAACGACGCGACGGTCGTCCTCGCCGCGCGAAAGCCGGTAGAGCCGGTCGCCCATGACGCCGTAGCGGCGCATCAGATCGCCACGTTCCATGCGCTGCAACTGGCCGATGGTGCGGATGCCGTCGCGCTCGAGCGTGGCGGCAAAGGCCTTGCCGACCCCCCAGATCAGCGTCACCGGCTGCTCGGCCAGGAAGCCGATAGCCTCGGCCTCGCCGATCACCGAAAAGCCGCGCGGCTTGCGGAAGTCCGACGCCACCTTGGCCAGGAACTTGCAGTAGGAAAGGCCGGCCGAAACGGTGATGCCGATCTCCTTTTCCGCGCCGAGTGCGAAGCGCGCCAGCACCACCGCAGGCGGCAGGCCATGCAAGCGCTCGGTGCCGGCGAGGTCGAGAAAGGCCTCGTCGATCGAGAGCGGCTCTACCAGCGGCGTCAGCGCCTGCATCATGGCGCGCACCTCGCGGCCGACGCGCACGTATTTTTCCATGTCCGGCGGGAGGACCACCGCTTCGGGACAGGCTTCGAGCGCCTTGAACATCGGCATTGCCGAGCGAACGCCATGGATCCGGGCGATGTAGCAGGCGGTGGATACGACGCCACGCTTGCCGCCGCCGATGATCAATGGCCGGTCCTTCAACGCCGGGTTGTCGCGCTTTTCGACCGCCGCGTAGAACGCGTCGCAGTCGATATGGGCAAGGCGCAACCGGTAGAGCTCCGGATGGCGCGCGAGCCTTGGACTGCCGCAGCGCTCGCAACGGCGTGCCTCGCTGCGCTGAAAATTCAGGCAGTCGCGGCAAAAACCGTGTTCGGGGTTGTTGACAGGAGCCGCCATCGCTGCGAACATAAAGAGAACAAATGCAATGGTACGTCAGGACGGACGCCACGACAAGGCGGTGGGCCGGGAGAGAGCTCATGAATACGACCATAGCGCCGCTAGTGCCTGAGCTTTGGGCGGATTTCGAGGATCTTTTCGGCAAGCAGGGCGCCTGTTACGGCTGCTGGTGTACGCATTTCCGGTTAGCGCCTGCGGTGCGCCGCGCGAGCAATCGCGAGCGCAACAAGGACCACATCAAGGCGCGAATCGAGGCCGGGCCGCCGCCCGGCCTGTTGGCTTTCGAGGGTGGCCAGGCGGTCGGCTGGATGCAGATCGGCCCGCGTGCCGACGTGCCCGAATGGAACAACCAGGGCAGGGGGTCGGCGCCGATCGACCCCGCCGACGCCGCCGATCCGGGCGTCTGGGCGATCTCCTGCTTCTTCATCCGCACCAAGGCACGCGGCAGGGGCCTGTCGCACCGCCTGGTCCAAGGCGGCATCGAGTTCGCCCGCCAGAACGGCGCGCGCCTGATCGAGGACTGCCCCATCGACCTGTCGAAGGATTCGCGGTCGATCGGGCTGTTCGTCGGCTCGTCGCGGGTCTTCGAAAAGGCCGGGTTCCAGCGGTTGGTCGAACGCAAGCCAGGCCGACCGCTGGTGCGGCTGGTGCTTTAGGCAATGCCGCAGGCCATTCGGGTCGCGCCGCCTCGCCTTGCGGTTGGGGTGGTAATTTCCTACGAAATGAGAAAGTGCAGATAATTCCAATGGCCCAACGGAGAATGAGCGTGAACCGTGTCCTGCCAGTCGTCTTTGTGCTCGCGCTCAGCGCACCCGCCTTCGGCCAAACCGTTGATGAGCAGGGCGCGAAGCAGCTTTCCGAGAATCTGGCCCGCTATGTCGGCAGCCAGGCAATCGACAAGGGTGTCGTAAAGGTTTCGCTTGAGGGCGACGCCTATAAGATCGCCTTCGACTTCAAGGCGCTTGCCGGGATGTTGCCGAAGCAGAATTTCGCGAAATTCAACTTGGCGCCCTATGCCCTCCTTGCCAAACCGCGCAGGGATGGGAAATGGGACGTCTCGGCGGACATGTCGACCAGCGCTTCCTTCGAGGTCGAGGGGCCGCAAGGGCCGCAGAGCACCCAGTTATCAATCGCAGGCGGCAAGTTCGCCGGCGTCTATGATCCCGAGTTGGCGGCTTTCGCCAGCGCCACTACATCGATGACCGGCATGACGATGGACTCCCGGGACGCCATGCAACGCGTGAAAGTGAGCACCGGCCCCGGTACGGCCACCATGAGCGCCGCCAAGGCGGTGAATGGCGGCGCCGACTTCACCATGACGCAGACGATAGCGGTTTTTGCCGAAGCGATCGACTTTGACGACCCCAATAGCGGGCTGAAATTCCCGCTCGCAATCACGTCGCCGGGACTGTCGGTCAATGCGACCGGCAAAGGCATACGAACAAAGCCGCTTCTCGATCTTCTGGCATTTGCAGTGGCCAATGAGGACGAGGCCAAGCTCAAAGGCAATCAGGCGCAACTCAAATCGCTGCTGCTCGCCGCATTGCCGCTATGGGAGCGGATCGACGGAACCTACGGGTTCAAGGATTTCGCCGTGGACAGCCCCGTCGGACGTTTCGGCGCGGCGGAACTGGGCACCAGTTTCGGGAGCGACGGCATCGCGCAGAACGGGACGATCAACTATGCAATCAGAGCGGCAGGGCTGACGATACCTCGAAACGTGCTGCCGAGCTGGAGTGCCGCGCTGTTGCCCACCGACATCGACCTGAATTTCGGCGGCGCCAATATCGATCTCGACAGTATGACTAAGAAGGCCATCGAAGCCTTTGACCTGAACAACAAACCGCCGCTGCCGGCCGACTTTGGCGATCAGATCAAGGCCGATTTCATGGCCAAGACGCCGAAATTCGTCATCGGGCACAGCACGGTGAAGAACGGCGGCATCGAGATCGTGCTGGAGGGCGAGATGACGTTTCCAGGGGCGACGCCGATGGCAAATGTAACCCTCGACATCACCGGATACGAAAAAATCGTGGAGACCTTGCAGACGGCGGCGAAGACAGACCCGCAGGCCGCGCAGTATTTTAGCGGCGCGCTGGCGATCAAAGGGTTTGGCAAGACGCTGCCGGACGGCCGGCTGGAATGGGTGATCAACACCAAAGCCGACGGTTCGGTGACGGTCAACGGCGCCATGCTGAAGCCGGCCGACTCCGTCGGGACTGACGACAGTGGGGAAGAGGCAACGCCGTAAAGCACCAGCAGTGGCCGTCGTCTGCGGCAGGTTCTTCGATCTGCCCGCAGTCTCGGGATCGCCGCTTATATCGAATGCTCGTGATTGTCGTCGCCGAGCGGCAGCGCCCGCAATGCCTTGCCGACTGCGGCGGGCGGCGTTCCGGTCTCCTCGGAAAAACGCATCAGCGTCGGCTCGTGGGCAAGGATGAACTGCAGCACGCCGGCCAGGAATCCCGGTTCACCCGCCGCCTGGCGGATGGAATGAGCTTCGATGCCGGTGATCGCCAGGAAGCGGGGCAGAAGTTCCGGATCGGCGGCGACGAAGCCCAGCGCCTTTACGGCAATGGTTTCCGCTTCCTCGCGCATTGACGCTGCGTTTGCCATCGCTACCTTCCTTCGTGGGCGGAATCGTTCTGTTTTCGCAGTAGTGGCAAGTGTCGCCGGCAGCAAGCTCGCCGACCTGGAATCCGAAAGCTTTTAGGGCGGCCGGTTTCCGTTTCGTCAATCATATTGCCGTATAGTGGGAACAGGTTTGGTGCGTGCCGACAAGGGGCGCATGACGGCACCCTTCGAGTGGAAGGTCAGCCGGGACGGGAAATCGATGCCAAAGAAGGTTATGATCGTCGAAGACAACGAGCTCAACATGAAGCTCTTTCGCGACCTCATCGAAGCGAGCGGCTACGAGACGGTGCGCACACGTAACGGCCTCGAAGCGCTGGATCTGGCGCGGCAGCACAGGCCGGACCTCATACTGATGGACATCCAGCTGCCGGAAGTATCGGGCCTCGAGGTCACCAAATGGCTGAAGGAGGACGATGATCTCCACGTCATCCCGGTCATTGCGGTCACCGCCTTCGCCATGAAGGGGGACGAGGAGCGCATTCGCCAGGGTGGCTGCGAGGCATATATCTCCAAGCCGATCTCGGTGCCGCGTTTCATCGAAACCATCAAATCCTACCTGGGCGATGCCTGATGTATTTTTCCAGCCGAGCCGGAGCTTTGTGAAATGACCGCGCGGATCCTCGTCGTCGACGACATCCCAGCCAATGTCAGGCTGCTGGAGGTTCGGCTGCTCGCCGAATATTTCGAGGTTCTGACCGCCACCAACGGGCCGGACGCGATCGAGATCTGCGAGAACGGCAAGGTCGATGTCGTGCTGCTCGACGTGATGATGCCCGACATGGACGGGTTCGAGGTCTGCCGGCGGCTGAAGGGCGACCCGGCGACATCGCACATCCCGGTCGTGATGATCACCGCGCTCGACCAGGTTTCGGACCGGGTGCGCGGCCTCGAGGCCGGCGCCGACGATTTTTTGACCAAGCCTGTCAACGATCTGCAGCTGATGACGCGCGTGAAGAGCCTGGTCAGGCTGAAGTCGCTGACCGATGAGCTGCGGCTGCGCGCCTCGACGACACGCAATATCGGCATCGAGGAGCTTTTGAGCCGCAACTTCGCTACCGATGACGCGGTGCCGAAGGTGCTGCTGGTCGACGAGCGCAAATCCTCGTTCGAGCGCATCCAGAAGATGCTGCGCGGCAGTGCCGCTCTCGACGTCGCCAACGATCCGCATGCCGGCTTCTTCCAGGCCGCCGAGCTGCCCTACGAATGCGTGATGATCTCGACGGCCTTCGCCGATTTCGACCCGCTTAGGCTCTGCTCGCAATTGCGCTCGCTTGATCGCACCCGTTTCCTGCCGATCATCCTTCTGGCGGACGAGGGCGAGGAGGGGCGTATCATCCGCGGCCTCGAACTCGGCATCAACGATTATCTGATGCGGCCGATCGACCAGCAGGAGCTGACGGCGCGGCTGCGTACGCAGGTGCGCCGCAAGCGCTACAACGACCAGCTTCGCGCCAGTGTCACCCAGACCATCGAGATGGCGGTGACCGATGCCCTGACCGGTCTGCACAACCGCCGCTATCTCGACAGCCATCTGCAGACGCTGTTCGACCGCGCCGTGGCACGGCGCCGGCCGCTGTCGGTGATGATCACCGATCTGGACCGCTTCAAGAGCATCAACGACGCGCATGGCCATGACGGCGGCGACGACGTGCTGCGCGAATTCGCGCGGCGGCTGCGCAAGAACGTGCGCGGCATCGATCTAGCCTGCCGCTTCGGTGGCGAGGAGTTCGTGGTGGTGATGCCGGACACGGACGGCGCGGTAGCCGAAAAGGTAGCCGAACGCATTCGCGCCGAAATCGCCCAACTGCCGTTTGCCGTTGGCAGCGAGGGCAAAGCGATCGAAGTCACCGTCAGCGTCGGCGTGTCGTCGGTGCTGAAAGGCATGGACACGGTCGCGGCGCTGATGAAACGCGCCGACCTTGCGCTCTATGAGGCCAAGAGCGGCGGCCGCAATCGCGTCGTCGCCAAGGCGGCGTAGCACCATGGACGAATTAGCCAGTCAACCCGACAAGGTTACGAATTTACCTTAATCCAAGCGAGTTGCGAGGCTTGGTTAAGAAACTGTTGATTTTCATAAGTTGTTGCGCAAATGTGCAGCCCTTAGACGTAACCGGCACGAGGTCTAGATCGCCGGTTCGACCGAAAGAATACCCCATGATGCTCAGGTCCGCCGCATCTCCTGGGTCCGTGGGGTCGGCTGGCCGGCGCTGGCACATAGTGGCCTCCTCGTACCGCTGCCAAACGCCGGCTGGCCCCCAATTTTCAAAACACATCAGGATTCTGCGCCAAGACCCGGAAAACGCTTTTGTTTTGTTGCGACAGCGACAGCGCCCTTTGAAATAGCCGGCTGGGCAGAGCGTATGCGCCCGCAGTCGGTTGACAGGGCCTGTCTTCTATGCAGAAATTGGTTGGACCATTGAGCCATTTGGTGACCCGTTGGCATGACCGAATTCGGCCTTTCCCCCATACAGGCAACTGCTCGCGACGACGCGGTGCTGAAGGCGCTGGCCGGCTTTGTAATGCGGGAAGCTCTCGGGCCCGGCCAGAGACTGCCGACCGAACGCATCCTGGCCGAGCGCCTCAAGGTGAGCCGCAACACCGTGCGCGAGGCGCTGACGCGCTGGGAAGGGCTCGGCCTGGTCGAACGGCGGCAAGGCAGCGGCACCTATCTCAAGGGAGTGGTCTCGCTGGACATGCTGCACATGCCGCTGACGCTGGCCGGCGGCAATGATTTCACCAGCCTGATGCAGACGCTGGAAATCCGCCGGGCACTGGAAGCGGAAGCCGCCGCCCTGTGCGCCGTTCGCGCGGACCAGGCCGAGATCGCCGAGATCGCGCGCAAGCTCGACATTATGGAGCAGGCCTTCCACACCCGCGCAGGGATGTCGGCGGAGGAGGACTGGGAATTCCACCAGTCGATCTACCGCAGTTCCGGCAATCCGCTCTTCGAGCAGATCATCGCCGCCATGCACGAACTGTTCCACCGTTTCTGGGAGCATCCGCTCGGCGTGCGTGATTTCGGCCACGCCAGCTTTCCTTACCACCGCACCATCTACGAACGCATTGCCGCGCACGATCCGGAGGGGGCCCGGGCCGAGGCGCTCAAGCTGATCGCCACCGTCGAGGACGATCTGAAGCGCGGCGCGGCCAAACTCGAACTTTCAGGCCAGAAATGAGCGATCATCCCGCCGGTTTCGAAAACGACTATCTCGCCGAGGCGGCGACGCTTCTCGCCCATGACGAACCTTTCCCCGGCGGTGCCGTGGTGCCGCCGATCTACCAGACTTCGCTCTTCACCTTCTCCAATTATTCGGAGATGGCCGATACATTCGCCGGCAGGCGACGCCAGCCGATCTATTCGCGCGGCGACAACCCGACGGTCATGGAGTTCGAGGCGCGTGTCGCCGCTCTCGAAGGCGCGGAGGCCGCGCGCGGCTTTTCCAGCGGCATGGCGGCGATCAGCGCCACGGTGCTTGCTTTCGTCGGTGCCGGCGAGCGCATGGTTGTCGTGCGCAATTGCTACGGCGATGCCTACCGGCTGTTCGAACGGCTTTTGCCACGGCTCAACATCAAGGTCGACTATGTCGACGGTTCCGATCCGGACGCGGTCGCCGCGGCACTCCCCGGCGCCAAGCTGCTCTACCTGGAAAGCCCGACGTCGATGATGTTCGAGCTCCAGGACATAACCCACCTGGCGCGGCTGGCCAAAGAGCAGGGCATCGTCACCACGATCGACAATTCCTGGGCGACGCCGGTGTTCCAGAAGCCGATTTCGCACGGGGTCGACCTGGTGCTGCATTCGGCCTCGAAATACCTCGGCGGCCACAGCGATACCGTCGCCGGTGTGGTGGCCGGTTCGGCTGCCCATATCCGACATATCAACGAGCAGACCTATTCCTACCTCGGCGGCAAACTTTCGCCTTTCGAGGCCTGGCTGTTGCTGCGCGGGCTGCGCACATTGCCGCTGCGGTTGCCGCATCACATGAAGAGCGGGCTGACCATCGCCGAACGGCTGAAAGCGCATGGCCATGTCGAGCGGGTCAACCACCCGGCCTATTCCAACCATCCGGGCAAGGCGACGCTTGCCGGCTATGCCGGGCTGTTCTCATTCGAGGTGACGGAAGACGTCGACATCCCGGCTTTCGTCGATGCGCTGAAACTCTTTCGCATCGGCGTCAGCTGGGGCGGCCATGAGAGCCTGGTCGTTCCAGCAAAGGCCTCGCTCGAGCAGACGCCGGGCCTGAATTCGATGGCGCGCTTCGGCGTCAGCCCGCGAACCATCCGGTTCAGTGTCGGATTGGAAAGTGTCGAAGGCCTGTGGGCTGACGTTGCCCAGGCGTTCGACAAAGCAAAAAGATAAATGGAGCCGTTCAAAATGGGAGTGCTGAACATGAAAAAACTGAGCATCCTTCTTGGTGCCGTCGCAGGTCTGGCGATTTCCGCCGGCAGCGTGCTGGCCGATTCCACGGTCAAGATGGTCGAGGTCATCACCAGCCCGCCGCGTACCGAATTCCTCAAGAAACAGATCGCCGAGTTCGAGGCGGCCAATCCGGGTGTCAAGGTCGAGCTGGTATCGCTGCCCTGGGGCCAGGCGTTCGAGAAGTTCCTTACCATGGTGCAGGCCGGCGACACGCCCGACATCGTTGAGATGCCGGAACGCTGGATGGGCCTCTATGCGACCAACGGCCAGCTCGAGGATCTCGGGCCATATATGGCCAAATGGGACGATGCCAAAACGCTGGGCGAGCGTGCCAAGCAGTTCGGCTCGACCGTCAACAACAAGCAGTACATGATCCCTTACGGCTATTACTTGAACGCGCTGTTCTGGAACAAGAAGCTGTTCAAGGAGGCCGGTCTGGACGGTCCGCCGGCGACGCTCGATGAATTCGTCGAGGACTCCAAGAAGATCTCGGCAATACCGGGCAAATACGGCTACTGCCTGCGCGGCGGCCCTGGCGCCTTCAACGGCATGCACATGTTCATGAACATTGCCGCCGGCAAGGGCGGCTATTTCAACGAGGACGGCACCTCGACCATCAACGAGGAAGGCTCAGTCAAGGGCCTGCAGATGCTCGCCGACATGTACAAGAACGGCCTGGCGCCTAAGGACGCGGTGAGCTGGGGTTTCAACGAGACCGTCACCGGGTTCTATAGCGGCACCTGCGCCATGCTGAACCAGGATCCCGACGCGCTGCTCGGCATCGCCGACAAGATGAGCGCCGACGACTTCGCCGTGGCGCCGATGCCAGTCGGGCCGAGCGGCAAATCCTATCCGACGCTCGGTTATGCCGGCTGGGCGATGTTCGCCAATTCCCAGCACAAGGACGATGCCTGGAAGCTGATGGCAACGCTTTTGTCGCCCAAGGACAATCTGGAATGGGCAAAGGAAGTCGGAGTCATTCCAATCCACAATGGCGCCGACCAGGACGCTCACTTCAGGACCGAGCAGTTCAAAGGCTGGTTCGAGGAACTGAACAACGGCGACAAATACGAGATGGTGACGCCTCCGACGCATCTGGAAAATCTCGGCAATTTCGTCGACCAGGTAGCGATCAAGAATTTTCAGGAAGTGCTGCTTGGTCAGAAGGCGGCAAAGGACGTGGCCGACGAATGGGCCAAGTTCCTGACCAAGGAACAGCAGGACTGGATGGCCAAGAACAAGAAATAGCTTTCCTCCCTTCTCCCCGTTCACGCGGAGAAGGCATCACAAAGTGACGGATGAGGGGCGGCGCTAACCCGTCGTGGCTCGTGTTGCCTCTCATCTGCCTGCCCGTCCCCCGCAGCAGCTGCGCTGCAGCTGCGGAGGGTGGACCGGCATCTCCCCGTAAACGGGAAAGGCGCTGTCGCCAGCCCATGCTTGCCCCAGGAGACAATCCAGCACCCATGACCTACGCCGTGTCCGAAATACGATCCGTCGGCAGGCCGCGAAAAAAGCGGCTATCCCATGCCGCAATCGAGCCCTGGCTTTATCTCAGCCCGGCGATCGTGCTGCTGGTCGTCGTGCTGCTGGTGCCGCTGGTTATCGGTATCGGTTACTCGTTCCGCAAATTCTCCGCTTTCAAATCCGAATATGTCGGACTTGGGCAGTATCAGGCGATGCTGTCGGATCCCGTGCTCGGGCAGGCGCTCGTCAACACGCTGTGGTGGACGGCAGCCAGCCTGTTCTTCCAGTTCTTCCTCGGCCTTGGCCTGGCGCTGTTGCTAGACACGCCGTTCCGGGGCAGAAAGATCGTGCAGGCGGTGGTGTTCCTGCCCTGGGTGGTACCGTCCTTCCTCTCGGGCCTGACCTGGGCCTGGCTGTTCAACCCGATCATCGGGCCGCTGCCGCATTGGCTCTACGCCTCGGGGCTGAAGACCGAGCCAACCAACGTGCTCTCCGATCCCTCGACAGCCATGTGGGGACCGATCGTCGCCAATGTCTGGTTCGGCATTCCCTTTTTTGCCATCACGCTTTTGGCGGCGTTGAAGTCGATCCCGTCAGAACTGCATGAGGCAGCGGCCATCGACGGCGCCTCGCCGTGGCAACGCTTTACCAAGGTGACGCTGCCGTTCCTGGCGCCAACCATCGTCATTACCGTCATGCTGCGCACGATATGGATCGCCACCTTCGCCGACCTGATCTTCGTCATGACTGAAGGCGGGCCTGCCGGTTCGACGGCCACGGTGCCGGTCTATATCTACGTCAGCGCGTTCAAGTCGCTGGACAAGGGCTATGCCTCCGCTGTGGCGGTGCTGCTGCTTGTGCTGCTCATCGTCTATGCGGTTGCGCTGATCGGCATCCGCCGTTCGCTGGTAAGGCACGTCTGATGATTGCCGGACGCTCCGTCTCCTCGCGCGTTCTCGGCGGCATCGGCCTTTACGGCGCGATCGGAGCCTACATGGCCTTCGCGCTGTTCCCGATCTTCTGGACGTTGAAGATCTCGGTCACGCCGGAGCGGCTGCTCTATTCCGAAGGCATCACTTTCTGGCCGTCGCAAACGACGCTGCAGAACTTCGTCACCGTGCTCGAAGCCACCGATTTTCCGCGCTATTTCCTAAACAGCGTTATCGTTTCGGTGTCGACGGCTGCCTTCGTAACGGTCATTGCCACGCTTGCCGGCTACGCCATGTCGCGTTTTTCGTTCCGCGGCAAGGCGACCCTGGCTATCCTGCTTTTGCTCACCCAGACTTTTCCGCTGGTCATGGTCATTCCGCCGATCTACCGCATCATGGGGCAGATCGGTCTCATCAACAGCCTGACCGGCCTCGTCATCATCTACACCGCCTTCAATACAGCCTTTGCAACCTTCCTGATGCAGTCGTTCTTCGACGGCATCCCGCGAGACCTGGAAGAGGCAGCGATGATCGACGGCTGCACGCGCCTGCAGGCCATGCGCAAGGTGATCGTGCCGCTGACGCTGCCCGGCATGGGGGCGACGCTTGGTTTCGTCTTTACCGCCGCGTGGAGCGAGTTGCTGTTTGCGCTGATGCTGATTTCCAGCGACGACCAGAAGACTTTCGCGGTCGGCTTGCTCACCTATATCGGCAAATTCGCGGTCGACTGGGGACAAATGATGGCGGCTTCCATCCTGGCGCTGATCCCCGTCTGCGTCTTCTTTGCCTTCCTGCAGCGTTACCTCGTCACCGGCCTTACCGCCGGCGCCGTCAAGGGATAAATCGATGGCCTCCGTCACACTCGACAAAGTCCGCAAAGACTATGGAGCCGTGCGCGTCCTGCACGCGGTCGATCTCGAAATCGCCGACGGCGAGTTCGTGGTCCTGGTCGGCCCGTCCGGCTGCGGGAAATCGACCCTGCTGCGCATAATCGCCGGGCTGGAGGAGGTCTCCGACGGCGAGATCCATATTGGCGAGCGCCTGGTTAACGACATCGCGCCAAAGGACCGCGACATCGCCATGGTGTTTCAGTCATACGCGCTCTATCCGCATATGGACGTGTCGAAGAACATGGGCTTCAGCCTGATGTTGAGGAAGGCCGGCAAGCCAGCTATCGAAGCAAGGGTGGACGCCGCCGCCAAGCGGCTCGGGCTCGATGCCCTTCTGCAACGCCTGCCGCGGCAACTGTCCGGCGGCCAGCGCCAGCGCGTCGCCATGGGGCGGGCCATCGTGCGCGACCCGAAGGTTTTTCTCTTCGACGAGCCGCTTTCGAACCTCGACGCCAAGCTGCGCGTCCACATGCGTGCCGAGATAAAGGCGCTGCACCAGCAATTGAAGACCACTTCGGTCTATGTCACCCATGACCAGACCGAAGCGATGACAATGGCCGACCGTATCGTCGTCATGCATGACGGCCTAGTCCAGCAGGTCGGCGCGCCGCTCGATCTGTACGACCGGCCGGTCAACATGTTCGTCGCCGGGTTCATCGGCTCGCCCGGCATGAATTTTCTGCCTGCCGTGGTTGAAAAGGGCGCCGGGCCGGATGCCATCCTGGCCGACGGCCAGAAGCTGAGGCTGCCCGACGGCCTGCCGCTCAGGGATGGCGATGCGATCACCGTAGGCTTGCGGCCCGAGCATATCCGGCTCGCCGACAATGGCGCGCTGAAAGGCGAGGTGGGCGTGGTGGAGCCGCTCGGCTTGTCGACCCAGTTCTATACCAGGCTTGCCGGCCAGCAGGTCTGCGTGTTTGCCATGGGCCGGGCCAGCGTGAAACCGGGTGAAGGCGTGCGCCTGTCGGCTGATCCGGCGTCGCTGCATCTGTTCGATCCGGCAAGCGGCGATCGCATCGACTAGAGCGGTTCCGGTTCTCGTGGAACCGGTAACTCGCTCTAATTATCTGGTTTGCCGCATTTATGCGGACGCCAAATGATTCCATTTGGCTGCAAAATGCTCTAGTCCTGAATTCCCGAAACGAAAAACGCCGCCCGGAAGGCGGCGTTTCAGTACTGCGAGAGAAACCCGATTACTTGATCTTGGTTTCTTTGAATTCGACGTGCTTCTTGGCGACCGGGTCGTATTTGCGGAACGACAGCTTGTCCGTCTTGGTGCGGCTGTTCTTGCTGGTCACGTAGAAGAAACCGGTGTCGGCGGTCGACAGAAGCTTGATCTTGATGTTTGCGGCTTTGGCCATGATGTTCGTCCGTTAATGTTCGTGGAGTTTTGGCCGCTGGAGCACGGGAAACACCCGGACGCGGGAAACTTGCCGCGACACATAAAGAACGCGCCCGGAAAGTCAACCCTTGTCCAGGTTCATGCGTCTTCCGTGACTGGCAACACCTTCTTCCAATCGCCCGTCGTGTTCCACCAGCGGTTCGGGTTGGCGCGGTCGTCCAGACCCTTGGAGCGGCTGGCAAGCAGCGGCTGAATGCGGATCACCGGCTCCTGATAGCTGTGAACCTGGTAAATCGCTTCGACGACGCGAGCGGCGAGCTTCTGATCATCTGGCAGTTCGAACGACACCTCGACAGTCCCAGGCCGCCTGCGCAATTCCGTCTCGGCGCCGGCGGCGGCACCTTCAAGCGGCCGGTAGCGTTCGATGCCCTCCGCCGACTGAAAGGCATTGCTGTCATATTTGCCCATTCTGAGCGGCGCGATCGCGACCACCGCTTCCATGATGCGATCGACATCAGCTGCCGGTGCCTGAAAGGTCACCAGCAGCAGCAATTCCATCCGCAGCGATTTCGTTTCAAAGCCACTATCGATCATCCGAGGTCTCCCTGCTTATGCACTTGGGGGAGCATATACTCGAGCCCTCCTGACACGGTTGTGTCAGTAGTTGGTCAGCAGTGGGAGCGATGTCGGAAGCTGGACCGACTCAGAGGATTTTGCGGAGCAGCCTGGTGCCGACCAGCACGATATAGCACGCGAAGAACAGGCCGAGCGCCCAACCGAAGCCCGACGGCCCGAAAGCGTCCATGCCGATGCCGATTGCCTGCGGGCCAAGCACCATGCCGACGCCGTAGCAGAGCACGAAAGCGGCGTTGGCGGAGGCCAATTCATGGCCGGAAAGCTGCGAGCCGAGATGCGCCAGGCCGATTGTGTACATGGCAGCGACCACACCGCCCCAGACGAACAGAAGCGCTGCCATCAAATGCCAGTTCTGCGCGAAGAACGGCATGAAGATTGTGCCGGCAAGCCCGACGGTGGCACAGGCCATCAGCAGATAGCGGCGGTCGCTGACGCGGTCGCTGATCATGCCGATCGGGATCTGCAGCAGCACGTTGCCGAGGCCGATCATGGTGAGCAAAAGGGCTGCGTCCGCCTCTGAGTAGCCGATGCGGCTACCATAGACGGGGAACAGCGCAAAGCCGCCGGTCTCGACCGCGCCGAATACCAGCACGGCGGCGGTCGCCGTCGGCACCAGCCAGATATAACGCAGGAAATTGCTGGTTTCGCCGTCCGAGACGATCGTCGGGCTCTCGTTGCGTGCCGCCAGCACCGGTATGGCAGCCAGCGTAACCAGCGCGATGGTGACGCCGAAAGGGAGGAAACCGCTGCTGCCAAGGTGGGCGAACAGCCAAGGCCCGGCAGCAAAGCCGAGAGACAGCACGGTGGCATAGATGCCGAGGACCAGTCCGCGCCGGTGTGGCGGCGCCGAGGTGCTGATCCAGAATTCCGAGAGGATGAACAGCACCGTCAGCGCGATATGCAGCAGGACCCGCAGCGGAAACCACATCCAGAAAGCTGGCGCGAAATGGAAACCGACAAAGGCCAGCGCTCCGGCCGCAATCATGGCAAGCATTGTCCAGGCGACCCCGAACCGCATGGCAAGCGGAGTGGCGAGCGGCGCGCCGGCGATCGAGGCGAGGCCGGCGACCGCGGTGTTGAGGCCGATCATCGACGCGGAGTGGCCGCGTGTTTCAAGGATCACGCTGAGCAGCGGCATGCCGAGCCCGATGGCAATGCCGACGACGCTGATCGACGAGATCGCCGCGACCATCGGCAGCCAGTGTACGCGTTCCTTGCCCTGCGGCTGGATGTCGACTGTCATGGAATGCCTGGCTGCTCTAGAGAATTTCGCGGACGAAGCGATTGCGGACAAGCCGGTAGAACGGCACGCGACCGCCGGGGCTCAGCAGCGGATCCTGGGCGAGGCGGATTTCCAGTCCCTCCAGGACCTTGCGCGTGATGTCTGGGATATCTGCTTGCCTGGCCTTGGCCAGCGGCAGCCAAACGACGTCCTCCAATTCGTTGGTCGGACCGCCATCCGGCAGTTCCACGGCGACATCGTCGCGCCATGCGGCGAGAAATCGCGTATCGAACCGGCGCACCCGGTTGGGCGGGGTGATGGCGCGTGCGACGAAGCGCAGCGCTTGCAGTGATGGGATGACGCCGTGCTCGACAAAGCCCTGCCAGTCGCGCTTGGCGGTTGCGAAGACCCCTTTTTGGCCGATCAGCAGGCCGGCCTCCTCATAGGTTTCGCGGATTGCCGACAGGGCAATGGCGCGGGCGCGGGCCGGGCTGGTGCGGCCGATGCCAGCGGTCAATCTCGCTTCTTCGTCGGGATGAAGTGCGGTGGCTGTCGGGATGTGGCTGTCGGCCGGATCGGTGCGGCCGCCCGGAAACACGAATTTTCCCGGCATGAAGGCATGACGGGCGTGGCGGCGGCCCATCAGCACCAGGATCTCGTCGCCCTTGCCGTCGAGCAGGATCAGCGTCGCGGCGTCGCGCGGGCGTATAGGCTTGGCGTCGAGCGCGACCCGCTCAACCTTGTCGACTTCCGCCTTGGTCACAACGTCCATGCGCTCGACCTAGCGGAATCTTCTCCGATGCGAAAGTGGCGTCCAGCCATGCCGATTGCGCCAGCCTCGGTTTCAAGCCTCGGGATGCGACTCGATCAGATCTTCGTCACCGCCAAAGCCGTGCATATAAAACGCCCATTGCAAGCCGATGACAGCGCCCTTGACTGGCTGCAGCAGGACGACGGCGAGAATGATGGTCAATGGCACCCAGATGGCGATGTGCTGCCAGGTCGACAGCGTCGAGGTCGCCTCCACACCCATGAAAGCGCCAAGCACGATGTGGCCGACAATGACCACCACAAGATAGGCCGGCAGGTCGTCGGCGCGATGGTGGTGGAGCTCCTCGCCGCAACGACCGCATTTGTCGACGGTCTTGACGAAGGCGCGAAACAGCTTGCCCTCGCCGCAATGCGGGCAGCGGCCGAGCATGCCGCGCTTCATTGCCGTCCATAGTGGCCGGGCGGTCCGGCCCGAGTGATGTTCGCCACCGAAAACCCGTTTTTCCACCTGCAGTTCTGTTGGCATTACCGTCTCCTGCCGCGCGAACCTGGGCGCGATTGCGACGCCCGGGCGCGGCCTTTGGCCTTGTGGAACGACCGTTTGGAGCCGGGCAGCGGCTTTGGCTCGGTCAGCATCTCGAAACGCATCGCGCCGGCCATCGGCGCCACCTCGATCAGGCGAACCTCGACGCGATCAGCAAGCTGGTAGCCCTTGCCGGTGCGTTCTCCGAAAAGCGATCGAGCAGTTTCGTCGTATATATAGTAGTCGCCGCCCAGGGTTGAAACCGGAATGAAGCCATCCGCGCCATACTGCGGCAATTGGACAAACAGGCCCGATTTGGTGACGCCCGAGATACGGGCGTCGAAACGGTCGTCGATGCGCTCGGCGAGATGGGCGGCGATCAACCGGTCGACCGTGTCGCGCTCGGCGGCCATTGCACGCCGCTCGGTCGCCGAAATCAGCGCCGAGACCTCTTCCAGCCGTTCCGCCTCGTCCTGCGTCAGGCCGCCCGGACCAAGGCCGAGTGCGGCAATCAGCCCGCGATGCACGATCAGGTCGGCATAGCGGCGGATCGGCGAGGTGAAATGCGCATAGCGCTTAAGATTGAGGCCGAAATGGCCGATATTGGCAGGCGAATATTCGGCCTGGCTTTGCGAGCGCAGCACCACTTCGTTGACCAGTCCCTCATTGTCGGCGCCGCGCACACGAGCGAGGATGCCGTTGAACTGGTTCGGCCGCATCTGCGCGCCGCGCGCCAACGACAGGCCGAGCGTCTGCAGGAATTCACGCAGCGATTCCTGCTTGGCAAGCGAAGGCGCATCGTGGATGCGGTAGACCAGCGCCTGCCGCTTCGCCTCGAGTGTCTCGGCGGCGGCGACATTGGCCTGGATCATGAACTCTTCGATCAGCTTGTGCGCGTCGAGCCGCTCCGGCACGACGACCTTGTCGACGGTGCCGTCCTGCTTGAGTAGGATCTTGCGCTCGGGCAGATCGAGTTCAAGCGGCTGGCGCGTGTCGCGGCCGCGCTTCAGGATCCCGTAGGCGTCCCATAGCGGCTTCAGCACCGCATCGAGGATCGGGCCAGTCGTGTCGTCCGGTGCGCCGTCGATCGCCGCTTGCGCCTGCTGATAGGCGAGTTTCGCCGCCGACTTCATCATGACGCGATGGAACGAGTGTCTGAGTTTGTGGCCATCGGCCGAGAAAGTCATCCGCACCGCTATCGCCGGACGATCCTGGCCCTCGCGCAGTGAACAGAGGTCGTTCGAGATGCGCTCCGGCAGCATCGGCACGACGCGGTCGGGGAAATAGACAGAATTGCCGCGCTTCAGCGCTTCGCGATCGAGCGCCGTGCCATAGCGCACGTATGCAGCGACATCGGCAATGGCGACGGTGACAACCACGCCGCCGGCGTTCTTCTCGTCGGTGTCGGGCATGGCGAACACCGCGTCATCATGATCCTTGGCGTCGGCCGGATCGATGGTGAGCAGCGGCAGCTCGCGCCAATCCTCGCGGCCGGCAAGCGTGGCAGGCTTGACCGCCTCCGCCTCGGCGATGACGTCGGCGGGAAAAATGTGCGGAATGTCGTGTGCGTGAATGGCGATCATCGAGACCGCCTTTTCGCTGGTCAGCGAGCCCAACACCGCCAGAACCTTGGCTCTCGGCAGCCCGTAGCGGGAGGCCCGCGCCGGCTCGACCTCGACCAGGTCGCCGTTCTTGGCGCCGTTCTGGAATTCCTTGTCGACGACCAGCTCCGGCTGGCGCCTTTCCACCGGCTCGATGCGGAACGTGCCGTCCTTCAGCACGCGAAAAACGCCGAGAACCGCATCGGTGCGCTTCTCGAATATCTTCATAACCCGGCCGGTATAGGCGGGGCCTGCCGGGTCGTCGGTCGGAAAGGTCTTGGCCAGCACGCGGTCGCCGATACCAGGCGTCGGCCCATTGCCGCGCGACACGCGGATCGCTATGACCGGCGGTTCGCCATTGCCGATCGCTTCGGTCGGGTGCGCCAGCAGCACACCGTCGGCGTCACGGCCGAAGATGTCGAGCACCGCGACGTGGGGCAGGGCGCCGACACGGGCGAGCCGCTTGCGCTCCTTGGTCAGCAGGCCTTCGTCCTGCAGGTCGCGCAAGACGTCCTTCAGCCAGATACGGTCTTCGCCGCGTAGCGCAAACGCCTTTGCGATGTCGCGTTTTCCCGCGCGGTCCGGATTTTCGGCGATGTAACGCAGTATCTCGTCGCGTGACGGCCGGTAATTGTCCCTGACCTTGGCGCGGGTATCGGCGGTGCGCAGATCGCCGTGGCTTCTTCCGGAGACTTTGCGCGCCAACCCGTCCTATCCCTTTTTCCTGGCCGCCGGTTTTTTGGCTGCAGCTGGTTTCTTGGCAGGCGCGGCCGCTTTGCGGAAGGGCTTCCTGGCGCCATTGCCGCCCTTGGCTTCCTTTTCCGCAATGAGCGCCACGGCATCGTCGATCGTCACCGATTGCGGGTCCTTGCCCTTCGGCAGCGTCGCATTGACCTTGCCGAAATTCACATAAGGGCCGTATTTGCCGTCGCGCACGACGATCTTGCCGCCGCCGGAAGGATGCTCGCCAAGTTCCTTGAGCGCAGCGGCTGTGCCGCCATTGCGGCCGCCTTTGCCCTTCAATTGCTTCTCGGCGATCACCGAGACGGCGCGATTGAGGCCGATCGAGAACACGTCCTCGATGCTGTCGAGATTGGCGTAGGTGCCGTCATGCAGCACGAACGGCCCGTAGCGCCCCAGCCCTGCCGAAATCATCTTGCCGGATTCCGGATGCTTGCCGACGTCGCGCGGCAGCGACAACAAGGCGAGCGCCTTTTCATGATCGATCGAATCGGCAGTCCAGCCCTTGGGCAGGCTGGAGCGCTTGGCATCCTTACCGTCGCCGCGCTGGACATAGGGGCCGAACCGGCCATTGCGCAGCGTGATCTCCTCGGCGGTATAGGGGTCCTTGCCGAGCAATTTGGTGCCGTCTTCGCCACCGCCGTTCTCGCCATTGGGATTGGCGGCGTCGCCAAGCTGGCGGGTAAAGGAGCATTCGGGATAGTTCGAACAGCCGACGAAGGCGCCGAACTTGCCGAGCTTCAACGACAGGTTGCCGGTGCCGCATTTCGGACAGATGCGCGGGTTCGAACCGTCTTCGCGCGCGGGAAACACCAGCGGCGCCAGTTCCTCGTTCAACGCATCGAGGACGTCGGTGACCCGCAGCTCCTTGATGTCGGCGACGGCGCCGGAAAAATCCTTCCAGAAGTCGCGCAGCACGTCCTTCCAGGCGAGCTTGCCGTCGGAGATTTCATCGAGTTTCTCCTCGAGCGATGCGGTGAAATCGTACTCGACATAACGCTCGAAGAAGCTTTCGAGGAAGGCTGACAATAGCCGGCCCTTGGCCTGTGGCACCAGCTTGCGCCTGTCGATGGCGACGTAATCGCGATCCTCGAGCGTCTTCAGGATCGCCGTATAGGTCGACGGCCGGCCGATGCCCAGCTCTTCCAGCTTCTTGATCAGCGAAGCTTCCGAATAACGCGGCGGCGGCTCGGTGGTGTGCTGGGTGGCGTTGATCGCCTCGCGTGTGAGCTGCTCGCCGGCACGGATCTCGGGCAGGCGGCGGCTTTCCTCGTCTTCCGAATCTTCTTCCTTTTGCTCGATGTAGGCAGCAAGGAAGCCGTCGAAGCGAACAACGGAGCCGACAGCACGAAGCTCGGCGGTACGCGAACCGTTGATGGCCTCGATCTCGACCGTGGTGCGCTCTATCTCGGCCGGCTGCATCTGGCTGGCGATGGCGCGTTTCCAGATCATCTCGTAAAGCCGCGCCTGGTCGGCGTCGAGATACTGCCTGACGGAAGCCGGCGTGCGCATGAAATCGGTCGGACGGATCGCTTCGTGCGCCTCCTGGGCATTCTTGGCCTTGGCGGAATAGTAGCGCGCCTTTTCAGGCAGGTATTTGGCACCGAATTCCTTGGTGATCGCATCGCGTGCGGCAGAGATCGCCTCCGGTGCCATCTGCACGCCGTCGGTCCGCATATAGGTGATCAGGCCGGTGGTCTCACCGCCGATCTCCATGCCCTCATAGAGCCGCTGCGCCACCTGCATGGTGCGGTTGGCCGAAAAGCCGAGACCCGACGAGGCTGCCTGCTGCAGCGTCGAGGTGGTGAAGGGCGGCCCGGGATTGCGCTTGGTCGGCTTGGCTTCGACCGACGCCGCCTTGAAGCTGGCGCCTTCGAGCATCGCCTTGATGTCGTCGGCCTGCGCCTTGTTGGAAATGTCGAGCTTTTGCAGCTTCTTGCGCTCGAAGGTGGTCAGCCGCGCCTCGAAATTTTCCTTGCGCGGCGTGCCAAGAATGGCGGCGACCTGCCAGTATTCCTCGCGGACGAAGCGCTCGATCTCGGATTCGCGGTCGCAGACCAGACGCAGCGCCACCGACTGGACACGGCCGGCGGACCGGGCGCCGGGCAGCTTGCGCCACAGCACGGGCGACAGCGTGAAGCCGACCAGATAGTCGAGCGCACGGCGGGCGAGATAGGCATCGACCAGCGGCGCATCGATCTGGCGCGGATTGGCCATCGCCTCCAGCACCGACGCCTTGGTAATGGCGTTGAAGACGACGCGGCTGACCGGCTTGTCCTTCAACGCGCGCTTTTGCTTCAGCACTTCCAGGACATGCCAGGAGATCGCTTCGCCCTCGCGGTCCGGATCGGTGGCGAGGATCAGCCCGTCGGCGTCCTTGACCGCCTTGGCGATATCGGCGAGACGCTTTCCAGACGCGGTGTCGACGGCCCAGGACATGGCAAAGTCCTCATCCGGACGCACCGAGCCATCCTTGGCCGGCAGATCGCGGACATGGCCGAACGAAGCCAGAACCTTGTAGTTCTTGCCGAGGTACTTGTTGATTGTCTTCGCCTTGGCCGGCGATTCGACGACGACGACGTCCATACGGTCTCATATCAGTTGTGATGCGGCAGAAGAATTCCGCTGCGCGCGACGAAATCTCGTTCAATGTGTCGCTCACATGGCCGCGCTTTTGCATCCGGTCAAGGCCAAGCAGTCAAAATGCGGCCCTGCACCGAATGCGCAACCCAACGGCGCGCCATGCGATTTCCGCAATCCTGGACAAGGGAAATGAGCAGCCTATCGCTGGACAAACCCGGCAATTGATCCTGGAGAACGGGACAAACTCTCCCGCGGATATAAGAGAAACATCGAGCACGCGCCAGCCCCGCTTGAACAGATGCTGTGAAGCGCGCAATCGGTAGCCCGGCATTTGCCCGGATAGTTGCAAGGAATTGGCGTGCTGAAAAGCTGGCCGCCGGGCGGTTGGGTCAAGTTCCCAGCGACCAGCCATGTTACCGCCTGTTACAGCGGATCAGAAGCTCAAGGCTTAGTCGGCCTTGGCGATATGCCAGACGCCGCCGACACCCTCGCCGGTGACGTCGCCGGCCTTCTTGTCCTTGATGAACGTGTAGAGCGGCTTGCCTTCGTAGGCCCACATCCTGGTGCCGTCGGTGCGGTCGACCATCGTCCATTCGCCCTCGGCCTTGGCGTTGGCGTCAGCCTTCAGCGGCGGCCAATTGGCGGCGCATTTGTCGTAACAGTTCGACTTGCCGGCCTCGTCCTTGTCGTAGGTGTAGAGCGTCATGCCGCTGGCGTCGGTGTAGATCTTGGTGCCGCCGACCTCCGCTTCCTTCCACGCCTCGGCGGCGAAGGATCCGGCAGTGCCGAGCAATAGCGCCGCCATGCCAATTGCGATCGTTTTCATGGACCTCTCCCGGAATGTTCGAAAAGCACGCGGAACCGCGGCTTCTTCTGATCAACGCTGCTTGGCTGCCCTTTCTTCCCGCGCTGTTCTCCACTGATCCAGGCGAGGGCGTCGACTTGCTACCCAATGTGATGGGGCCACGCGATGGTGATTGGCGGACGGCTGTTGTCGCGGCTATATGGCTGCGCAGTCATCTGGAGATGGAAATGGCGTTGGACGTCGGCTATGTCAGTGCGATCGGGGCGGGAGCAATTTCGTTCCTGTCCCCCTGCGTGCTGCCACTGGTGCCGCCTTACCTGTGCTATATGGCCGGCGTGTCCGTCGACGATTTCCGCGGCGAGGCCGGCATTACGGCAAAGGCCGGAGCGCGAGGCGCGCTGGTTAATTCCTCCATCGCTTTCGTGCTCGGCTTCTCGACCGTCTTCGTCGCGCTCGGCGCCGGCGCCTCGACCATCGGCCATTTGTTGCGGGTCTGGCAGGAGCCGCTGGCAATGGTGGCCGGTGTGCTGATCATCCTGATGGGGCTGAATTTCCTCGGCGTACTGCGTATCCCTTTGCTTTCACGCGAGGCGCGCTTCCAGTCGCAAGGCAAGCCGGCCAGCCTGATCGCCGCTTACGTCATGGGCTTGGCCTTCGCCTTTGGCTGGACGCCCTGTATAGGCCCGGTGCTGGGGCCGATCCTGACGCTTGCCGGCGGCCGCGAGACGGTGGGCGAGGGCGCGCTGCTGCTTGCCGCCTACTCGCTCGGCCTCGGTATCCCGTTCCTGATCGCTGCGCTGTTTTCCGGCGCCTTCATGCGCTTTCTCTCGAAATTCCGCGTCCATCTCGGCCGCGTCGAAAAAGCCATCGGCGCGCTGCTGGTGGTCGCCGGCGTGTTTTTCCTGACCGGCGGCGTGCAGACGATGTCATATTGGCTGCTCGAGAATTTTCCGGTGCTGGGGCAATTGGGCTAGGTTCTAGCCCGACGTGGTCTGTTCAGCCTTCGAAATAGCCCGGCTGGTCGATATCAGCGATCAGCCCAGGTCCGCTCGGCTGCCACCCCAGCAGCGCCTGGGTCCGTTCGCTCGAGGTCGGGACATCCATCGCCGCGAACATCGCGAACCAGCCAAAATGATCGGCGGCTTCTTCGGCGGACTTGGCGACGACTGGCACGTTCAGGCGACGGCCTATCACGCCGGCGATGTCCTTGAACGGCACGCCTTCTTCGGCGATCGCGTGATATCGCGCGCCACCGGCTCCATGCTCGAGCGCAAGCCGGTAGACGCGGGCGGCATCGAACCGATGCACGGCAGGCCAGCGATTGAGCCCTTCGCCGATATAGACCGACACGCCCTTCTTGCGAGCGAGGTCGATGAGAATAGGAACAAAGGCGTGGTCGCCCTGGCCATGGACCGACGGAGGAAGGCGGACAACCGATGCGCGCACCCCGCGTGCCGCCAGCGCGGCGGCTGTCGCTTCGGAGGCGCGGGGATACGAAGCGGAAGAGGGGACAGGCGAATCTTGCTCCGTCGCGATACGGGCCCGCGCCTGGAGCGCGGTCCCCGAGGTGACGAGCAGGAGGCGCTCGGAGCCTTCGAGTGCTCCGCCCATCGCCTCGATGGCACACCGGTCCATCTCGCAGTTTTGCGCGAACTTCGAGAAGTCATGGTTGAACCCGGTGTGGATAACCGCATCGGCGGCTGCCGCGCCCCTGCGCAGGCTCTCCACGTCTTCGAGGTCGCCTCGATGCACCTCGGCTCCAGTGGCGGCGAGCGACTTGGCCGACGCCTCCGAGCGGGCGAGGCCGAGCACCTGATGGCCGGCCCCGATGAGTTCTTGAACGACGGCAGAACCGACGAATCCGGTCGCTCCGGTAACGAAAACACGCATCACGACTTGTCCTTGTTCGTTTCTGACCACGACCATTTTCGCGGCCCGATGACGTCGTGATAGGCGCTTGAGGAAATACGATCTATGCGGTAAAGTCCGTATTATCTTCGCAATCGTCCGGAATGACACGTGGATCCTCTTTCAGATGTGCTCTCGCTGCTGAAGCCGCGAAACTATATGTCGGCCGGCTTCGATGCAGGTGGTGAATGGTCGATCCAGTTCCCCGACCAGCAGCAAAGCATCAAGACCGGAGCGGTGGTCTCGGGCCGGTGCTGGCTGTCAGTAGAAGGCGTTGCCGACGCAGTGCGCCTTGAGACGGGGGACTGCTTCCTGTTGCCGAGTGGGCGGCCTTTCCGCCTTGCAAGCGACATGAGTTTGTCGCCTGTTGAAGCCATCAAGATTTTTCCGCCTGCGCGAGCCGGCGGTGTCGTGACCCACAATGGCGGCGGTGATTTCTTTCTGGTCAGCAGCCGCTTCGCGCTTGGCGGCAATCATGCCGGCATCCTGTTGCGGATGCTGCCAGCCATTGTGCATATCCGCAAAGAGTCGGACAAGTCGGCGCTGCGCTGGTCGGTGGAGCGGATGATGCAGGAGCTGCGCGAGCCACAACCGGGCGGCTTTCTGGTGATCCAGCACCTTGCTCACATGATGCTTATTCAGGCGTTGCGGCTGCATCTTTCAGAAGGATTGAAAGGTGGCGTCGGCTGGCTCTTTGCCCTCTCGGACAAACAGATGGGCGCGGCGATCAGCGCCATGCATGACGATCCGGCGCATGGCTGGACGTTGCAGGAATTGGCGGAACGGGCCGGCATGTCGCGATCGACCTTTGCGCTCAGATTCAAGGAGACGGTCGGCGCGTCGCCGATGGACTATTTGACGCGCTGGCGAATGCTGCTGGCCGGGGATCGGCTGACGAATTCCAGCGATCCCGTCGCCGTCATCGCGCTGTCGCTCGGCTACGAATCCGAAAGCGCCTTCAGCACTGCTTTCAAGCGGGTCATGAACTGTTCGCCACGGCAATACGGCCGTGGCCGAGCCCCCAGCTTCGCATCACGCAACGAGGCGGAAGCCGCCTGAGCCGATCGGCCTGAGCGTGCCGCGGGTTGGAGGTTCCACCGTCTCACCGGAATTTAACCGCATTGGTGCAGCATGGCGCCGGTGCTACTAACGCTCCGATTCCAGATCCCTTTCAACGGTTGCTGTCCCCATGAGCCAGAGATCCTGCCTGTCCATCATCCTCGCTGCCGGCGAAGGCACGCGCATGAAGAGTGCCGTGCCGAAAGTGCTGCACACAATCGCCGGCCTGCCAATGGTTGCCCATGTCGTCAAGGCGGCCGAAGCCGCCGGCAGCGGCGATCTGGCGCTGGTGATCGGCCATGGCGCCGATGACATGCGCAAGGCCGCACTCAAGTTTGCGCCCAAGGCCGAAGCTTTCGTCCAGGAGAAACGTCTTGGCACCGCGCACGCCGTGCTTGCCGCGCGCGCAGCAATATCAAAGGGGTATGACGACATCCTGGTGATGTTTGGCGACACGCCGTTGATCGATCCAGAAGCGCTCGCGGCGGCGCGGCTGAAGCTGGCCGAAGGTGCGGCCGTCGTCGTGGTCGGCTTCCGTACGGAAAATCCTTCGGGCTACGGCCGGCTTATCGAAAAGGCCGGCAAGCTCGTGGCCATCCGCGAGGAGAAGGACTGCTCGGACGAGGAGAAGAAAATCACCTTCTGCAATGGCGGGCTGATGGCGGTCGCCGGCAGGCACGCGCTGAAGCTGCTCGATCAAGTCGGCAGCAAGAACGCCAAGGGTGAGTATTATCTCACCGACATCGTCGAGATCGCCGCTGCGCAGGGACTTGATGTCGTAGCCACCGAAGCCAGTTTCGAGAATGCGCTCGGCATCAACAACCGTGCCGAGCTTGCCCAGGCGGAAGGTATCTGGCAGGCGCGTCGACGGCAGGAAGCGATGCTTTCCGGGGTGACACTGGTTGCGCCCGAAACCGTGTTCTTCTCGCACGACACCGAGATCGGCGCCGACACGATTGTCGAGCCCAATGTTTGGTTCGGCCCAGGCGTGAAAATCGCGACGGGCGCCAAGATCCATGCCTTCAGCCATATCGAAGGCGCCACTATCGCGTCGAATTGCGATGTTGGGCCGTTCGCGCGGCTGCGGCCCGGGGCCGATCTGAGAAACAAAGCCAAGGTCGGCAATTTCTGCGAGGTGAAGCAGGCGATCGTCGAGGAGGGCGCCAAGGTCAACCATCTGACCTATATCGGCGATGCCCGCATCGGCGCAGGCGCCAATATTGGCGCCGGCACCATCACGTGCAATTATGACGGTTATTCGAAATTCTTCACCGATATCGGCGAGGGTGCCTTCATCGGCTCGAACTCCTCGCTGGTGGCACCGGTGTCGATCGGCAAGGACGGCTACATCGCCTCAGGCAGCGTCATCACCGAAAGCGTACCCGACGATGCGCTGGCCTTCGGTCGCGCCCGTCAGCGGACTCTACCCGGCAAGGGCAAGGAGTTGCGCGAACGGTTTGCTTCGGCCGCGGCGGCCCGCAAAAAAGGGTAGGCGCGACGAGCGGGATCATGTCTTTGACTGGTTTCTGGAGCCGTTGGGCCGAGATAGGATACAGAAGCGGAGAAACTGAGCAATTGCAGTAACCGGATTGCAAGTGCGCCCTATCATGGTGCATCTGTGCAGGATAGTCCGGCTGATACCGGACGAAATGGAATGTGATTTTTCGCGACGGCCCGGCAGTCTCTAAATGGCGCCGGGTTTGAGGTCGGAATCGGGGGCAGGCGCGATGTGCGGTATCGTTGGAATTGTCGGTAACTCGCCGGTCGCGCCGCTTATCGTCGATGCGTTGAAAAGGCTCGAATATCGCGGCTATGACTCGGCCGGCGTCGCCACGATCGAGCACGGCAGGCTTGACCGCCGCCGCGCCGAGGGCAAGCTGGTCAATCTCGAGCGCCGGCTGAAGGACGAACCGCTCGACGGCATGATCGGCATCGGCCACACGCGCTGGGCCACGCATGGCGTTCCGAACGAGAGCAATGCGCATCCGCATTTTTCCGACGGCGTCGCCATCGTCCATAACGGCATCATCGAGAATTTCGCCGAATTGCGCGACGAGCTGATGCGCGACGGCTACAGCTTCGCCTCACAGACCGATACCGAAGTCGTCGCGCACCTGGTGGCGCGCGAACTGGCCAGGGGGCTGAAGCCGGTCGAGGCGGCGCATAAGGCGCTGAAGCGGCTGGAAGGCGCCTTTGCGCTCGCCATCATGTTCAAGGGCGACGAGGATTTGATCGTCGGCGCGCGCAATGGCCCGCCGCTCGCCGTCGGTCACGGCGACGGCCAGATGTTCCTTGGCTCCGACGCCATCGCGCTTGCCCCGTTCACCAATTCGATCACCTATCTGGAAGACGGCGACTGGGCGGTAGTGCGCCGCAACGAGGTCGATATTTTCGACATGGGCGGCAACAAGGTCGACCGCAAACGCCAACAGTCGCTCAGCACGAGCTTCATGGTCGACAAAGGCAACCGCCGCCATTTCATGGAAAAGGAAATCCATGAGCAGCCGGAAGTGATCTCGCACACGCTGGCGCATTATGTCGATTTCGTCGGTGGCGCCTCGAAGCCGCTCGCTCTGCCGTTCGATTTCGCCAAGATCGACCGGCTGGCGATTTCGGCCTGCGGCACCGCCTATCTCGCCGGGCTGATCAGCAAATACTGGTTCGAGCGCTATGCGCGGCTGCCGGTCGACATCGATGTCGCTTCGGAGTTCCGCTACCGCGAGATGCCGCTGTCGAAGAACGATGCCGCTTTCTTCATCTCGCAATCGGGTGAGACCGCCGACACGCTGGCATCGCTCCGCTACTGCCGCAAGGCTGGCATGAAGATCGGCGCGGTCGTCAATGTGCGCGAATCGACCATGGCGCGCGAATCCGACGTCATCCTGCCGACATTGGCCGGCCCGGAGATCGGCGTCGCCTCGACCAAGGCGTTCACCTGCCAACTTTCCGTGCTGGCCTCGCTGGCGGTGCGGGCCGGCGTGGCGCGCGGAACGATTTCGCATGACCACGAGAAAACGCTGATACGCGAGCTGTCGGAAGCGCCGCGTTATGCCAACCAGGTGCTAAAGCTCGACGGGCAGATCGAAAAGATCGCGCGCGACCTCTCGCACTACAAGAATGTGCTTTATCTCGGCCGTGACACCAATTTTCCGCTGGCCATGGAAGGTGCGCTGAAGCTCAAGGAGATTTCCTATATCCATGCCGAAGGCTATGCTGCCGGCGAGTTGAAACACGGCCCGATCGCGCTGATCGACGAGAACATGCCCGTCATCGTCATCGCCCCGCATGACCGCATCTTCGAAAAGACAGTGTCGAACATGCAGGAGGTGGCCGCGCGCGGCGGCAAGATCATCCTGATCACTGACGGCAAGGGCGCGGCGCACGCTACGGTGAAGACGATGGAGACGATCGTTTTGCCGGACGTGCCGGAAATCATCTCGCCGATCATCTACGCGCTGCCGATCCAAATGCTCGCCTACTTCACCGCCGTGTTCATGGGTACGGACGTCGACCAGCCTCGCAACCTGGCGAAATCGGTAACGGTGGAATAGGTCTCGTTTAAAACTTCGCCATTCCAAAGCGCCTTCGGGTTCAGTAGTGTCGCGCTGCAAACACACGCTGCGGTGAACCATGTCGGATGCTCTCAAGACCTCAGGCATGACCCGGCTGAGAAACTATTTCCTGACCGGCTTCGTCGTTTGCGCGCCGCTCGCCATTACTGCCTACATTGCCTGGTCGCTTATCGGCTGGGTCGATTCCTGGGTCAAACCCTACATTCCGGTACGCTACAATCCGGACACCTACCTACCGTTTCCAGTGCCGGGTTTTGGGCTGATCGTTGCCCTGATCCTCATCACTTTCATCGGCTTTATGACCGCCAATATCGTTGGCCGCGCCATCGTCAACTTCGGCGAGCGCCTGCTTGGTCGCATGCCGCTGGTGCGCGGTATCTACCGTTCGCTGAAGCAGATTTTCGAGACCGTGCTGTCGAACAAGGGCGACATGTTCCGCCAGGTCGGGTTGGTCGAATATCCGCGCAAAGGGGTCTGGTCGCTTGTCTTCGTCGCCAGCGAGAAGGAAACCGAGATCAACCAGAAGCTCGACCGGGAAGGCGATCCGCTGATTGCCGTGTTCATGCCGTGTACGCCCAACCCGACGACAGGCTTTCTGATGTATGTGCCGAAATCCGACATTGTGCTGCTCGACATGACAATCGAGGACGGAGCCAAGCTGATCGTGTCGGCCGGCCTGGTGGCGCCGGCGGTCAAAATGGTGACGGTGAACGGCGAGCAGATCCACGGCGCGCTTGCCAATCCTCCGCTTGGCACGATGCCTCAGCCGGCACGGAGCAGCCGCACGGCCTCGTCACGGCCGAACAGATAGAGCAACAGGCGCAGCGCCGTGCCGCGTTCGGACTGCAGTTCCGGATCGCGCGACAGGATCAGCCGCGCATCGTCGCGAGCGGCCTCGAGCAGGTCGGCATGCGCCTCGATGCGCGCCACCTGGAAGCCCGGCGTGCCGGACTGGCGGGTGCCGAGCAACTCGCCTTCGCCACGCAGCTTCAGATCCTCTTCGGCGATACGGAAGCCGTCCTCGGTTTCGCGCATCACCGACAGACGGCGTTTTGCCGTCTCGCCGAGCGGATCCTTGTAGAGCAGCACGCAGGATGAAGGCTTGTCGCCGCGCCCGACCCGGCCGCGCAATTGATGCAACTGGGCGAGGCCAAAACGTTCGGCATGCTCGATGACCATGATCGTCGCATCCGGCACATCGACACCGACCTCGATGACAGTGGTGGCGATCAGGATACGGGTGTCGCCCTGCTTGAAGGCGCGCATCGCCTCGTCTTTGTCGGTGCCTTTCATGCGACCGTGCACCAAGCCGACGCGGTCGCCGAACAGCGGCTTCAGGGAGGCAAAACGGTCCTCGGCCGACATCAGCCTGATCTCCTCGGATTCCTCGACCAGCGGACAGATCCAGTAGATTTTCTGGCCATCGGCGACGGCGTCGAGCATGCGTCCGATCAGTTCGTCGAGCCGTTCAAGCGGTAAGGTGACGGTGCGGATCGGCTGGCGGCCGGCCGGCTTTTCCGTCAGCTTCGACACGTCCATGTCGCCGAATGCAGTCAGCACCAGCGTCCGCGGTATCGGCGTTGCCGTCATCACCAGCATGTCGGGCGCGTCGCCCTTGGCGGTGATCGCAAGGCGCTGGTGGACGCCGAAACGGTGCTGCTCGTCGACGACGGCGAACACGAGGTCATGGAACGTAACCGTTTCCTGGAACAGCGCATGAGTGCCGACGACGATGTCGATGTCACCATTGGCCAGCCCGGTCAGCGTGTCGGCACGCTCGCGGCCCTTTTCGCGACCGGTGAGGACGGCGACACGCAGCCCGGCCCGTTCCGCCAACGGCGCAATCGTTGCAAGATGCTGGCGCGCCAGGATTTCGGTCGGTGCCATCAATGCCGCCTGGCCGCCGGCCTCGACGGCATGCGCCATGGCAAGCAGCGCGATCACCGTCTTGCCGGAGCCGACATCGCCCTGCAAAAGGCGCAGCATGCGTTCGGGGTCGCCGAGATCGGCGTTGATTTCGGCAAGCGCCATTTCCTGCGACATGGTCAGCGAATAGGGTAGTGCCACGCGAAGTTGCTCGACTATGCGGCCGTCGCCGACGAGTGGCCGGCCCGATAATCGGCGGACCTTGGCCCCCACCAGCGCCAGCGATACCTGGCCGGCCAAGAACTCGTCATAGGCAAGGCGCCGCCATGCTGCGCCGTCGACCGAGACGTCGATCGGGTCGGCAGGATTGTGGATGCGGTTGAGCGCATCGGTGAAAGCAGGAAAGGCATGGCGGCGCCGGAACTCGCCGTCCTGCCATTCGGGCAGCACCGGCAGGCGGGCCAGCGCCTGGCCGATGGCCCGGCGCAGCACCTTGCCCGAGAGCCCGGCGGTCAGCGGATAGACCGGCTCGACCAGCGGCAGGTTTTCCGCGTCGCCGGCAAGTGCGATATGGTCGGGGTGAACCATGGTCGGGCGGCCGTTGAACCATTCCATGCGGCCTGAGACGACGACATGCTCGCCTACGGGCATTGCTTTTTCGAGATAGGCAGCATGGGCATGGAAGAAGGTCAGCGCGATCTCGCCGGTGTCGTCATGGGCGTAGACCCGGTACGGGACCGACCTGTTGCCGCGTGGCGGCGGCTGGTGGCGGTCGATGCGTACGTCGAGTGTGACAATGGCGCCCTCGGCCGAACCAGCGATGCCCGGCCGGCTGCGGCGGTCGATGACAGTATGCGGCAGCACGAACAAGAGGTCGCCGGCGCGCGCGGCCCGGTCGCCGAGGTCGGCTGCTACGACTTTTTCGATCAGGGCGCCAACTTTCGGCCCGACGCCGGCAAGCGAGGTGATCGGGACAAACAGCGGATCGAGGAGGGAAGGACGCATGATGTCAGCTTATGTTGCGGCGACTGTAGCGCAAGGCTGACACCGCCTTCTATCCACGCTATATGCGCCGCCTAGGCAAGGATGTTGCAAGATGACCGGAACGAAACGATCAAGCGAGGGCCTCGATGCCCGCCGCCGCAAGCTTTTGTTTCGTTCGTGGCACCGCGGCATGCGCGAGATGGACCTTATACTCGGCAGCTTCGCCGACGCCGAGATCGGCGCCTTGACCGGCGACGAAATCGACCGATATGAGAGGCTCCTCGATATTCCCGACACCGAATTCCTGCCTCTCGTCACTGGCGAACGCCCGGTTCCGGCGGATGTCGACTGTGCCGTCCTGCAAAAAATCCTGGCTTCGCGCCGGGAGATGACCTTCTGAACAACGTGTAGCTATGAGCCTTATCCCTACGATCGGTCTGCCGAAAGGCCGCGCCGGCCAGTTCATTGTCGATGGCGTCGCCGACGGCTACGAAGCCTTTGCCCTGGTGCAGGCTGCGCGCGAGATCGCACCGGACAAGCCGGTGCTGTTCGTGGCCCGCGACGGCCAGCGCCTGCCGGCGATCGTCGAGGCGCTTGCCTTTGCCGCGCCGGGCCTCCCGGTGCTGGAACTGCCGGCCTGGGATTGCCTGCCTTACGACCGTGTCTCGCCCGGCGCCGATGCCGCCGCAAGGCGGCTCGATGCACTGGCTGCAATGATTGCGCTGGCGAAGAAGCCCCACCGCGCCGTCGTCCTCACCACCGCGAATGCGCTGTTGCAACGCATTCCGCCGGCTGAACTCGTCGAGGCGCAGACCCTCCACGCCAAACCGGGCAACCAGATAGACATGAACGTGCTGGTGTCGCGGCTGGAGAATTCCGGCTTCGAGCGAGTGCCGACGGTGCGCGGTATCGGCGAATTCGCGGTGCGCGGCGGCATTCTCGATCTCCTCGCGCCCGGCTGGACTGAGGCGCTGCGCCTCGATTTCTTCGGCGATACGCTGGAATCGATCCGCGTCTTCGATACCGCAACACAGCGCACCACCGGCCAGCGCAAGTCGATGGCGCTACAGGCGATGAGCGAGGTGGCGCTGACGCCAGAGACGATCAGCCGCTTCCGCCGCGCCTACATCGAAGCCTTTGGCGCGCCCTCGCGCGAAGACGGACTCTATGCGGCGGTCAGCGAGGGCAGGCGGTTTGCCGGCATGGAGCACTGGCTGCCGTTCTTCTATGAGCGGTTGGAAACCGTGTTCGATTATTTGCCGGATGCGCCGGTGGTGTTTGATCATCTGGCGCATGAGGCACTGGCCGAGCGCCATGCGCTGATCCTCGATCATTATGAGGCGCGCAAAAAACAGGCCGACGGCGCCTTGAAGGATGCCGTGCCCTACAAGCCGGTGTCGCCGGATTTGCTTTATCTGTCGCCCGAAAACCTGATTGCCTCGCTTGGCCCACGCGAAGCGATAGACTTCACGTCCTTCGATGCGCCCGATGCCGGTGCGAAAAAGGTTTTCCATGCTGGCTCGCGCCATGGTCGCAGCTTCGTCGAGGAGCGCGCCGACCCTAACGCCAACGTCTTCGACGTCGTCGTAAAACACATTTCCGACGAGCGCGCTGTAGGCCGCCGTGTCCTCGTCGCCGGCTGGACTGAAGGTTCGCTCGACCGGCTCGGCCAAATCCTGGCCGAGCATCATCTTGGCAATCTGAAACCGGTGGCGACGCTTGCCGAAGCCGAAAAGCTTGAGCCTGGGCAAGCGGGACTGGCCGTGCTGCCGCTCGAATCCGGCTTCGAGACGGAGAAACTGGTCGTCATCGCCGAGCAGGACATTCTCGGCGACCGACTGATCCGGCGTTCGAAGCGCAAGAAGCGCGCGTCCGACTTCATCGCCGAGGCTTCGGCATTGTCCTCAGGCGATATCGTCGTCCATGCCGACCATGGCATTGGCCGCTTCATCGGGCTGCGCACCATCGAGGCGCTCGGTGCGCCGCACGATTGCCTCGAAATCCACTATGCCGGCGACGATCGGCTGTTCTTGCCGGTGGAAAACATCGAGTTGCTGTCGCGCTATGGCTCGGATTCGGCCGAGGCGACACTCGACAAGCTTGGCGGCGGCGCCTGGCAGTCGCGCAAGGCACGGCTGAAGAAACGCCTGCTCGACATGGCCGGGCAGTTGATCCGCATCGCCGCCGAGCGACAAATGCGGGCCGCACCGGCGCTGCTGCCGGCGGAAGGCCTCTATGGCGAGTTTGCAGCGCGTTTCCCCTATGAGGAAACCGACGACCAGCAAACGGCGATCGATTCGGTCAGGGATGATCTGGGCGCTGGAAAGCCGATGGACCGGCTGATCTGCGGCGATGTCGGCTTCGGCAAGACCGAAGTCGCGCTTCGTGCTGCCTTCATCGCGGCGATGGAAGGCTTTCAGGTCGCGGTGGTGGTGCCGACGACATTGTTGTCGCGCCAGCATTTCAAGACCTTCTCGCAGCGCTTCTCCGGCCTGCCGATCCGCGTCGCCCAGGCCTCGCGGCTGGTCGGCGCCAAGGAACTGGCCGAGACCAAGAAGGGCGTCGCCGAAGGCCAAGTCGACATTGTCATCGGCACGCACGCACTGCTCGGCTCCTCGATCTCGTTCAAGAATCTCGGCCTGCTGATCATCGACGAGGAGCAGCATTTCGGCGTCAAGCACAAGGAGCGGCTGAAGGATCTCAAGACCGACGTCCACGTTCTGACGCTATCGGCGACGCCGATCCCGCGAACGCTGCAGCTTGCCTTGACCGGGGTGCGTGAGTTGTCGCTGATCGCCACGCCGCCGGTCGATCGCATGGCCGTGCGCACCTTCATCTCCCCTTTCGATCCGCTGGTCATCCGCGAGACGCTGCTGCGCGAGCGCTACCGTGGCGGCCATTCTTTCTATGTCGTACCGCGCATCAGCGATCTCGCGGAAATCCATGATTTCCTGCGCGAATCCGTGCCTGAGCTGAAAGTGGCCGTGGCCCATGGTCAGATGCCGCCCGGCGAACTCGACGACATCATGAACGCCTTCTATGACGGCCAGTACGATGTGCTTTTGTCGACCACAATCGTCGAATCCGGCCTCGATATTCCGACTGCCAATACGCTGATCGTACACCGCGCCGATATGTTCGGCCTGTCTCAGCTCTATCAGCTGCGCGGGCGCGTCGGCCGCTCTAAGGTGCGCGCCTACGCGCTGTTCACGCTGCCCGCCAACCGCAAGCTCACCGATACAGCCGAGCGCCGGCTGAAAGTGCTGCAGTCGCTCGATACGCTAGGCGCCGGTTTCCAGCTGGCCAGCCACGACCTCGACATTCGCGGCGCCGGCAATCTGCTTGGCGAAGAGCAGTCGGGCCACATCAAGGAGGTCGGCTTCGAGCTCTACCAGCAGATGCTGGAGGAGGCAGTGGCCGAAGTGAAGGATTCCGGCGAGGTGCAGGACGGCGGCTGGTCGCCGCAGATCGCCGTCGGCACAGCGGTGATGATCCCGGAAAGCTATGTCCCGGATCTGCAGCTCAGGTTGGCGCTCTATCGCCGCCTTGGCGATCTCGAAAACACTGAAGAGATCGACGCTTTTGGCGCCGAGCTTATCGACCGTTTCGGGCCGCTGCCGGAAGAGGTGAAGCATTTATTGAAGATCGTCTTCATCAAGGCACTTTGCCGCAAGGCCAATGTCGAAAAACTCGATGCCGGACCGAAAGGCGTCGTCATCCATTTCCGCAAGCGCGAATTCCCCAATCCGGTCGGGCTGGTCAAGCTCATCGGCGAACAGGGTTCGCTGGCCAAGATCCGGCCGGACCAGAGCGTCGTCTTCAGCCGCGACTGGCCGACGCCCGAAAAGCGGCTGGCAGGCTCAGCGGTTGTCATGACGCAGCTGGCACGGCTGGTGGAGAAGGCGGCGGCGTAGCAGGGTATCGCTGGTGCTCTGGACCATGACGGCGCTGGTACTTTCGCCCTGCCGTGCCATTCGCCAGCGCTGAGATTCCGGTCTAGAATAGGAAATCGGCTTCGTGTATGCAGCCGCGACCCCATATGGGGCGGATTGGCGGGCGATGGCGTCCGCGTGAAAAGAGCGTTAGGTGCTTCGATGACGAAATGGTCGCCGAATTCGTGGAGAGCTAAGCCGATCCAGCAGGTTCCTGCCTATCCGGACCTTGCCGCGCTGAGGAACACGGAAGCCCAGCTCGCCACCTTTCCGCCGCTGGTTTTTGCAGGTGAGGCACGCAAGCTGAAGAAGCAGCTTGCAGCCGTCGCTGCCGGTGACGCATTCCTTCTGCAAGGTGGCGATTGCGCCGAGAGCTTCGCCGAACATGGCGCGGACAATATCCGCGACTTCTTCCGCGTCTTCCTGCAGATGTCGGTGGTGCTGACCTTCGCTGGCGCTCAACCGGTGGTGAAGGTCGGCCGTGTCGCCGGCCAGTTCGCCAAGCCGCGCTCGTCCGACAATGAGACCAAGGGCGGTGTGACGCTGCCCAGCTATCGCGGCGACATCATCAACGGCATCGAGTTCGATGCCAAGTCGCGCATTCCCGATCCTGCAAGACAGGAGATGGCGTACCGCCAGTCGGCGGCGACGCTCAACCTTTTGCGCGCCTTCGCCCAGGGCGGCTACGCCAGCCTGGAGAACGTGCATCAATGGATGCTCGGGTTCGTCTCCGACAGCCCGCAGGGCGAGAAATACGAGTCGCTCGCCAACCGCATCACCGAGACGATGGACTTCATGAAGGCCGTCGGCATCACCTCGGAGACCAATTATGCGCTGCGCGAGACCGATTTCTATACCAGCCATGAGGCGCTGCTGCTCGGTTATGAAGAGGCGCTGACCCGCGTCGATTCGACCTCGGGCGACTGGTACGCCACCTCTGGCCACATGATCTGGATCGGCGATCGCACGCGCCAACCCGACCATGCGCATGTCGAATATTGCCGCGGCATCAAGAACCCGCTGGGGCTGAAATGCGGGCCGTCGCTGACGCCGGACGGCCTGTTGCAGCTCATCGATCTGCTCAATCCGGAGAACGAGCCCGGCCGGCTGACGCTGATCGCTCGTTTCGGCTCCGATAAGGTTGCCGACCATCTGCCGAGGCTGGTGCGAGCGGTACAGAAGGAAGGCCGCAGTGTGGTGTGGTCTTCCGATCCGATGCATGGCAATACGATCGAGGCCGCCGGCTACAAGACACGGCCGTTCGACCGCATCCTGAAGGAGGTGCAGACGTTCTTCGAGGTGCACCGCGCCGAAGGCACGCATCCCGGCGGCATACACATCGAGATGACAGGCAAGAACGTCACCGAATGCACCGGTGGTGCCCGCGCCATCACCGCCGAAGAATTGCAGGATCGCTACCACACCCATTGCGATCCGCGGCTCAACGCCGACCAGGCGATCGAATTGGCGTTCCTGGTGTCCGATCTGCTCAAGAAGAGCCATCCGGTCCAGCACAAGCAGGCCGTCAACGGCTGATTAGAACGTATTCGATCATCGAGGTGGTCAGCGAAACGCGTCCGGCGGGTGTCGCATTTGCTCGTGCCTAACGCACGCAAAACTGGAATCCTGCGAAGCGACGGCAATTGCATCGGGAGGCCGATATGGCTGACAGTCACACCGGATCATGCTTGTGCGGGGCAGTGCGGTTCCAGACACGAGGACCGCTGCGCGGTGTCATCTACTGCCATTGCTCGCAGTGCCGGAAGCAGAGCGGGCATTTCTATGCGGCGACCAATGTTGCCGACCGCGACATCACGATCACGGGCGCGGACAGCATCGCCTGGTACGAGGCATCTTCGTTTGCCAGACGGGGTTTCTGCAAGACATGCGGCTCGCTGCTGTTCTGGAAGCCGACGGATGATGGCTATGTTTCAGTCCTGGCCGGGCTGTTCGACGCGCCAACCGGACTTCAAGGGGAATGTCACATCTTCGTCGGCGACAAGGGCGACTATTACGCGGTCGACGACGGGCTGCCGCAGTTCGAGAAGTCAACGCCGTCGATCAAGGTGGCAGGCGACTGATTTTTGAAGAGGTCGCCTTATTCCCTTGGTCCAGCCATTGCGCTAATCCCCTGCCGGTGATTCCGAAGGGTTTTGGCATGCAGCGGCTGATCGACGCTTTTTACAACTCGGTGCGGGCGTTTCGCAAACTGGCCGCCAGCGAGGAGGCCTTCCAGCTGGAGCTGACGCTGCTTGTGCTTGCCTTGCCGCTCGGCTGGTTCCTTTCGGAATCGTGGCGCGGCTATGCGCTGCTGATCGGCGCGGTGCTGCTCATGATCCTGATCGAGGTGCTGAACACCGGCATCGAGGCGGCATGCGACGCGTTCAGCCGTGAATTCAACATCGATATCCAGCTGGCCAAGGATTGCGGTTCGCTGGCGGTGCTTATTTCGGTGGTAATCGCTGCAGGCGTCTGGGGCGTCGCCATCGTCGAGCGGATCCTCGGGGTGCCGATCTGACGTTTCAAACACTCCATGCCGTCACTGCATTTCTCGTTTTGACCATGATCTTTTCCGAAAAACCGGTACCACTTTTCGGGATCATGGTCTGAGGGAACCGACATGGCCAATACCGCCGGATTTCTGCTGCTTGAACGTGAGGGCCTGCCGGACGATCTGTGCTGGCTGGCCGAAAAATATCCGCGCGAGATCTGGCAGGCGCATGCCAACATTCACGGCGTGGCCAATATGTGGCTGCAGCGGCACGATATGTTCCGCGAGCTTGGCGACATGCTCACCAGTGGTATCGGCGATTATCCAGAAGGTAGGCTGAACGCGCCGGAATTCGCGCGCTGGTTCGCGCCGCGCCTCAACCATTTCCTCGGCAATCTCGACGGCCATCACAATGTCGAGGACCATCATTATTTCCCGGTCTTCGCCAGGGCCGAGACCCGTCTGAAGCGCGGCTTCGAGATTCTCGATGCCGATCACCACACAATCCATGAGGGACTGGAGCGCAATGCCGAGGCGGCAAATGCCTTCATCCGCACGCTTCAGGAGAGCGAGGTCAAGCAGCGCTTCGCCGCCGACACCTATGCCGACGAGAACAGCCGGCTGATCGCCATGCTGACCAGGCATCTTGCCGACGAGGAAGACCTGATCATCCCGCTGATCCTGGAAAAGGGCGACCGTGCGCTCGGCACAGATTGACGATCAGCTTCCCCTGCGAAGCTCCTTCTTGGCGAGGAAGTGCGACGCCAGCCAGCCGAGGATAGCCACAACGAGGCCGATTGCCAGAGCGATCAGCAGCCGCTCGTGGCGGGCCAGCGTCTGGCCGACGATGCGCTCGGCGCCCAGCCCGAACACATAACCGACCGTGCAGAACAGCGCCGCCCAGACCACCGATGAGATGGCATTGAGGATGACGAAACGCGCCGCGGCGATGCCGGACAGCCCCGCCGCGATACCACCGACCAGGCGCAGGCCATAGATGTAGCGGTTCGACAGCACGAAGATGTTGGGATGAGAGGTGACGAGGCGATAGGCGTGGCTGAAGCCCGGCCGGGCACGGAGCCTGATCACGAATTTATGGTCGGCGAAGCTCCGCCCCAAGATGAAGAAGAACGTGTCGCCACCGAAAGCGCCGAGCGCTGCCGCGAGGAAAGCCTGCCACAGGACGAAAACATGCTGATGCGCGAAGAAACCGCCAAGGATGGCGGCGCTTTCGCCTTCGGCCACGCAGCCCAGGAAAACCGCGACCAACCCATATTGCTCAATGAGACGATGGATGGCTTCCGTCATGAAGACGTTCGCTGCTTCGACAGAATGCCGTCGATGCGCTTCACCTGCTCGGCCAGCCGGGCGATCTCGTCTCGCATGCCGATGATCTGGCTGTGGCGCAGTTCGTCGAGCTTTTCGTGTAACGCCATGATCTCGATCTCGGCCTTGAGGTTAACCTCATAGTCGTGGGCGGCGTCGATTCGATCGCGCTCGGTCTGGCGGTTCTGCGCCATCATGATCACTGGCGCCTGCAGGGCGGCAACCATGGAAAGCACGAGATTGAGGAAGATGAATGGATAGGGATCGAAGGCGGCGCTCGACAAGAGCCAGACATTGCCTGCCGTCCACAGGATCAGGAAGCCAATGAATGCCAGGATGAAGGACCACGAGCCGCCGATCCGGGCGATGGTGTCGGCCAGGCGATCTCCAAACGTCTGGTGAAAGGCGACGGCCTTGTTGGTGTCCTTGGAAATCGTGGTGCGCTCGAGCGTAGATTGCAGTACCCGGCTTTCGAGCGCGCTGAGGCCGTCCGGCTTTCGCTTCAGCCAGCGGCTTGCCAGGTCCTCGATCGTTTTGTTCATCGTCGCCTCCGTCGTCAGCGATGAGGTAGAAGCTGCCGGTTCATACGAGAAGTGGTAGATTGACGCGATGGGGTCAGGAAACAATGGTGGATTTTCAGAAAATTCGCGCCCGTGCAGCGAAACGCAAAGGCGGTGAGGCAGCCCTTACGTCGCTGCTGGGTCCAATGCCTGACAATGCCGCGGTGGCAAAGATTGCGGATGACCGGATCCTGTCGACCATGGCCGAGCGGGTCTTTGCCGCCGGCTTCGTCTGGCGCGTCATCGAGCAGAAATGGCCGGGTTTCGAGGAAGCATTTCTTGGCTTCGAACCGAAGCGGCTGCTGTTCCAGCCTGACGATTTCTGGCACGATCTCACCGCCGACAAGCGCATCGTGCGCAATCCGCAGAAGATCAAATCCGTACGCGACAACGCGGCCTTCGTCGAGCGTGTGTCGAAGGAGCACGGCGGCTTCGGCAAGTTCCTGGCCGATTGGCCGGCGGATGACCAGGTCGGGTTGATGGCCTATCTCGGCAAGCACGGCAGCCGGCTCGGCGGCAATACCGGCCAGTATTTTCTGCGCTGGCTTGAGTGGGACGCTTTTGTTGTCTCGGCCGATATGGCGGCCGCACTGCGCGATGCTGGACTCAACATCGCGGAGAGCCCGACCTCGAAGAGGGATTTGGGCAGGATCCAGGCGCAGATCAACGCCTGGGCGGCGGAAACCGGGCTGCCGCGCCGACACATTTCGCGCATTCTGGCAATGTCGATCGGCGAGAACCATCCGCCGGAAGCCTTGCGCGAATATATGAGCGAATAGGATCGACTGTTTGGTCCAAACGAACGCCATTGCCCGACGAATTTTGCCGCGCTAAACCCACGGGCATGACAGACAGGACCGCTCCAGACATATTGCGCATCGCCGTCGCCCAGCTCAATCCGACGGTCGGCGACGTCGCCGGCAATCTCGCCAAGGCGCGCGAGGCGAGGGCGGATGCCGCCCGCCAAGGCGCCGACCTCGTGCTGTTCACCGAGCTTTTCCTTGCCGGCTATCCGCCTGAGGATCTGGTGTTGAAGCCGGCATTCCTGAAGGCCTGCGAGCGGGCGGCGGAGGATTTCGCCGGCGATACCGCCGACGGCGGCCCGGGCTTCATCATCGGCACGCCGTTGAAGCGCAAGACCGGCACGCACAATTCGATCATCTTTGCTGATGGTGGCAAAATCCTTGCCGAACGCTACAAGCTCGATCTGCCGAATTACGGTGAGTTCGACGAGAAGCGCGTCTTCCAGGCCGGCCCCGAGATCCAGGGGCCGGTCAATTTCCGCGGCGTGCGCGTGGGAGTGCCTATCTGCGAAGACATCTGGGGCGAAGTTGCCGTCTGCGAGACGCTGGCCGAAAGCGGCGCGGAAATCCTGCTGGTGCCCAACGGCTCGCCCTACTATCGCGGCAAGGTCGATGTCCGCCACCAGATCGTCATCCGCCAGGTCATCGAATGCGGACTGCCGATCATCTATGCCAACCAGCTTGGCGGCCAGGACGAACTGGTCTTCGACGGCGCATCGTTTGCCATAGGTTCTGACAAGACGCTGGCCTTCCAGATGAGCCAGTTCGAGGAGACGGTCAACGTCACCACCTGGAAGCGAAAGAATGACATCTGGGTCTGCTATGACGGACCGATGTCGAAAATCCCTGAAAAGGAGGAGGCCGACTATCGCGCCTGCATGTTGGGCTTGCGCGACTACGTCAACAAGAACGGCTTCAAGAATGTCGTGCTCGGCCTTTCCGGCGGCATCGATTCGGCGATCTGCGCGGCACTTGCCGTCGATGCGCTGGGCGAGGAACGGCTGCGCGCCGTGATGATGCCTTACCGCTACACTTCGAAGGACTCGCTCAAGGACGCCGAGGACTGCGCCCGCGCGCTCGGCTGCCGCTACGATATCGTGCCGATCTTCGAGCCGGTCGAGGGCTTCCTGCACACACTGACGCAGCTTTTCGAGGGCACCAAGGAAGGCATCACCGAGGAAAACCTGCAGAGCCGCGCCCGCGGCACCATCCTGATGGCGATTTCCAACAAGTTCGGTTCGATGGTGGTCACTACCGGCAACAAGAGCGAGATGTCGGTCGGCTACGCTACGCTCTATGGCGACATGAATGGCGGCTTCAACCCGATAAAGGACCTCTACAAGATGCAGGTCTATGCGCTGGCGCGCTGGCGCAACGCGCATGTGCCGCCGGGTGCGCTCGGTCCGTCCGGCGAGGTGATCCCGAATAATATCATCGACAAGGCGCCCTCGGCGGAACTGCGAGAGAACCAGACCGACCAGGATTCGCTGCCGCCCTATCCGGTGCTCGATGACATATTGGAGTGCCTGGTCGAGAACGAGATGGGCGTCGACGAGATCGTTGCGCGCGGCCATGAGCGGGCGACGGTGACGCGCGTCGAGCACCTGCTTTACGTCGCCGAATACAAGCGCCGGCAGGCGGCGCCCGGCGTGAAGATCACCAGGAAGAATTTTGGCCGCGACCGCCGCTATCCCATCACCAACCGGTTCAGGGATGGCGGGTAGGCGATTGGCTGCATAGCGGTTTAGCCATGGCCAACTTTGAGATCAGCTTTGACCTGTCGCAGATCGACTTCCGGGCGACGTCCGACATTTTGAAGGAGAGCTATTGGGGCAGCGGCCGCAGCGATGAACTGCACCGCCGCGCCTTTGCCAACTCACTGTGCGTCGGCGCCTATGTCGGCGGCAATCAGGTCGGCTTTGGTCGGGCGATCACCGACCGTACGGTATTTGCCTATCTCGCCGACATCATTGTCTGGCCCGGGTATCGCGGGCAAGGCATCGGAACCCGGCTTGTCCAGGCGCTTATCGATCATCCGGATTGCAAGACTGTCACGCATTGGAGCCTGTCGACCAACGACGCCCATGCGGTTTACGAGAAGCTCGGCTTCAGACCTTCCACCGACGGCCGCTATATGCGCCTCGACCGTATCACGGCAACCTGAAACAGAGGCAGCGCACAACCCGCGATTGTTGCAAAATCGTCTCACTGCTTGGACCAGATGCGCTTTGGACTATCTACTGACTTGGCGCGGCGTTGAGGCGTCTCTATAAACGCCTTTCCGCGATCCCCTTGGGGAGGACCGAAATGCCAGGATTTGACATCGTTATGCGAGGCCGCGAAGCCTAGGTCTCAATCGGCAAGCCAGAAGGTTCTTACCTTTGCGGCGAAGCCGAGCTGAGAACAGGCGTTCGTCGATGCCGGTCGCCGCCCGTATTCGGGCGAGCCGCCAATTCCTTGGGTGTTAATTCGCCCGACGCGGTTTTTTCAATTTTCGACCTTTTCCGGGATCGGGCTCGTTTGCGCCCGAATGACATCATGGCTCGTTTTCGAATAGATTTGCGCGCGGGCGCCTTTCGCAGCGTTCTTGGCTTCACGCTCAGCCATTGGCGGCGTCAGCCGTGGCGGCTTGCCGGCATTATGGGCACGTTCCTGCTGTCGACCTTGGCCGACGTGCTGACGCCGCTCTATTCCGGCCGGCTGGTGGATGCCGTCGCTAGCAGTGCTGCGGCCGACGATGTTGCGTGGAACGCGGCGATGGCGGCCTTTTCGATGCTGGTTGCCCTGGCGCTCACCGGTGTCGTGCTACGCAATCTCGCCTTCATGGCCATTGTCGAGCTGACGTTGAAGATGATGGCGGATATCGCCGCTGACGCCTTCCACCGCGTCCAGCGCTTCTCCACCGACTGGCACGCCAACAGCTTCGCCGGATCGACGGTGCGCAAGATAACGCGCGGCATGTGGGCGCTCGACCTGCTCAACGACACGATCCTGATCGCGCTGCTGCCGTCGGTCGTCATGCTCGTCGGCTCGACGCTGCTGCTTGGCTGGTTCTGGCCGCTGATGGGTGCTGTCGTCGCCATCGGTTCGGTTCTGTTCATCGCGGTGACGACGATGCTGTCGCTTGGCTATGTCGCGCCTGCGGCAAGGCTTGCCAATGCGTGGGATACACGGCTTGGCGGCTCGCTGGCCGATGCGGTGAGCTGCAACGCCGTGGTCAAGGGTTTTGGCGCCGAGGAACGCGAGGAGACGCGGCTTGCCGAGGTCGTCGCCAAATGGCGCGGTCGCACGCGCCGCACCTGGATGCGCGGCACCGTCAACGGCACCACGCAAGGGACGATGCTGCTGCTTTTGAGGGCAGCGGTCATCGGCTTCTCCCTGCTTTTGTGGTCGTGGGGGCAGGCGAGCGCCGGCGATGTCGCCTTCGTGCTGACCTCATTCTTCGTGCTGCAAGGCTATCTGCGCGACATCGGCACGCATATCCGCAATCTGCAGCGCTCGATCAACGACATGGAGGAACTGGTCGACTTCCAGTCCGTACCACTCGGCATCGAGGATCGGCCCGGAGCCAAACCGATCCGGATCACCGATGGCCGTATCACCTTCGACAATGTAACGTTCCATTATGGCAGCCACCGCCTGCCGCTCTATCGCGACTTTTCGGTGGATATCGCGCCGGGCGAACGGGTTGGGTTGGTTGGCCATTCGGGCTCCGGCAAGACGACATTCGTCAAGCTGATCCAGCGCCTCTACGACGTGACTGCGGGCAATATCCTGATCGACGGCCAGGATATTGCCAATGTGGCGCAGGCGTCGCTGCGCGCGCAGATCGCAATCGTCCAGCAGGAGCCGATCCTGTTTCACCGGTCGCTGGCCGAAAACATCGCCTATGCCCGGCCGGCCGCCACGCAGGCCGAGATCGAGCACGCGGCGCGGTTGGCCAGCGCGCATGACTTCATCGCCAATTTGCCGAAAGGCTATGGCACGCTGGTCGGCGAGCGCGGCGTAAAGCTGTCGGGCGGCGAGCGTCAGCGTGTTGCAATCGCACGCGCCTTCCTTGCCGATGCGCGCATTCTCATCCTGGATGAGGCAACGTCGAGCCTCGATTCGGAATCGGAGGTGCTGATCCAGCAGGCGATGGAGCGCTTGATGGTCGGCCGCACGACGCTGGTAATTGCCCACCGGCTGTCGACGGTGCGGGCGCTGGACAGGCTTTTGGTGTTCGATCGCGGCCGCATCGTCGAAGAGGGCTCGCATGACCAGCTGATCCGGCTGCAAGGCGGCATCTACCGCCGGCTGTTCGAACGCCAGGCGCTTGAACTGACCAAAGGCCTGGTGATCTGACGGTTACGGCGCCACACGTCATGTTAGACGTGCGGCGCAGCAGTCTTTACTTCGCCTTTGTCATGTTCTATGTCTGCCGCCGAGCGCGGGGGCGCGTCTTGTCAACAGCAAAACCATCCGGTACGCCCCGCTCATGACAGTTACCGTCCGTTTCGCCCCATCACCGACCGGCCGCATCCATATCGGCAATGCGCGCACCGCTTTGTTCAATTGGCTGTTCGCCATCAAGAACAAAGGCCGCTTCATCCAGCGCTTCGACGACACCGACGTTGCCCGTTCGACGCAGGAGTTTTCCGACGCTATCCTGTATGACCTGCATTGGCTGGGCATCTTCCCCGACGCCACGGAGTACCAGTCGCGGCGCGTGGAAATCTACGATGCCGCACTGGAGAAGCTGAAGGAGGCGCGCCTCGTCTATGCTTGCTATGAGACGCCCGAAGAGCTCGACCTGAGGCGCAAGGTGCGCCGCACGCGTGGCCTGCCGCCAGTCTATGGCCGTGAGGCGTTGACGCTGACAGCTGAGCAGGTGGCGGAATATGAGGCCGATGGGCGGCGGCCGCACTGGCGCTTTCTGCTGCCCAACTTCACCAGTGATCCGCTGCAGCCGGAGCGCACCGAAATCCACTGGAACGACCTGGTGCGCGGCGAAGAAACCGTCGACCTCGCCTCGCTTTCAGACCCGGTTCTGCGGCGTGAGGACGGCACCTACCTCTATACATTACCTTCGGTCGTCGACGACATCGACATGGGCGTCAGCCATGTCATTCGCGGCGACGACCACGTCACCAATACCGGCGTCCAGATAGCCCTGTTCCAAGCACTTGGCGCGGAGCCGCCGGCGTTCGGCCACCACAATCTCCTGACAACGGCATCAGGCGAGGGACTTTCGAAGCGCACCGGCGCGCTGTCCATCCAAAGCCTGCGTGAGAGCGGCATCGAGCCGATGGCGGTGGCTTCGCTGGCGGTGCTCGTCGGTACCTCGGAAAACGTCGTAGCGGTGCCAACGATGGCCGAGCTAGCCGAGCGCTTCGATCCGGCTGCAACATCGAAATCCGCCGCCAAATTCGATCCGGACGAGCTCTTCGTGCTCAACCGCACGCTGCTGCACCACATGCCGTTTTCAGAGGCGCGCGACCGGCTGATCGTGCTCGGCATCTCCGGCGAACAGGCCGAGCCTTTCTGGCTGGCGGTGCGCGGCAATCTCGACAGACTGGCCGATGCGGCGATCTGGTGGCGTACGCTTCGAGACGGCCCAGAGGAGCCGGCGGAGTTTTCCGACGAGGACCGCGACTTTCTTCGCCAGGCATTCGAGCTGCTGCCGGAAGAGCCTTGGAACGGCACTGTCTGGAAGGACTGGACGGGCAAGATCCGAGCGGCGAGCGGCCGCAAGGGCAAGGCCCTGTTCATGCCGCTCAGGCTGGCGCTTACGGGACAGTCTTCCGGTCCGGAGCTTGCAGATCTGTTGCCGCTACTGGGTCGGGAAGGAACGTTGGCCCGACGACCCTGACCTTGCGCTGCTCCGGCGGCGGCAGCGACGTCGGCGAGGGCACAGGTTTGGCGGCAAGCCGTCTGATCGCCTCACGGTTGAGGCCGCCTTGCGAATTGGCCAAGGTCTCCGGGTCGGCGCCCGGATCAGGCTTGGCAACCGGCAGCGGAATGAACGGGGTGGTCTCCACGCTCGCCTTGGATTGTGCCGGGGTTGGCGGGTTGCCGGCGATGATCTGGAAATTCTGCACGGCATTGCAGCCGCAGGTCGGCGGCCGGGGCGTGTCGGATTGCTTGTAGAGGTAGGCCGTCGACAGTTCGATATAAGGCCTGCCGGTCACTGAAGACGTCATAGACGCCGAATCGTCGTTCATGCCGCGCGTGTAGAAAACCTGCATCTCGGTGCCGGGGCAGCTCGATTCGCAATTCTTCTGGTCGCGCTCGAAATCGCCCAGCGAGGCAGCATTCGACATCGGGAAGAAATAGCCGTCGCAGGTCCGCACGCACATGGTGCGGAATTCGCCTCGCGGCTGGCCCAACTCGTCGGCGTTGTTGAGGATGCTGCGGATGTTGCGCGGCTGACTTAGCTCTTCAGCCTGGTCGCAGCTCTTCGGGCTGGTCGGGCGCACCAGGTTCACTGCCCAAAAGCTGGTCGAGCAGGCTTCGGTTGCCGTTTTCACGGCTGGCTTCGCGGACAGGTGTGGGCGTCGACGCCGCATCATCGCGGCAGTCATTGGCGTCAAGCGAGGCCAATATGCGCGCGCGATCGCGTCGCGAACCACCGTCGGCAAGCTCAGTGCGTTTGGCCTGCAAGGCGTCGAGATTGGCAGCCATGCGATCGATGGTGGCGTCGAGTGCCGCGCATGCATTGGCGTTGCGGCGAGACAGCGAAAAGCCGCAGCCGGCGCTGCTGGACTGGCTGACGGCTTTTGAAATCTGCTGGCGCTGCCGGACGATCGCGTCGTCGTATTTCCTGAGTAGGCCCGGCTTGCCGCCGCCACCACGAGAAGCGGCGCCAAGATCGGCTTCAAGCTGGCGGCAGAGGCGCGAAGCGGCCTGCGCCTGAGTGACGGCAATGCTGCACAGTAGCAGGACGCCGAGCAGCGCGGCCGCCCGCGTCAGCTTGCAACGTGCGCCCGTCATCCTTCCGGACCTCCACCTGCCTGTCATTTAGAACTACCGCGCTCGCGGTTAACCGTTCGTTTAGCATACCGCCGATTCCGGCTTCGGCTCAAATCGGCGATGGCTTGCGCCTGTGCGCGATCACGACGAGGGCTGTCATGCCGACCACCCCCCACGGCCTTTTCGGACAGGGCCAGAACCGCGACATCCTGGCGTTGCACGAAAAAGGCGTATTCGCCGAGAAGAATGCCTGGATTCAGTAATGCCCGGAGGCTTGGGATGACCTCGATTACCCGTCGAGCCGCGGTGCAATTTGGTCTTTTATGCCTGGCGATGCCGGTCGCCATGGCGCAGGAAAAGCTTGTCACGCCGGATTGGGGCACCAGATTGGTCGAAGCCGCTCGTGAGCAGATCGGCGTCACCACGCTCTACGATCCGACCTATACACGCCTGGCCTATCCGGGCGGGGACGTTGAGCCTGAGCGGGGTGTGTGCACGGATGTCGTGATCCGTGCCTATCGCCGCGCCTTCGATCTCGACCTGCAAGAATTGGTGCATGAGGATATGCGGGCCAATTTTGCCGCCTATCCGAAGGCTTGGGGCCTGAAGGCGCCCGACCGCAACATCGACCACCGCCGTGTGCCCAATCTTGCGGTCTATTTCGAACGGCGCGGTGCTGCCTTGCCCGTCAGCCAAGACCCCGCCGATTATCGGCCTGGGGATCTCGTCGCCCAGATGCTGCCCGGCAATCTGTCGCATATTGCCATCGTGTCGTCCAATCACTCCACTGTGGTGCCGACAAGAAGGCTGGTTATTCACAACATCGGCGGCGGCGCCAGAGAAGAGGACACTTTGTTTGCCTTCAGGCAGACAGGGCATTTCCGGTTCAAGCCAGTCTGAGAAGGCCCATCGCTAGCCCAGATCGACGATGGCTTGCGCCTTATGCGCGGCTTCGACCACTGCCAGTGCCGTCATGTTGACGACGCCGCGCGAGGTGACCGACGGTGTCAATATGTGCGCCGGGCTGTCGGTGCCGAGCAGGATCGGGCCGACATGCAGCGCGTCCATCATCGTGCGCAGCGCGGTCAGCGTGATGTTCGCCGAATCGAGATTGGGAAACACCAGCAGATTGGCTTCGCCCTTCAGCCGCGAATGCGGATAGACGCGTTGGCGCAGCTGCTCCGATAGTGCCGAGTCGGCATGCATCTCGCCGTCGCATTGCAGGTCGGGCGCGATGCGCGCCAGGATCGCCGCCGCCTGCCGCATCTTCATGGCGCTTGGCGAATCGCGGGAGCCGAAATCAGAATGCGACAGCAGCGCTGCCTTGGGCTCAATGCCGAAACGCTGAATTTCCTCGGCCGCCAAAACGGTCATTTCCGCAATTTCTTCGGCGGTCGGATCGACGGAGACATGGGTGTCGGTGAGGAAAATGATGCCGCGCTGCGAGATCAGCATGGACAGCGTCGACAGGTCGCGATCCCTAATGCCGGGGCGCGGCCCGATGATCAGCGTTACGTTGCGCAAATGGCGCTCGAAACGGCCTTCGAGCCCGCAGACCATGGCGTCGGCGTCGCCGCGCTTCAGGGCAAGGGCCGCGATCACCGTATTGTCGGTGCGCACCATGGTGCGCGCGGCTTCCGTCGTCACCCCACGCCGGCCGGCAAGCTCGATCAAAAGGTCGACATAGTGGCGGTAACGCGGATCGTCTTCCGGGTTGATCAAGCCGAAATCGACGCCCGGCTTGATGCGCAGCCCGTAGCGCTTCAGCCGCACCTCGATGACATGCGGGCGGCCGATCAGGATCGGTTCGGCAATGCCTTCCTCGAGCACGACCTGGGCGGCGCGAAGCACGCGCTCGTCCTCGCCGTCGGCATAGATGACGCGTTTGGCGCTCGACGTCTTGGCCATCGAGAACACCGGCTTCATGACCAGGCCGGAGCGGAAGACGAAGCGGTTCAGCTTGTCGATATAAGCGGCGAAATCGGTGATCGGCCGGGTCGCGACGCCGGTCTCGCAAGCTGCCTTGGCGACAGCAGGGGCAATGCGCAGGATCAGCCGCGGATCGAAAGGCGAGGGGATCAGGAACTCCGGACCAAAGATCGGCGTCTCGCCGGAATAGGCACGCGCGGCAACGTCGGACGGCTCTTCGCGGGCGAGCGCTGCAATCGCTCGCACAGCAGCCATCTTCATCTCTTCGTTGATGGCGCTTGCGCCGCAATCCAGCGCGCCACGGAAGATGTAAGGAAAACAGAGTACGTTATTGACTTGATTGGGGAAATCGGAGCGGCCGGTGCAGATCATCGCGTCGGGCCGCGCCGCCCGTGCTGCTTCCGGCATGATTTCGGGATTGGGATTGGCCAGCGCCAGGATCAGCGGCTTTGGCGCCATGTGGTGGAGCAATTCCGGCTTCAGCACGCCGGCAGCAGACAGGCCGAGAAACACGTCGGCGCCGGGCAGAACGTCGGCCAGCGTACGCGCCTCGGTGTCCTTCACATAAGGGTCTTTCCAGCGGTCCATCTCCTCGACGCGGCCCTTATGGGCGACGCCGAACCGGTCCGTGACCCAGATGTTTTCGACCCGCGCGCCGAGCGAGACCAGCAGGTTGAGGCAGGCAAGCGCCGCAGCACCAGCGCCCGACGTGACGATCTTGATGTCCGAGATGGACTTGCCGGCGAATTCCAGCCCGTTGAGCACGGCGGCGGCGACGATGATGGCGGTGCCGTGCTGGTCGTCATGGAAGACTGGTATGCCCATGCGGGCTTTCAACTGCTCCTCGACTTCGAAGCATTCGGGCGCCTTGATGTCTTCCAGGTTGATGCCGCCGAAGGTTGGTTCCAGCGCCGAGATCGTTTCGACCATGCGCTCGATGCCCGGTGCGTCGATCTCGATGTCGAAGACATCGATGCCGGCGAACTTCTTGAACAGCACCGCCTTGCCTTCCATCACCGGCTTGGAGGCGAGCGGACCGATATTCCCGAGGCCCAGCACCGCCGAACCGTTGGTGACAACTCCGACCAGATTGGCGCGGGCTGTATAGTCGGCGGCGGTTGCCGGGTCGTCGCGGATTTCAAGGCAGGGGGCGGCGACGCCCGGCGAATAGGCAAGCGCCAGGTCGCGCTGATTGCCCAGCGGCTTCGTCGCCTGGATTTCAAGCTTTCCGGGACGGGGGTGCTTATGGAAATAGAGCGCCGCTTCGTCGAGGTCGGATCGGGCCGCCTTCTTGCTTTCGCCTGTCATGACGGCCGCCTCCTCAGTTCAGTCCGTTTGGTGTTTTGAGTCTCTTAGCATGCAGCCGAGGCTTTTCGAGAGGTGATATGTCGCAAGCGCGAGCTTGCGGCTTGCACCCCCGCCCTCCTGTGCGGTCTGCCATTGAGATGTTGGGGCGATAGGCGGGGTGCTGCGGCGAGGTACGCGGCCCAGTTCGAATGTCTGGTGGCGCTCGTCGCTCACAGAGGCCTTGCGGCGAAACAAGTCGACATTGCAGTTCTCCAAAATCCGTGAGATTCTTCGAAAAGTCGCACGAAATAGCGTGCGAACAACAAAGCGCCCCGACGTTTTCGGCGGACATCCAAACGCATCACAGATCGTGCCCCTGATTGTCGGTCGGACTGCTTAACCTGCCAAGGGAGGACGACAATGACTGTACGGCCAGACCCGACTTTCCACGCGACTGCCAAGCTCGCAATGCAGGCGCCAGTCGAAAATTTTGCCTACACTTTGATGTTGAGTCCCGACTTCTCTCAGCCAGATGGACTAGCCATAGTTGACGTAAACCCGAAGTCGAAGGACTACGGCCAGGTCGTCCATAGCGTGATAATGCCGAACAAGGGCGACGAGTTTCACCATTTCGGCTGGAACGCGTGCTCTTCGGCCCTTTCGCCGCTGAATGGTCACCCGTTTCTCGAGCGCCGCTTTCTGATCATTCCCGGTATTCGATCTTCGCGCATTTACGTCATCGACACCAAGGGCGGACCGACCAAGGCCAAGATACACAAGGTCATCGAGCCAGAAGAAGTGTTTGCCAAGACGGGCTATTCCAGGCCTCATACGATTCACTGCGGTCCGGAAGGTATTTATGTCTCGACGCTTGGGGGCGGTGGCCCTGACGGCACCGACGGACCTCCCGGCATCTTTGTCATGGATTGCCAGACGTTCGACGTCATCGGGCGCTACGAGATCGATCGCGGGCCGCAGGACAAGCAGTATGATTTCTGGTGGAACCTGCCACGCGACTACATGGTGTCGAGCGAGTGGGCCCTTCCGCCCCAGTTCGAGCAGGGCATCGTGCCTGAAGACCTCCTGTCGAACAAATACGGACACCGGGTGCATTTCTGGAATTTGCGCGAACGCAGGAACGTGCAGACCATCGATCTGGGCGCCAACCACCAGATGGCGCTGGAAGTCCGCCCCGCCCATGACCCGGTCAAGGAATACGGTTTCCTTGGAGTGGTCGTCGACACGACAAACCTCGAGGGATCGATCTGGACCTGGTGGCGCGAGGGCGGCAAATTCCATTGCGAAAAGACGGCGACCATCCCGCCCGAGGCAGCCGCCAAGGATGACCTGCCGCCGTTGCTTCAGGGCTTCGAGGCGGTGCCGCCGCTAGTAACCGACATCGACCTGTCGCTCGATGACCGATTCCTCTACGTATCCTGCTGGGGCACCGGCGAGATGCGCCAATACGATGTGACCGATCCGATGAAGCCTAAGCTTGCAGGGTCCATCCATATTGGCGGCATCACGCGCAAGGCCAAGCATCCCGGCGGCGGCGACTACAGGGGCGGACCGCAAATGGTCGAGATCAGCCGCGACGGCAAACGCGTTTACTGGACCAACTCCCTGTATTCGACTTGGGACGATCAGTTCTATCGCGATGGTATTCCGGCAGCCATGGTCAAGGCCAATGTCGGCGAGAACGGTGGAATCACCCTGGACAAGGACTTTTATGTCGAGTTCCCCGAGGGGTATCGCTCGCACCAGATTCGTCTGGAAGGTGGCGATTGCTCGACGGATTCGTTCTGCTATCCGTCGGTGTAACCGACTGCCCGGGTCAATGAAGCGATGAGCGAGTGGACGACGGCCGGTCTCTGGCTGGCCGTCGTCGCCAGCGGCATTTATCACGGCATCAATCCTGGCATGGGCTGGCCGTTGGCCGTTTCGGCCGGCCTTTTGGACAGACGTGCCGGCGAATTGTTTCGGGCGCTCGGCCTTTTGGCAATAGGCCACTTTGTGGCGATGATCGGTATCCTGCTGCCCTTCGGCGCGATGCTGACGCTCATCGTCTGGGAACGACAGATTCGCATCGCGGCGGGGTTGATTGTGATCGCAGCCGGGATCTATCTCCTGATCAACCGGCGCCACCCGCGTGTTCTTGCCCGTATCCCGCCGGCGCAATTGGCCTTGTGGTCTTTCGCGGCCGCCACCGCGCATGGCGCCGGGCTGATGCTGGTGCCGATTTATCTCGGCTTGTGCCAGGCAGGCGATCTCGATGTTGGACACCAGGCGGCTACCACGCTCATGGCCGGTAATCTGATCACCGCCACCACCGTCTCCGTGGTCCATACGGCCGCGATGATTGTAAGCGGCGGTGTTATCGCCATTGCCGTCTATCGATGGCTCGGACCCAAGTTCATCTCACAAAGCTGGTTCAATCTCGACACTGTGTGGGCCCTGAGCCTGATCCTGGTGGGCGGAATTGGGATCGCGAGTATCGGATTCGCTCGCTAGCTTGCATGCATTGGCAAAGGAATTCTCCCTTCTGCGAATGTCAGGAAGGTCAGATCGCATCATGCGGCGCTCGCACCCAACAACCGCAAAGGGTCGTTCTTCCGCCGTCCAGAGGGTAACCAAGCGTTTGGATTCTACCACTAGAACGCGCTGACGTAGAGGCCGCCGTCGACCGGTACGTTCTGCCCGGTCAGGTAGCCGGCATGGACCGAGCACAGGAAGGCGCAGATCTGGCCGAATTCCTCCGGCGTGCCGAGCCGTTTGGCCGGAACATTGGCTGCTGCTTGCGCCTTGCGCGCGGCAGCTGCCGCCGGATCCTCGACACAGCCGGGTTCATGCGGGCCGCGCAGCCGGTCGGTGTCGAGTTTTCCCGGCAGCATGTTGTTGATCGTCACATTGCGGTCGATCACCGTCCGCGCGACGCCGGCGAGGAACGAGGTGAGGCCGGCGCGGGCGCCGGACGACAGGTCGAGGCCGGGGATAGGCACATAGACGGACAGCGAGGTGATGTTGACGATGCGGCCGAAGCCGCGCGCCGCCATGCCGTCGATCACGGCCTGAACCAGTTCGACAGGGGTTACCATGTTCTGGGTGACGCCCTCGAGGATCTTTTCGCGGTCGAGCGCGCGGAAATCGCGAAACGGCGGACCGCCATTGTTGTTGACGAGGATGTCGGGATCGGGGCAGGCGGCAAGCAGCGCCTGCTGGACATCGGGTTTGGATATGTCGCCGACGATCTCGGTCACCTTGACGCCGAATTTCTCCCGCAGTTCAGCGGCGGTTTTGGCCAGCACGTCGGCGCTGCGGCCATTGACGACCAGATCGCAGCCTGCCTCCGCCAGTGCCATGGCGCAGCCGCGTCCCAAGCCTTTGCTCGAAGCGCAGACGATGGCCTTCTTGCCGCGAATGCCGAGATCCATGGTGATTTTCTCCTCTGATTGCCGTGGCAACCTATCCGGATGGCTGGACCAATCGCAACCGTCATACGGTTGTTGCATGAATCGGGGCATAGCCTCACGCGAAAGCAACGGTGACAAATGATGTCCGGCGCAGAGCCCCGCACTTTCCGCAGCATGTTCATCTCCGACGTCCATCTCGGATCGAAAGCGGCGAAGGCCGAGTTCCTGATCGATTTCCTGCGCCATCACGATGCCGATATCATCTATCTCGTCGGCGACATCGTCGACGGCTGGCGCTTGAGACGAAGCTGGCATTGGCCGCAGAGCCACAATGACGTCGTCCAGAAATTGCTGCGCAAGGCGCGCAAGGGCGCCAGCATCACCTATATCGCCGGCAATCACGACGAGTTCGCGCGCCAGTTCCAGGGCGTGCATTTCGGCGGCATTGTCGTCGCCGACCGCGCCATCCACGAGACCGCCGATGGCAAACGCCTTCTTGTCATTCATGGCGACCAGTTCGACACCGTCGTCCACAATGCGCGCTGGCTCGCCTATCTCGGCGACTACGCCTATGACGCGGCGATGCTGGTCAACCGCATCATCACGCGCCTGCGCCAGGTGCTCGGCCTGCCTTACTGGTCGTTCTCGTCCTGGGCCAAGGTCAAGGTCAAGAAGGCGGTGAATTTCATCGGCTCGTTCCAGACCGTGCTGACCGAGGAGGCGCGCCGCTCGCACGTCGACGGCGTGATCTGCGGGCATATCCACCATGCCGCGATCGAAAGCTACGAGGACGTGCAGTACATCAACACCGGCGACTGGGTGGAGAGCTGCACGGCGGTGGTCGAGCATTTTGACGGCCGGATGGAGATCCTGCACTGGGCGCATGTCCTGCCGGAGACTCCGGTCGGCGGCGAGGTGCTCGTGCCGATCGACATCAAGGGCAGGGCAGTCCAGGCGGCTTGACCAAAACCCGGCCGCCCTCGCTTCAATCGGTTAGTCCAGCGGTTTCATCGACTTTTTCGCCGTGTTATGCAGCGGCAGGTGTGGTGGGCCGACCCGGCTGAATGCCGTGCCGACGGATCGCCTGTCAATGTCCTCGCTGCCGCCGCTTTCGCCCGAACAGCTCGTCAAGCCACGCCATTTCGAACTGCGCATGAGCTTGATCTTCTTCACGCTCTTCGTGCCGCTCGGAACGCATGTGCCGTATTTTCCCCTGTGGCTGCAGGCCAAGGGGTTCCACGCCGAGCAGATAGCCGTGATCCTCGCCGCGCCGATGTTCCTGCGTGTGGCAACGACGCCTTTTCTTACCGCGCTGGCAGACAAAGCGAGCGATCGCGCCAATGTCTATGTTGCGCTGGTCGCCGCATCGCTGATCCTGTCCGCCGGCTACCTCCTGCCGCCGACCTACGCAATGGTACTTGCCGTATCCCTGGCGCTGACGGTCGTTTGGACGCCGCATTCGCCGATTGCCGATTCGCTCGCCCTTTCTGGTGTTCGCCGCTTCGGCTCGAACTACGCCGGCATGCGCAAATGGGGCTCGATCTCCTATCTCTGTGCCAATCTCGCCGGCGGTTTCATCTTGTCGGCGAGCGGTGCTCAGGCTGTCCCGGTGATCATCTTCGTGTCGTTATGCGCCGCGCTAGCCGCCGGGCTGATTGCGCCGCGCCTCGGCCGCCCGCGCCGCGCCTCGCCGCTTTCGGCTGCCGACATCCAGCAATCGGCATCAAAACTCCTCAACCCGTATTTTCTTTATTTTTCGACCGGGGTCGGCGTCATCACCGCCAGCCACGCGTTTCTCTACGGCTTCGTGTCGATCTACTGGAAGTCGATCGGCATCAGCGATTCGGTTGTTGGGCTGCTCTGGGGGTGGGGCGTCGTCGCCGAGATATGCATGTTCGTCGTCTTCACTCGGGCTTTCGCCTCCTTCTCGATCGTGTCGATCATGCTGATTGCCGGGACAGGCGCTATCGTGCGCTGGATCGCCTTCCCTTTGATCTGGCCGCTTGGACTTGGCGTTGGCGGGTTTTTCGCGATCCAGACGCTGCACGCGGTTTCGGTGGCGCTGGTGCTGATCGGCCTGCAAAAGATGATCGGTGAGACGGTCGTGGAAGAACGCACCGGGGCGGCGCAAGGCATCGCCTATTTTTCCAACGGCTTCTTCATGGCGGTGGCGACGCTCATTTCCGGTCCTCTTTACGACCGCTTCGGCGCGAACGGCTTCTTTGCCATGATCCCGATCGCCCTGACGGGCCTGGCGCTGATCGGACTTGCGGCGCGTTCAGCCCCACAGCGCCGGCTCGGGCGGTGACACCAGCGACCCTTGATAGACGAGACCGGGAATGCGGTCGCGGGCTAGCAGCAACGGACCGTCGAGATCGACGAAATCGGCATCCTGCGCCAACAGAACGGCCGGCGCCATCGCAAGCGATGTGCCGACCATGCAGCCGACCATAACGCCAAGACCCAGTTCGCGGGCGCGGTCGCGAAGCACGAGTGCTGCGGTCAGGCCGCCGGATTTGTCGAGCTTGATGTTGATGGCGTCGTAGAGGCCGACAAGCGCTCCAATATCCTTCGCCTCGTGCACGCTTTCGTCGGCGCAGATCGGCACCGGATGCGCGATGTGGCGAAGAATACCGTCATGTCCCGCCGGCAGCGGCTGTTCGATCAAGGCGATACCTTGCGCAGCGGCAAAGGCGAGGTTTTCTACGATGTTGTCGTTCGTCCAGCCTTCGTTGGCATCAAGAATGATTCGGCTGTCGGGTGCCGCCGCCGTCACTGCGCGGATGCGGGCGATGTCGTTGTCGCCGCCGATCTTGACCTTGAGCAGCGGGCGCTGGGCGTTGGCGCGGGCCTGCGCCGCCATCGCTTCCGGCTCGGCGAGCGACAATGTGTACGCCGTCTCAAGCGGTCGTAACGGAACGGTTCGTATCGTATGCGCCACCGGTGTTCCGCTGATCTTCGCTTCCAGGTCCCAGAGCGCGCAGTCGATGGCGTTGCGTGCCGCGCCGGCAGGCATGGCACCGAGCAGGGCGATGCGGCTGATGCCGTGCGCGATCTCACTGCGCATCGCCTCTATCGCGCCACGCACACCCTCAACGGTCTCGCCATAGCGCTTGTAAGGAACGCATTCGCCGCGCCCTGTACGGCCGTTTTCGGTGATGGCGCAGGAAATCACCTCCGCTTCGGTCTTCGAGCCGCGCGAAATGGTAAAGGTCCCGGCTATCGGAAAGCGCTCGGCCTCGACCGAAATGACACGCGCCATATTTTTCTGCTCCGGCTGTGCACAAGGAGGATGTCGGCAAATCGACAGCTCGGCCCCGTCAGGCTAAACAGGACGCCATGTTGACCATCCGCAAACGCGACGCAAGCGGCCCTGCCAAGGAGCCCGACCACCAGCCGCGCATCGCGATCGGCGAGGAGGGCGGCGTTCTTGGCTGCGCGTTCTCGGGAAGCTGGACGACACGCACCGTCGCCCTGGTCGATGCCGAGATGCGCAAGATCGAGAAGCGCAGCGGCTTCCAGACGCTGGCGCTCGATCTGTCGCAGATCGAGAAGATGGACACTGCCGGGGCGTGGCTGATCGATCGCCTGGTGAGCAGCTTCGAAAAGAAGGGCGTCGAGATCAAGATGCAGGGGCAAAGCGAGATTGCCTCGATCCTGCTTGGCGCCGTCGGCGATGCGGTTCGACGCGAGCCCGGATCCGGTCCGACAAAGCCGCCCAACTTCATCATTCGGGGGCTCGAGGCGGTAGGCCGTCGCGTCTATGAGATGCGCGACGATTTCCTGGCCGCAATGAACATCCTCGGCGCCACGATACGCGGCTCTCAGATGAAGCTTGGCCGTGGCCATGCCGTCAATATGGCGGCGATCTTCAACCAGATCGATCGCATGGGCGTCGGCGCCATACCGGTGGTGGTGCTGATGTCGGCCATCGTCGGTGCGATCGTTGCCCAGCAAGGCGCCTATCAGCTCAGTTATTTCGGCGCCGACATCTTCGTCGTCGACCTGGTCGGCGTGCTGATCCTGCGCGAGCTCGGCGTTTTGATGACGGCGATCATGATCGCCGGCCGCTCCGGTAGCGCGATCACCGCCGAGATCGGCTCGATGAAGATGCGCGAGGAGGTCGATGCGCTGAAGGTGATCGGTCTTAATCCAATCGGCGTGCTGGTGTTTCCGCGGCTGGTCGCGCTGGTCGTCGCGCTGCCTTGCCTGACGATCATCGCCAACTTTGCAGCACTGGGCGGCGGCATTTTGGCTGCGTGGCTCTACTCTGATATTGCACCGGCAGCGTTCATCGACCGGCTGCGTGTCGCAATCGACCTCAGCACCATCTTTGCGGGCCTGATCAAGGCGCCGTTCATGGCCATGATCATCGGCATAATCGCCTCGGTCGAGGGCATGAAGGTTGGCGGCAGCGCCGAATCGCTCGGCCAGCATGTGACCGCCTCAGTGGTGAAGTCGATCTTCGTGGTCATTATCCTCGACGGGCTTTTCGCCATGTTCTATGCAGCGATCGAGTTCTGAGATGGCGCTGCCGGGCACAAACACGACCAAGGTGGCGACGAAGGTCAAAGAAGACGAGATCGTGCTGTCGGCACACGACATCACCGTATCGTTCGCCGACCAGGTCGTTCTCGACAAATTGTCGCTCGATATCTGGCGCGGGGAGATTCTCGGCTTTGTTGGTGCCTCCGGTGCGGGCAAATCTGTTCTCTTGCGCACCATCCTTGGCTTGACGCGCAAGCAATCGGGCACAATCAAACTGTTCGGCGTCGACGTCGAGAAGGCAACCGAAAGGGAGCGCCTTCGAATCGACATGCGGCTTGGCGTGCTGTTCCAGCATGGCGCCCTTTTTTCGGCGCTGACGGTCCTCGAAAACGTCCAGGTGCCGATGCGCGAATACCTCGATTTGCCGAAGAAGCTGATGGACGAACTTGCCATGCTTAAGGTGGAGTTGGTCGGACTGCCGCCGGAGGCGGCGCAGAAATTCCCCTCCGAGCTCTCCGGCGGCATGATCAAGCGCGCCGCCTTGGCGCGCGCCCTGGCGCTCGATCCGGACATCGTTTTCCTCGACGAGCCGACGTCAGGCCTCGATCCAATTAGTGCGGCTGAATTCGACGAATTGGTCGTCAAGCTGCGCGATACGATGGATTTGACCGTGTATATGGTCACGCATGATCTCGACACGCTGTTTACCGCGTGCGACCGCGTGGCGGTGCTTGGCAACAAGAAAGTGCTGGTCGAGGGCACGATCGACGACATGCTCAGGAGCGAGGAACCCTGGGTAAAATCCTATTTCCGCGGAAAACGCGCCCGGCAACTTGATCTTGCGGCGCGCGCATAGCCATAAGTGAGCAATGGAAACCAGGGCCAACTACGTCATTGTCGGCATTTTCACGCTGGCCGCGATCCTCGCGGCTTTCGCTTTCGTCTATTGGACGGCGGCTATCGGCGAAAGGGGCGAGACGGCGGTGCTGCGCGTGCGCATTCCAGGCTCCGCTTCGGGGCTCGGCCGTGGCAGTTTCGTGCTGTTCAATGGCGTCAAAGTCGGCGACGTGCGCCGTGTCTATATCGACGTCGACAATCCGACTGCTGCTATCGCCGACACCGAAATAGACCGGAACACGCCTATCACCAAGTCGACGCAGGCCGATATCGGGCTTGCCGGCCTCACCGGCCAGGCCAACATCGAGCTCAAGGGCGCCGACCCCAAGGAGCCAAAACTCCTCGACGAGGCGGAAAAGGAAGGCCGCGTCGCCGAGATCGTTGCCAACCCGTCGGCGGTCACCAACCTGTTGCAGACGGCGCAGAACATCTTCACCCGGGCCGACAAGGTCCTTTCGGAGCTCGAAGGCTTCACCAAGGATGTTCGCGGGCCGCTGACGCAGACCGTCAACAATGTCCAGACCTTCTCCGATGCACTGGCCAGGAATGCGGACGGCGTCGACAAGTTCCTGGCCAGCGTCAGCTCGCTGGCGGACGAACTGAAGGGTGTTTCGGGCAAGCTCGACGGCACCCTAAAGGCGGCGGAAGGGCTACTCAATGCCGTCGACAAGGACCAGATCAAGAGCATCGTCGCCAACGTTGACACGGTCACTTCCAACCTCAAGGAAACCAGCAAGCAGTTCGACACGGTTATCAAGAACGTCGACACGGCGGTCGGCTCGATCAACGACTTCGCCCAGAAGACGCAAGGCACGCTGGCCAAGGTCGACGGCGTTCTCGACGGCATCGATCCGGCTGAGGTGCGCACCGCGCTGGCCAATATCCAGAAGGCCAGCGAAAACGCCAACGAGGCTGCCGCCGACATCGCCAAGGTGACCAACAAGTTCGCCAACCGAGCCGACGACATCGATGAAACCATCAAAGACGCGCACCAACTCGCAGGACGCCTCAACGATGCCTCGGTGCGAGTCGACGGTATTCTTGCCAAGGTCGACAAACTGCTCGGCTCCGGTCAGGCCGACGGCGTCATGGCCGACGCCAGAGCGACGCTGAAATCGTTCAAGCAGGTCGCCGACACGCTGAACGCCCGTCTCGGTACCATTACCGACAATCTGGCGCGGTTCTCGGGACAAGGGCTGCAAAACGTCGAAGCGCTGGTCCAGGACAGCCGCCGTTCGATCAACCGCATCGAAGAGGCGGTAACCGATCTCAGCCGCAACCCACAAAGGATCTTGTCCGGCGGCGAGGGCGAGGTCCGGCAGTTCGACGGCAGGGTGCGCCGTTGACTTCGATCCCCGACCACCGCAAGAACATAGCTGGCAGATGCGCATTGTTTCCACGATCCGGGGGGGATCGCGTTTGAAGTCGATCAGTTCAGGCAGCATCACATCGGGTGGGTCTAAGGTCGGGGCGGTGTTGCTGGCGCTTTCGCTTGCAAGCTGCGCGGCCTTGCCCGGCGGCAGACCGGCGCCGCTGGATACGTTCGAGCTTTCGGCGCCGTCGCTGGAAGCGCGTGCCCGCAGCCGGCGCCAGATACTCATCGCCCAGCCTTCGGCGCTCAAGGCGCTGGATAGCCAGAACATCGTCATCAAGCCATCACCGCGATCGATCCAGTATCTCAAGGGCGCGCAATGGGCCGACCGGCTGCCGATGATCGTACAGGCGCGGCTGGCAGAGACGTTCCAGCGCTCGGGCAGCTTCACCGGCGTCGGCAAGCCAGGCGAGGGGCTGGCGATCGACTATCAGGTGATCGTCGAGATCCGCTCGTTCGAGGTGCGTGTCGATGGCGGCGAACATGCCGAGGTCGAGCTGTTCGTGCGCCTGTTGAACGACCGCAACGGTGAAGTGCGCGCTTCGAAGACGTTTAGCGCCATCGCGCCCGTTTCGGGCAATGGCAACCAGGCCTATGTCGGCGCGCTCGATGCCGCGTTCGGCGATGCGGCCGGGCAAATCGTCCGCTGGACCGACACTGTGATCTGACGCGGCCGGAACTGCTGGCACGGCACTCTACAGCGCCAATGGAATTCAGTACGGCATGAAAAAGGCGGGAAATCCCGCCTTTTCGTTTATTCTCTATCGCCCGCTCTAGTGAAGGCGGCCGCTGGCGTGTGCCAGCATCGTGTAGACCTTGCCGGTATCCGAGGTCAGGTAGGTCTGTGCCATGATGTTGTCGCGGTCGTTGCGCGACACGTCCTTGAGCAGCTTTTCGAAATCGTCGCAGTAACGATCGACAGCAGCTCGGAACTCCGCCTCCGACTGATATTTGCGGCGGATCTCGTCGAACGTCTGCTGGCCCTTCAGCGTGTAAAGTCGGCGCGTGAAGACGTCGCGCTCGCCGCGCCGGTAGCGGTTCCAGAGCTCGATCGAGGCATCGTGATCGATGGCGCGCGCGATATCGACCGAGAGCGAGTTCAGCGATTCTACGACATGAAGCGGCGAACGAGCAGCGGGAGCAGGGCGCGGCGCTTCGGCGGGCACCGCCGGCTTGGCGTCGTCTTCGCGCGATGCACCGGTCAGGAGGTCGCGCACCCAGCCGCCTTGCGGCGTGCGGCCGTTGGGGTCGCGCTGGCGTGGCGCTTGGTCTGCGGGGCGTTCGAGGTCGAGCGTGCCGCGCAGCGCCGCCTCGCCCGAAGGCGCCTGCGGGGGACGGCGCTGTTCTGGAGCCGGAGCCGGGCGACGTGGCGGTTCGGCGGGGCGTGCGGCAGGCGCTTGCGGCGCCGGACGCAGGTTGCGCTGTTCCGAACTGTCGGCGCTACGGCCAGATTTCGCAACGATTTCAGAAAGTTCCTTCAGCGCGTTGATCTGCTCTGAAACGGCACGGCGGATAGCCGTGGTCGATTCCTTTGCCTCTTCCGGCATCTCGATGACGCCTTTCTTGAGCTCGGCGCGGGTGAGGTCGAGCTCGCTCTTGATCGAGCCGGCGGTACGCCGCATCTCCTCGGTCGCATCGGCAAAGCGCTTGGTGGCCGAATCGACCACTTCAGAAATCGCGGTACGGATCTTGTCGGCGGATTCCAGCGTCTTGCCTTCGGCGTTCTGCAGCGTTTGGCCGACCAGATTCTCGAACGAGCGCATGACCCTTTCGAGATCTTCCGATTTCTTGACAAGGCCGACGGCGAGGTCCTCCAGCGACGATTGCCTTTCGAGCGTGTGCTCGAGATTGCTCTGGGCCGAGCTCAACAGGTCCGAGGCACTGGAAAGCAACCGGCTGTGCTCGTCGAACTTGGTGGCGATGGAAGCAACCTCGCGCAAGGTCGAGGACGACAGCTCGGTGAGCCGTGTCGTGTTCGAATCGACCAGGCGCGCCGAACTGGCGAAGGTCTGCGCGGTCTTTTCCGTGGTCGCTGCGAAGCTTTGCGTGCTCCCGGTCAGGCGTTCTTCAACCTGGCCGAGATTGCCCGCCGCCTGCTCGATCAATTGACCGAGCTGCGAGCTGGAGGTGGTCATGCGGCCGATGAGGTCGGCAACGCTGTCGGCAAGCGTCGAGCGCGCGCCTTCGACGGCCGACAGGGTTTCTGCCGTGCGGCTGGCGAGGGCGTCGACGAGGGCGGCGTTTTGAGTGCGCAGCTTCTCGGTCGCACGTTCTGTGACCTCTTCCATGCTCTTTTGCAGCTCGGAGCCGCCCTGGGCAAAGCGCTCGACCAGAGGCCGTGCCGTCTCGTCCAGGATTTTTGATATTTCAGCCGAACGTGCCGCGAGCATCGTATTGAGCTCGCGAGTATTGGCACCGATGGTCTTTGCAGCGTCATTGGTGCTCTGGCCGATATGCTGGCCGACCGCGGTGAAGGTTTCGGCGATCGTGTTGGCACGCGAGACCAACTGCGCCTCGGCGTTCGCGACCTGCTCGTTGAGCCTTTGGCCCATTGTCTCGGCGGAGTAGGCGAGGCGGTTCTCGACGCCGGCGACCTGCTCCTCGACGCGGGCCGCTGTGGCAGCCGCACTCGATGCCAGGCGTTCGTCGGCACCGGCAAGCACCTGCTCGATTTCACGGGCATGGACGGCGAGTTCCTGGCCAGTCTGCCTAGCGCGCTCGGCAACCCGCTGCTCGGTGCTGGTGAAGGCGCCGACAATGGTGTCGGCATGTTCGCCGATGGCGGTGCTGCTGTCGGCGATACGGGATACCAGGCGATGATCCGCCTCCTCGAAGATGCGGCCGATCTCAGACGCACGGGCCGAAAGTGCTTCGGAGCCTTCGGCAATGCGCGAAATAAGTTGCTGGTCGGCGGCGTCGAAAATGCGACCCAGATCCGACGCGCGTGCCGCGAGCGCTTCGGCGGATTCGCCGATGCGCATGCCCAGTCGCTCGTCGGCCGTTTCGAAATTGCGCAGGATGTCGCCGGCACGTGCCGCCAGCGACTGGGCCGTTTCGATGGCGCGAGAGACCAGCCTGTGGTCCGCCGCGTCGAAGGTGCCGGCAATCTCACTTGCTCTGGCTGCCAGCTGATCGGCCGCTTCCTGGGCGCGCGCGAGCAAGGTGTTCGACGTGTCGTCGACGCGGGCAATCAGTGCGCTCGACGTATCCTCGGCGCGCGCGGCAAGGCGACGATCCGCCTCTTCAAAGGTGCGGGCGATGTCCTCCGCCCTGGCGAGCAGGGCAGCGGAGGTCTGCTCGGCGCGCTCAGCGATCTTGCGGTCGGCATCGCTGAATGCCGCGCCCGCCTGCTCATGCAGCGCGCTCGTGACTTCCAGGACCTTCTCGCGCAGCGCCCCGGCGACGAAGACCGCGCTTCTTTCCAGCACACTGCGAACGTTGTCGACACCCGTCGACAGCGCCCGCTCCATGGTGCTGGCGCGCTCCTCGATGATGCCTGTCTGCCGGCTGAACGCCTGCTCGATCTTTTCTACGTCGGCAGCGATTGCATCGGAGATGTCGGTGCTCCTGGCGGCGATCTGGTCGATATGGCCAGACAGCGAACGGTCGACATCCTTGCGCGTTTCGGCGAGCCTGGAGAGATCATCCTGCAATGCGCGGGTCAGCATGTCGCGGCCCTCGCTCAGCTTGCCGACATGACCGGCGACGATCTCGTCGACCTCGCTGCGGCTCATTGCAAGCCTCTCCAGGTCGGCTTCCAGCGCGCGCCTGAGGATGTCGCGGCCTTCTGCCAGTTTCTCGACCTGGCCGGCAACCAGCCCATCGATGCTCGAACGGCTTTCGGCCAGCTTGGCGAGATCGTCCTCGAGCGCCTTCGACAGGGTCGAGCGGTCCTGGACGAGCTTCTCTGCGTGGGTTGCGACAAGGCTATTGACGTTGCCGAGATCGGCTTCTAACGCACGCGAAAACTGCGCGCGATTATCGGTCAATAGCTGCGACTGATCGGCGATGGCGCCCCTGATCGTGTTGAGATCGGCCTCCAAGGCGCGCTTGAGGATATCGCGGCCTTCGGCCAGTTTCTCGACCTGGCCGGAAACCAGTCCGTCGATGCTCGAGCGGCTTTCGGCCAGCTTTGCAAGATCGTCTTCCAAGGCGCGCCTGAGGATGTCGCGACCCTCGGCCAGCTTCTCGACCTGGCCGGCGACCAGCCCGTCGATGCTCGAACGGCTCTCTGCCAGCCTGGCAAGATCGTCCTCGAGCGCTTTCGAGAGGGCCGAACGCTCTTCGGTAAGCTTGTTCATGTGTTCGGAGACGACGCCCCGCACGGTCTCGAGATCGGTCTCCAGCGCCCGCGACAGCTGACCACGGTCTTCCGCCAGCTTTTCGGACTGGCTGGCGATGACGCCCTTGACAGTGCTCAGATCGGCTTCGAGCGCACGCTTGAGGATGTCGCGGCCCTCTGCCAGTTTTTCGACCTGGCCGGCAACCATCACATCGATGCTCGAGCGGCTTTCGGCCAACTTGGCGAGATCGTCTTCGAGCGCCTTCGAAAGGGTCGAACGGTCTTCGGCAAGCTTGTTCATGTGATCGGAGACAACGCCCCGCACAGCCTCCAGGTCGCTCTCCAGCGCCCGTGACAACTGGCCACGGTCTTCCGCCAGCTTTTCAGACTGGCTGGCGATGACGCCCTTGATAGCGTTCAGGTCCGATTCAAGCGCGCGCTTGAGGATATCGCGGCCTTCCGCCAGCTTCTCGACCTGGCCGGCAACCAGCCCATCGATGCTCGACCGGCTTTCGGCCAGCTTGGCAAGATCGTCCTCAAGCGTCTTCGAAAGCAGGCTGCGGTCATCGGCGAGCCTGCCGGAATGATCAGCGATCAGACTCCTGATGTCGGAGAGGTCGTTATCGAGTGACTGGGAAAGACCGCTGCGGTCTTGCGCCAATTTCGCCGAATGCGCCTCGATGAGGCCATTGATGCCGGCGATGTCGGCTTCGAGCGCACTGGCGAGTATGGCGCGACCCTCGGCGATCTTTTCGACCTGACCGGCGACGAGGCCGTCGATGGCGGCGCGACTCTCTGCCAACTTGCCGAGGTCGGCCTCGAGCGCGCGCGAAAGGATGCTGCGGCCTTCGGCGAGCTTGCCGACGTGCCCGGCAACCATTTCATCAATTATCGTACGAGCTTGCACGAGTTTTCCGGAGTCTTCGTTCAGGGCCTGGGCCAGCCTGTTGCGACCCTCTTCAAGGCTTTCGAGATGGCTGCCCAGTGAAGCGTCGATCGCTGCGCGCGATTCGTTGACCTTGCGCAGATCCTCCTCAAGGGCGCGCGAGATAAGGATGCGGCCTTCGGCAAGCTTCTGCACCTGGTTGGCCACCGCTGCGTCGATTTCGGCGCGACCCTCGGCGAACTTCGCCAAATCGGCCTGCATTGCCGCCGCCATCCGGTCGCGGCTTTCGGAAAGCTTGCGGCTATGGTTTTCGACGGCTTCCTCTATGCCGGCGCGAGCATCGGCAAGCCGCTCGATGTCCGTGTCGAACGAACGCGATACGACATGGCGTGCCGCTTCCATGCGCCCGGCGAAATCGCCGGCGCGGGCTTCAAGCATGGTCGAGGTCGATGAAATGATGTCGGCCATGTCGGCACCGATCTGGGTCTTGCCCTGATCGATCATTGCCGACAGCGTCTCCTTGCTATCTTGGAAGGTGTGGGCGATTTCGCGCGCGCGCTCGACCAGCGTCTCGTTGATCTGGCGTGCGCGAGCCTCCAGCGCGGCGTTGAGCTTCTGCGTGCCGGTGTCGAGCGCCTCGGCGCGGGTCTGGAACTCGCTGATCAGCGCCTGGCCACGTTCGGCAAGCGTCCGCTCGATGCCGTTGAGGCTGGCTTCGAATTCCGAATTGAGTGTGCGGGCGGCGCCGCCGAGCAGCGACACCATGCCGCTTGTGCGGTCGTCGAGCAGGTCGGTCAGCGACCGCGTCAGGCCATCGGTGGTGTCCGTCAGCTTGGCGATGCGGGTGTCGAGCAGGCTGGCGAAGGCCTCGCCCGACGTCGACAGCCGATCGGTGATCGATTCGAGCCGGCCTTCCACCGAATCGAAGATCGACATCGAGCTTCCGTTGATCCTGTCGATCAGCGTGTCGCCGGATTCGTTGATCGTCATCGACAGCTTGGTCGAGGCATTGAGAATGCTGTCGCGAATGATATCGCTGGCGGCGTTGATCTCGTCTTTCAGTGTCTCGTGGGCGCCGGTGATCGAGGCGCGCACGCGCTCGGCATGGGTGACGACTGCTTCGCGCTCGCTGCCCAGCCCGTCGACCAGCGAGCGGATGCGGGACTCGTTCTCTGAATAGGAGCGCTCGATCTGGTTCACCTCGCTGTGAACCAGCGTTTCGAGCTCGACGGCACGCGCAAGCGTGCGTTCGATGCCTTCGCCCATGGCTGCCACCTCGCGGCGAACCGCTTGGCCGATCATCATGACGCGATCCTGGGCAAGATTTTCCGGCTCGGCCAGACGGAAGGCCACCTCGGTCATCGACTGCGCGGCAAGGCGCATCTCCTGAGCGCGGCGAATCATCACTGCGAATGCCCAGAACAGGATGACAGGCACGATTGCCGCGACCGCCAGGCCGATCAGCTCGGGACGGGCGAAAAACTGATCGAAGGTGCGGATGTTCCAGATGCCAGGTCCGAACAACAGGTTCGCAAGGCCGCCAGCGCCGGCGATCCAGGCCAGCGAAACGAAAGCCACGACCCAATAGATCGTGTTCGAGGCGCGCCGATTGAGGGTGTGCAGGAGCGTTTTATAGTCTTTTTGACGATCGTCGTTGGCCGGCGAGAAAGCTGCCGGCTGCGAGCCATTGCGCGTTGCGACAGGACGCAACTCAGCCGGCTTGGCCTTTGGCGCGGAATTTGCGTTCTGGCGTTGATTGGCGGCTTGTGCCGCGCTCTGGGTCTGGTCCGGGGCAGGCGGTTCGTTCTGGCTGCGACCTTCGCGCGCCAGCTCGTCGGCGGCTTGCGATATTTGCGCTTCCAGATCTTCCATGGATGCCGCCATGTCGAAGTCGCCGCCGGCATCGCCGCTCAGGTCGATATCGAGTGCCTTTTCGAGTTCTCTGGCTACGTCGCTGTCGAGCGTTCTTGTCGTCGTTGGTTTCTTCGCCATGCCTTCGCTACCCTGTACAAGCTGCGGCGGGACTTATGGTTCTGCTTATTGATTCTGCCTAGCGTGTCCCGCGCAGGAGGCTGAAAATGGACCCTGTCGTATCGTAATGACACAGCCGGGTAAAGAAAACATGCATTCCGCCCGATACGTAAAACTTTAAATATAAGGTTAACACAGCCGTGATTCCGGCGCCGTTATCGCGACATTTTTCCGGGCCAATCATTAACCCGTTGTCCACCGGATACGCCTAGTTTTTGCGGCGGTCGAAGAACGGAGTCTCAAAGTGATACGTGGCGAAAACGGCATTGCCTTCTCGATGCCCGGCGGCGATGTGTCGGGGACAGCCGGGGCGCGGCCGATCGACCTGGCGCATCTTGCGCGCCAGACGATGGGCGATCGGAGCCTCGAGCAGGAGGTGCTGGCTCTGTTCGTGCAGCAGGCGCTGTCGGTGCGCGACAAGATCGTCGATGCGGATGTCGGGCAGCGGCTGCTATTGGCACACGGGCTCAAAGGCTCGGCGCGCGGGGTCGGCGCCTTCGCCATCGCCGATTGCGCCAGTGCGATCGAATGCCGGCCCGAAGACGCCGGCACGCTGAAGCGGCTTGGCTCGCTGATCGAAGAAGTGCGCGACTTCGTCGCCGCCATCAGCCGATAGCACTTATTCCCGAAACGCCACACAGCGGCGCTTTGGCGCCGCAGTTGACTTGTCCGGCAGAGTGATTATGTCGGCTCAGACTCCCTTCAGGTGACAAATGACCAAGCTGACCTTCATCGCCCATGACGGCACGCGTTTTGACGTGGATGCCGAAAACGGCTCGACCGTCATGGAAAATGCGATCCGCAATGCGGTGCCGGGAATAGAAGCGGAATGCGGCGGCGCCTGCGCCTGCGCGACCTGCCATGTTTATGTCGACGAAGCCTGGACGGCGGAGGTCGGCGAGCCGGAAGCCATGGAAGAGGACATGCTGGATTTCGCCTACGACGTCCAGCCGAATTCGCGGCTGTCATGCCAGATCAAGGTGCGCGACGCCCTCGACGGGCTGGTCGTGCGCGTGCCGGCCCGCCAGGGCTGAAGCCGATTTTTGCCGCTGCCGCTTGGCAGCGGACCAATGGTCATGCAGTGTCGCGCCGTTTCCCATAAAGGCGCATGCTTCATGACCGCTATCATCAAGACAGACGTACTCATTGTCGGGGCAGGGCCTGTCGGTCTGTTTGCGGTATTCGAGCTCGGCCTCTTCGACATGAAGTGCCATCTGATCGACATACTCGACCGGCCCGGCGGGCAGTGCGCCGAACTCTACCCGGAAAAGCCGATCTACGACATTCCGGGCTGGCCCTCAATCTCGGCGCAAGGTCTGGTCGACAAGCTGCTTGAGCAGATCGCGCCGTTCAAGCCCGAATTCACCTATAACCGCATGGTTTCGGGCCTGGAAAGACTGGAGGACGGCAGCTTCCGCGTCACTACCGACGAAAACGAGGTGTTCGAAGCCAAAATCGTCGTGATCGCCGCTGGCGGCGGCTCTTTCCAGCCGAAGCGGCCGCCGATCCCGGGCATCGAACCCTATGAAGGCAAGAGCGTGTTCTACTCGGTGCGCCGGATGGAGGACTTTCGCGGCCATGACCTCGTCATCGTCGGCGGCGGCGATTCGGCGCTCGACTGGACGCTGAATCTGCAGCCGGTGGCCAAGAGCGTGACACTGGTGCACCGGCGGCCCGAATTCCGTGCAGCGCCCGACAGCGTCAACAAGATGTATGCCATGCAGGAGATGAAGCAGCTGGAATTCCAGGTTGGACAGGTGACTGGCCTGACCGGCGCCGACGGCCAGCTCGCCTCCGCCATCATCAAGGGACCGGAGGGCGATATCGAAGTACCGTGTACGCGGATGCTGCCATTCTTCGGCCTGACGATGAAGCTCGGCCCAATCGCCGAATGGGGCCTCAATCTCCACGAGAACCTGATCCCGGTCGACACCGAAAAATTCCAGACGTCGGTGCCTGGCATCTTCGCCGTAGGCGACATCAACTGGTATCCCGGCAAGTTGAAGCTGATCCTGTCAGGCTTCCATGAGGTCGCTTTGATGGCGCAAGCAGCCAAGCGCATCGTCAGCCCCGGCGAGCGCATTGTGTTCCAGTATACGACCTCGTCGACCAGCTTGCAGAAGAAGCTCGGCGTGGTCGACTGAACCTCGCTGTATTTTCGTCGGGCCGGTCTACTCCGCCAACGCTGGGGCCACAGCCTCGGCGTGGCCGCGAAGCGTTTTTTCCGGCATCAACCAGAGCGTGATGAACGACAACAGCAAGGTTGCGGCCGCTGCAAGAAAGATCATCACGAACGGCATGGCCGAGGCAACATGGCCGGCCGGCTGCGTGCCTTCGCTGGCCAGCGGCAGGCCGTAGCCAAGGGCGACGGCACCAAGCATGGCGACGCCAAGCGCACTGCCCAGCGAGCGGAGGAAGGTGAGAACGCCGGTCGCCACGCCAAGGTGCATACGATCGACGGCGTTCTGGACCGAGACAGTGGCAACCGGAAAGGTCGTGCCTGTGCCCAGGCCTACGCAGGTCGTCAACACCTCGACGAGCAACAGTGAGGCATGGCCGGCGACCAGGCTGAGCACGCCGAGGCACAGGATCGAGAAAACCGTTCCGATCATGGCAATGCGTTTATAGTGGAAAAAGCGCGGGATCATTCGCGCGCTGAAGGTCGCACCGGCCACCGTGCCGAGCATCAGCCCAAGCAACGCGGTGCCCGATTCGCTGACCGACAGGCCGACGACCGATTGCAGGTAGACCGGCAGATAGACCGACAAGCCGACATTGGCGGCCTGCAGCAGGAACATCGACAGCGTCCCGGCGAGAACGATCGGATTGCCGAGCACTTCGAGCGAGATCAGCGGTTCGGCCGCACGCAGCAGCCTCAGCGCGAACGCGCTCCAGAACACCGCTGAGCAGAAGAGCAGTCCAAGGATTTCAGGCGACAGCCAGGGATACTCGCTGCCGCCCCAGTTCAAGGCAAGCAGCAGCAGCGAGGTGGCCGCGACCAGAAGCAGCGCGCCGAGGCCGTCGATGCGGTGATGTTTTGCGGCGATCGGCAGCTTCTTGAGCGGGTTGTTGATGATCGCCATCGCCAGCAGGCCGAGCGGAATGTTGATCCAGAAGATCAGCGACCAATGCAGATGTTCGGCGAAGGTGCCGCCGAGCAGCGGCCCGGCGATGCTGGCGACGGCCCAGGTGCCCGAGATCCAGGCGGCATAGCGAGCCCGCTCGCGCGGCGGCACGAGGTCGCCGATCACGGTCTGCGTCAGGGCGAACAGCCCGCCGCCGCCGGCGCCCTGGATCGCGCGGCCGACAACCAGGACCAGCATGTTGGGGGCGGTGGCGCTGACCAGCGAGCCGGCGAGAAAGATCAGGATTGCAGCATAGACGGTGGGCCGGCGACCATAAATGTCGGAGATCTTGCCGTAGAGCGGCGCCACGGCGGTCGCGGTCAGAAGATAGCCGGTCACGATCCACGGCAAATACTCGGCATGCCCGAGCAGACGTGCCATCGTCGGCATCGCCGGCGCGACGATGGTCTGGTCGAGCGCTGCCAGCAGCATCGACAAAAGCACGCCGCCGATGATGGCGTTTTTCTCGGTTTCGGTCAGCGGCGTGCTGGTTTCCACCATCGCTTGCTTGTCGATAGCCTGGTCCATATCCATTCATCCCATTACGCTTGGGTGCACGTCCGCGAGGCGCTGGACTGCGTCGAGTGTACAGATTGGCCGTGTTCTCGTGCCTTTGAGATGAGCCCTGCGAACTCGATATATGTCGTTCGCTATAGGCCGATTTCGACAGCGGCTCGAAAGTTTTTCGAAGCTGGCACCATGTTTCGGCAAAATTGGCTTTGGTCCAAATTGGCTTTTCCGACGACGCGGAGTTCAGCCGGGAGTGAGTCGGCCGTTCTCAATGCGCTCGATGCGGTAATTCAAGAGCCGCAGGATGCGGCTTTGGAAATTGACGCTTTCCACACGATCGAAGCGCATCTGCTCCTGGTCGTGCTTGGCGAGCATGGCCGCCGTTATTTTTGCGGCCTTGGCCTTGGCCAGTTCGCAGGTCTTTTCCGGGTAGCTCGCCTTCAAGGCGTCTTCGAGTTCGCGGCCATGGTTCTTGGCAATCTCGACGTGGCGTTCCTCATGGCGCTTGATGTCGGCGGACAACGTATCCCAGAACAGCCTGACGCCTGCATCGGCTTTCCGCGGGCGGCGCCACTGCGGAAGGATCACCTTGACCTTGACGATGACGACAGCGTCGGCAATCCAGCACGAGCCCGGCTTTTGCGCGTAGCTGACGCGGGTGGTGAACGCCATCTGGGTAGCGCCTGGATGCCGCGACCCGGTGCTTTTCACCTGAGGCCCGAGTTTCGACAGCTGGGTCTCGATGTCGTCGAGCGTCCTGCCGCCGATCGGGAAATAACTATATGTCTTGACGAGAGTTGCAGCGCTGGCCGGGAATGCGGTCAGGGCGAGCATCAGGGCGCAAAGGAAGGATCGTTTCATCGTGTTGCCTCTTTGCCCACCTTGCTTTACCGCCGTCTCCGGCGCAACGGAATTGATCCCCGGCCACGCCGCGGGATCGGACATGGTTGATGGGCAATGATGACAGGGCGATGGCAGTTGGCCCACGGACGCCATCTCGACATTGGTGGCAAGGCCGTGGTCGTCGGCATCCTCAACATCACGCCGGACAGTTTTTCCGACGGCGGCCTGTTCGATGCGCCTGAAAAAGCAGTTGACCAGGCGCGCCGCATGGTCGGGGAGGGGGCCTCCGTCATCGACATAGGCGGAGAATCGACACGTCCCGGGGCGTCTGCGGTCTCCGCAAAGGAAGAGCAGGCTCGCATATTGCCGGTCATCGAGGCGCTCGCGACGTCTGTCGGAACGCTGATCTCGGTCGATACCTATCGCGAGGATACGGCCCGGCTCGCCGTCCAGGCCGGCGCACATATCGTCAATGATGTCTGGGGCCTGCAGCGCGAACCGGGCATTGCCCGCATCGCGGCCGAAACCGGCGCCGGGCTTGTCATCATGCACACGGGACGGGATCGACAGAAACTGCCTGACGTGATTGCCGATCAGCTCTTCTTCCTCAGGAAGTCGCTGGAAATTGCGCGACGGAGCGGTGTTGCCGACGACCATATCGTGCTCGACCCGGGCTTCGGCTTCGCCAAGGAGACGGCCGCTGAAAATCTTGACCTGATGGCACGGTTTTCCGAGCTTCGTGCGCTGGGTTTTCCACTGATGGCCGGCACATCGCGAAAGCGCTTTATCGGCACCGTCACCGGCCGCGATGCAGCCGCAAGGGGCGCCGGAACCGCGGCCACCAGCGTCATCCTGAGGCTCAAAGGCGCGCATCTCTTTCGCGTCCACGATGTCGCAATCAACGTGGATGCGTTGGCCATTGCCGATGCTATGCTGGCGCGTGAGATCGGGGAAAGCTGAGCCATGTATGTCATCCGCATGAAAAACTGCGCTTTCTTCGCTCGGCACGGTGTGCTGGACGAAGAAGAGACGCTCGGCCAGCGCTTTTATGTCGATGCGGCACTCACGGTGGATCCCGGGCGGGCGCTGGTCGAGGATTCCATCGAGGACACCGTCAATTACGGCATCGCTTTTGCGGTCATCGAGAAGATCATTACAGGCGAGCGGCGCTTTCTGATCGAAGCGCTGGCGCTCGAAGTGGCGAGGGCGCTGACGGCGCGGTTTCCGCAGATCAAAAAGGCCGAGATCACCGTGCGCAAGCCGAATGCCCCGGTGCCGGGTGTGCTCGATCATGTCGAGGTGACCGTTGTCTGGCCAGAATAATACCGTCTATCTCAGTCTCGGCGGCAATCTCGGTGATCCGGCGAGGTCGATGGCTGCGGCACTGGGCATTCTGGATGCCGACGAGAGCACGCGCGTCGTCGCCGTTTCGTCGCTCTACCGCACGCCGCCCTGGGGCAAGCTCGATCAGCCGGATTTCCTCAATGCGGCGGCCGAAATCTCGACCGCGCTCGCACCGCGAGACTTGCTGGATCTCTGCCTTGATGCCGAGCGAAAATTGAAGCGGGTGCGCGAGGAGCGCTGGGGTCCGCGCCTGATCGATATCGACATTCTCGTGTTCGGCGACCGCGTTATCCACGAGACCGGGCTGGAGGTGCCGCATCCGCGCATGCTGGAGCGCGCCTTCGTGCTGGCACCGCTGGCAGAAATTGCGCCGGAGCTCGTGGTCGACAGCAAGAGCGTGTCAGAGCGGCTGGCCGCCGTCGACACATCGGGCATTGAACGGCTGCCGTCAGGCCGGGATTGGTGGAAGGCCTGAGGCTGCCGCCATCGGTGCCCGATATCAGCCGGAAAACCCACCTCCGTCTAGGAACATTTGTTCGTCCGGTGTCGTCTCGCGGCCAAGCATCCTGTTTCGGTGCGGAAAACGGCCGAAGCGCTGGATGATGTCGCGATGCTCGATCGCATATTTCAGGTAGGACGGAGCCTTGGCGGCGGTAAGCTCCACCGATTTGAGCTGATCGGCGAGGTCCTCCGAATGCTCATAGGGCAGATAAAGAAAAACGCGGAGCTCTTCGTCGAGCGCCAGGTCATGACCGGCAGCGATCGCCTTCCCGGCGAAATGCCGCGCCAGCGGGTCCGTGGCGTACATGTGGCCGGTGCCGCGAAAGCAGTTTCGCGGAAACTGGTCGAGGAGGATCATCAGTGCCAGAGACCCTTCGGCGTGTCTAGACCAGCCGTCGCATTCGCGGCCGGCGGCGGCGAAGTGCAGATCGAAAAACCGGGTGCGGAAGTCGGCATCAAAGGCGTCGTTCTTCTCGAACCAAGCCTCCTCCCCGGCGTCGCGCCAGAATCTGGTGACGGAGAGAGCGCGCTCGTCCAGTTCGTTCATCATTCGCGTCATTCCAAGGTTTAATCGGCTGGTTCGGATTTCTGCAGCACGCCGGCGGTCTCTTCGTTGAGCGCCTGGCCCGCGCGCCGTGGCGTGCTGAGCGGCGTCGGAATGGGGGTGCCGATATTGCCTTTGAGAAAGCGTCGCCCGGCGCGGATGCCTTCGGCCAGCTGAAGTTCGAAACGGGCAGTGTCGCGGCGACGGACATCCTCGATGACCTCGGCGACCTCTTCTGGGTCGACGCCAAGGGCTTCCAGTGTCGAGCCGCCGAAGACAAGCGCCGATTCGAAGGTCTCGCGGAGCTGATAGTCGACGCCGGCACGAATGAGCTGCAACGCGGTGCCGCGGTCGAAAGCCCGTGCCAGCACCGTCAGCAAGGGAAACTCCGCCTTGATCAGTTCGGCGATGCGCACGGCGGCATCGGGCTTGTCGACGCAGATCAGCACTGCGCGTGCCCGCCCGGCTCCCGCGGCACGCAGGATGTCCAGCCGCGTGCCGTCGCCATAATAGACCTTGAAGCCGAAATCGGCTGCCGCCTGGATCATTTCGACCTCATTGTCGATGATCGATACGTCGATGCCGCGCAACAAAAGCGGCTGGCTGGCGATCTGGCCGAACCGGCCAAAGCCGATGATCAGCACGCTGCCGGTCAGGCCGTTGGCGACATCGATGCCTTCAAGCGACTGCTCGTCGCGCGGGGTCAGATACCGCAGGGCTATGATTGCCAACGGCGTCAGCACCATGGAAATGATGACGATAGCGGTCAGCATCGCATTGGCCTGGCTATCGATGATCCCGACTGCCGCCGCTGCGGAATAGAGGACGAAGGCGAATTCGCCGCCTTGCGCCATAAAGACTGCGCGCTCGAGTGCTTCCCGGTGGCCGGTTTTTAGAATGCGGGCGACGATATAGATGCCGATCGCCTTCATCATCATGTAGGCGACGACATAGATGGCAATGAGCTGCCAGTTGACGACGACCACATGCAGGTCGAGTGACATGCCGACAGCAAGGAAGAACAGCCCGAGCAGAATGCCGCGGAACGGTTCGATGTCGGCCTCCAGTTGGTGGCGGAAGGTCGATTCCGACAAGAGTACACCGGCCAGGAAGGCGCCCATCGCCATCGACAGGCCGGAAAGCTGCATGGCGAGCGCCGATCCGAGAACGACCAGAAGGGCGGCTGCGGTCATCACCTCGCGGGCGCGCGCATCCGCCAGGATACGGAAGAACGGATTGAGCAGATAGCGTCCTGCAAGCACCAGCCCGACGATCGCGGCAAGGCCGATACCGACCTCCGTCAACCGATCCGACAGGCTCATATCGGCGCCGCCCGGCGCGAGGAAGGCGATCAGCGCCAGCAGCGGCACGATGGCCAGGTCTTCCAAAAGCAGGACCGAAACGATGCGCTGGCCCTTTGGCGTGGCCAGTTCGCCGCGTTCTTCCAGCAATTGCATGACGATGGCCGTCGAGGTGAGCACGAAACCGGCGCCGGCGACGAAGGATTGCGCGATAGGAAAACCTCCCGCCAGCCCGACGCCGGTCAGCAGGACCGCGCAGACGCCGACCTGCAGCGCGCCAAGCCCGAAAATCTCGCGGCGCAGGCCCCACAGCCGTGACGGCTGCATCTCCAGTCCGATGATGAACAGGAACATGACGACGCCGAGTTCGGCGACATGAAGAATGGCTTCAGATTCGGAAAAGATGCGCAGCCCAAACGGGCCGATCACGACGCCGGCCGTCAAATAGCCGAGGATGGAGCCAAGTCCCATGCGCCTGAAGATCGGCACCGCAACGACGCCGGCGGCAAGCAGCGCCACCACCTGGATCAGATCGCTGTTCGATGCCTCTGCCGCCATGCCTGCCGTTCCGCTCTCTTGCAACAAGCGGCCAAGATAGGGGCTTCGGAGCGGATCGAACAGTGCGAATCCGGTGCGTCGTGGAAGCGATATTGCAGGCGCACTGCACAGGATAATGAGCCTCCGGGCGTCGCTTGTTCCAGCGATCCGGCGCTAAGGACGCCCGGCTTCGGCCAGTGGAGGGCGAGCGTCGATCAAGTCGCGGCCCTTTTTTGAGGAGATGACTGACATGAAGACCTTTTTGCTGGTTGCCGTTGGTATCGCGGCACTTGCCGGCTCCGCCTGTTCCAAGGCACCGGAGTGCACGACCGAGATGCTGACCAAGAAGGCTCAGGACATGACTGCAGCGCTTCAGGCTGCAATTACCAAGGATCCGGCCAAGGCTGCCGATCTCACAGCCAAGGTCCAGGCGGTCACAACCAAGTATCCGGGTGGCACAGCAGTGGCTGACGCCTGCAAGGCCTATGACGAGCTGACTGCGGCGATCAAAGGCTGAGCGCCCATTGCATGTCAAAAGGGCGGCGCCGTTTGGCTGCCGCCTTTTTCATGCCGGAGGCTCAGTTCGGAGCGATGGAGCCAACTTCTACCCCATCGACCCGTTTCAACTTCATCCCGATGACCGGGACCAGTTGCTGGTCGACGCGCACGGCAACGGTCACCGTCATCGAATTGTCGTCTGGGACAAGCGCCTGCATTACGCCGCGCAACTGATTGCGATTGATGGTGAAAACCACCTTGTGCGCATCGACGACATTGCCACCGATAATGTCGAGGCCGGACCCGGCGGCGCCGCCCATGAAGCTGCCCTTGTAGCCTTGGCGGCCCTTGTGCTCGATCGTTGCCGACATCTGCTGGGTGAACATGCCGACCCGGCAGCCGCCGTCGAGCGACATGCCGACTTTGCCGTCAGGCGTCGAGCCGGTGAAGCTGCAGGTGAATTTCGTGCCCTTGTATTTGCCGGCGACGATTTCTCCGGGGCCGACCCATTTGCCTTCGACCGATCGAAAGAACTGCTTGTCCGGTTCCGCCCCCGTAGCCCTTCCGGCAATGCCGACGGTTGCGACAAGCGCGAGCGCCACGGGCAGCCCGCTGGACAGAATAACGCTTTTCATCGACGACACCCGGCAACAAAGAGACTGGTTTGGACGCTTCCGACCATGAACAAGATTGGTTAATGCTTTGTCACCCCAAGGCAATAGTCACGTTCCGGAAACGGATGTTTCTTTTTCTTTCTTTGCTGCAAAGGACGTCAGCGCGGAGAGGAAATCGCCTAATCCAGGCCGCCTGACCGCGTAAAAGGGCAGGGGCCTTGCGGTTTCCATCGCTGCAATGCCGATGCGCGCCGTCATCATGCCGTTGACGACGCCTTCGCCGAGCTTTGCCGACAGCCGGGCCGCAAGGCCGTGGCCGACGATCTGTTGGACGAAACTGTCGCCGACGGCGATCGACCCGGTGACCGCGAGATGGGCGAGAACGCTGCGCGCCAGGCGAAAGAAGCCAAGCGTGCCCGGGCGGCCGCCATAGAGCTCCGACAGTCGCCGAATCAGCCGCCCGGCTTCGAATACGACATAGGCGACGTCGACCAGCGCGCGCGGGCTGACCGCGGTCACCAGGGACACACGCTTTGCCGCCTCGAGGATCATCACCTTCGCGCGGGCGTCGAGCGGGCCGAGGATCTCGGTCTCGGCCAGGCGCACCAGATTGCCGCCGTCAATGATCTCGCCGCGCAATTCGGCCAGCGAGCGCCTGCCGGCCGCGGTTTCGGGCTTGGCCGAGACAAAGACCGACAACTCGTCGACCACGGCTCGGGCGGTCTTCGGATCGTCACGGGCAATCGCATCGAGCGCCCGCTTCTGCAACTTTTCGACCTCGGCAAGCCGGGCAATCGCCATGAACTCGCGCACGAGGATGATCAGAAGCGCCAGGATGGCGATCGCGGCCATGCCGGCGGCCAGCCAGCCCAGCCACTCGGCGCGCTCGAACAGGTCGCGAATCAGCTGGTCGGTCCAGAGGCCGACGGCGAGCGAAACCAGAACGCCCAGCGCGCCGAAGAACAGGCTGCCAAGCAGCGAACGTTTTCGCGGCGCAATCGCCGGCGGCGGCTCGGCAGCGACGATATCAGGCTCGTCGAAGACGTCGATCTCCGCCGGTGTGACCACGGCCAGATCCGCCTTCACGGTACGCGGCTTTCGCGCCGGCGTGGCCTCGGACCCAGCATGGCGAGCCGTCGAATCTTCCTTCTGCTGGGGCTCCGCCTCGATGCGAAAGGCCGCCGGTCTGCGGGGCGCACTCATGCGAGATGATCTCCGATCAGGAACTGCAGCGCGCGGTCGAGCCTGATATGTGGCAGCGACAGCGTGACGCCCTCGGCGGTGCGCTCGAGCTTCGGCGGGCGAAAGCGCACGAAGCGGATTGCGGGGTCGTCATTGTTCTGCCGGCGGATCGATTCGGCAACGTCGAACAACGCATCAACTTTCTCCGGCAAGTCTCCGGGAAATATGGCTGTTTCGGTCTTTCCGTCAAAGGTTTCGCCGTTGATTTTTTCGCCACGCAACGGCGTGCCGATAATGACCGGCAAAGTCTCGCGGCCCTGCTTGACCGTGCCTTCACGGGTCGCGCGCATGGCCGCCATGGCGACGACGTCGACGTCGGCTCCGGTGAAATTCGCCCGCGCCACGGCGCGGTCGGCTAGCCGCCGCACGATGGCCTGCAGGCGGTCGTGGCTTTCGTGGTGCAGGTGGTCGGCCTTGGTCGCGGCCACCAATATGCGGTCGATGCGCCTCGAAAACAGGTCGGTCAGGAGGTTGCCCCGGCCGGGCCGGAAACAGGACAGGATTTCGGTGACCGCGCGCTCCAGATCGGCCATCGCGCCGGGGCCCGCATTCAATGCCTGCAATGCGTCGATGAGCACGATCTGGCGGTCGAGACGCGTGATGTGTTCGCGAAAGAACGGTTTAACGACATGCGTCTTGTAAGCCTCGTAGCGCCGCTCCATCATAGCCTGCAGCGATCCCGAGCGGGAGCGCCGGCCGTCCAGATTCGGCAGCGGCGCGAAGGTGAGAGCGGGCGAGCCTTCAAGATCGCCGGGCATCAGAAAGCGGCCGGGCGGCAAGGTCGAAAGCGCCCGCTCATCGAGCTTGCAGGCCTTGAGATAGGCCGCGAAGCTCTCGGCGAGACGGCGCGCCGTCATCTCGTCGGCGTCGGCGTTGGGGTCGACCGGATTGGAGAGCGCCCGCCATTCCCGCGAAAGATCGACACGCACCGGCAACACGGCCATCTCGAAGGCCTCACGCGAAAAATCGGCGTAGGACTTGCCGAGCAGCGGCAGGTCGAGCAGCCATTCGCCGGGATAATCGACGATGTCGACCGACAATTTGCCGGCGGAAAACATGCGGCTCCAGCCAGAGGCCGATTCGTATTCGATGGTGAGCCTCAGTTCGGAAATCGCACGCGTCGAATCCGGCCAGACGCGCTCGTCGACAAGAGCCGCGATGTGATCCTCGTACTGGAAGCGTGGTACGGCGTCGTCCGGCTGCTCTTCGAGAAAAGCCCGGGCGATGCGCCCCGATTTTTGTGCCTCAAACAGCGGCAAGCGTCCACCATGGACCAGATTGTGTACAAGGGCCGAGATGAACACCGTCTTGCCGGCGCGGGACAGCCCGGTCACGCCAAGCCGCAGCGACGGAGCGAAAAGCCCGGCAGCGCGGCCTGACAACGTATCCAAGGCAATCTTGGCCTCGTCGGTAAAAGTCGTCAGCGATGATGCCAAATCTGTTCTCGCGGGCCGGTCAGGCTCCGATATAGGCTTTGATGCGCGGCTTTGAAATGGCCTCAGATATCCGCAGGCGTCAGGAAGGCTTCGAGATAGCCGGTGCCTGGCGCAGCCTCGGCAAGTCCGCCGTTGAACCGGACCACGGCAAGTGCGGAGGTCGGGAAGCCGTGGTTCAGCATGGCCCGCGCGGTCTCGTTGCCGTCGCCCGACAGCGCCATGGCGAGATCCCCAATCATCGGCTTGTGACCGATGACGAGCAAGGCATCCAGCCCGCCATTTTGCCGGATGGCAGTGAGGTACGCCGCGGCATCGTCGCTGTAGAAGGTGTCACAGAACAGCACCCGGCCCGTGTTGGTATGGCCAGCCAAGCTTTCCAGCGTCTGGCGGGCGCGCTTGGCGCTTGAGCAAAGGGTGAGGGCCGGTGCGTATTTGCGGGAACGCATCAGCACGCCCATCGCTTCGGCGTCGGCGAAGCCGGATGGATCGAGCGGGCGGTCGAAGTCAGTCACGCCAGGCAGCGCCCAGCCGGCCTTCGCATGCCTCAGCAGGTAAAGTTTGGTCACGAAACCCCCGATATGTCGGGTACCGACCGGTCAAATGCGGCCGCAGGAATTAGCCATCAGAAGCGCTTCGCGCGCAATGCCGATGCCCCCTCAAGCATAATGAATCATGCGCGAATTCGGGCGTGCCGTTCATGCGAATGATGTCGCCAATGTCGGTTTGTCCCACATAAACAAATGCGTGAAACTGTCGTCGATTGCGCTTGTGCAGTTTTCGGTCCGCGAATATATAGGCGCCAAATTTGGGGTTTGTTGGGTGAGTCGAATGAACGACATCGTTACCGCCGATTACGTACCCTCCGAAGACGAGCCGTTTATGAACGAGCGGCAGAAAGCCTACTTTCGCATGAAGCTCGTCACCTGGAAGAACGACATCTTGCGCGAAGCGCGCGAAACTCTCGAAATCCTGCAGCAGGAAAACGCCAACCACCCTGACCTCGCCGATCGCGCCTCCTCCGAAACCGACCGCGCCATCGAACTTCGCGCCCGCGATCGCCAGCGAAAACTCATCTCCAAGATCGATTCGGCCCTCCAGCGCCTTGACGAAGGCACTTACGGTTACTGCGAGGAGACGGGCGAGCCGATCGCGCTGAAGCGGCTCGACGCGCGCCCGATCGCCACCTTGTCGATCGAGGCACAGGAGCGCCATGAGCGGCGCGAGAAGGTCTACCGCGACGACTGAGCAGGCGGGAAAAACACGGCATCGGTAGAGCGTTCAAAATGGCCGGTTTTCCGGCCATTTTCATTTGGCCGTTCGCTATCGCCCTATCTTTTCTGATTGGACAACTCGCCGAGGAGCTTCGTCATCTCGTCGTCGAGAGAGGGCGATGCCTTCGCCACCGGCTTGCTCGCCGTTTGGCTGAAGCGTGGCTCGTCGAGGGAAACCTCCAGCTCCTTCATCAGCGCATCGTCGATCGACTCATGCTGTGCCGGCGGCTCGTATCTTGCCGGGGAGTCCTGTCTTGCCGGCTGCGGCGCATGCCGCGAGGCATTGGCATTGACGGATCCATAACTTGGCAACGGTGTAACGTTCGATGCCGGTTTCGGCGCCGGCGTAGGCGCCGGCATTGTTGCCGCCATCGTCGCCGTCTGGCGGGCTCGGACAGGGGGTGCGGCCGCGCTTGCCGGCTGCGGCGGCGCTTGCCTCGCCGGCGCGGCTGTGGTCTGAGCTGGCCTTGCTGCCGGCTGATGGCTGTTGTCTCCGGTCAATGCCGGGCGGCGCAGCGCCGAGAGCCTGATGTCGCGCTCGACGACGACGTCGGTCGGACCACCGATCAAGAGCAGGTGCTCGATATCGTCGCGGCGCACCAGCACCAGCCGCCGGTGACTGTCGACCGCTGTGGCATCCATGACAGCCAGCCGCGTCTTGCGGTTCCTGCCCCCGGCGACGAATGTTCCGAATGTCAGGCTGCGGACCAGCCTGATGATAAGAAGAATGATGAGCAGCAGGACAAGTACTGCAAACGTCCATAGGATTGCTGCGGCATAACCAGGCCCCGCCACGCCATCCAGCCATTGCAGCATTGGTTCCCCCAAAATCAGCTTTCGAAGAGAGGCGACACTAGACTGTTGCGGCAGGCCACCGCAAGTTGCCTTTCACGCTTCGTGAATAGCTCGAAACCGGGAGCCGAACGGCGTCATTTTTAGCGGACATCTGCCGCCGGGCCTTTTCCCGACCCTGAGAATATGATTCAACCGACGCCGGAATTCACGAGCAGGGGGCACATGGCCAAGGAAGCGCGCGGCGATTTCTATCCGGTACCTATCGTCGACCAGAACACGCGACCGGGCGCGGTCACCCGGCTCATCGTTTTCATCGTCGTCCTGACAGGGGCAGCGATCGTCTTCGGCCTTTTCCGAGAGCGACTTGGCGATCCATTCCTGCTCGGCATGCTTGGCGTGCTGGCGATGATCGGCGTCGGCTTTCTATTCGCCACTGCGATCGGCTTCGTGCATATCACGCCGCGCTCGACAAGCGACGAACTGTCGAAAGCTTTCGTCGATTCGATGTCACAAGGTCTCCTGGTCACCGACACCAAAGGCCGTATCATCTACGCCAACCGGACCTATGCCGATATGACGGGTGCCGAGTCGGCCGCCGACATCAAGACGGTCGAAGGTTTGCTTTCAGACGTTCCCGAGGCCTCGGTGACCATATACCGGCTGGCGTCGGGCCTGCGCGACGGCCAGCCGGGCGACGGCGAGTTTCGGCTTGCGCAGTCCATTCGGCCAGGCGCCGAACCGGGCGCGCGCTGGTACCGCGTCCGGGCCCGCGCGTTCAGCGTTCCAGGCCAGCGGCTGCCGATGCTTGCCTGGCAGCTTGCCGATATCTCGCAGGAACGGGCCGAGCAGGAGCGGTTCTTTCTCGACCTGCAAAAGGCGATCGATCACCTCGATCACGCGCCGGCCGGTTTCTTTTCGGCCGACCAGGAAGGCCGCGTCACCTATATCAACGCGACCCTTGCGGAGTGGCTGGGCATCGACCTGGCCAGCTTCACTCCCGGCGCCATCACGCTGCCGGAGATCGTCGCCGGCGACGGCATGGCGCTGGTCCGTTCGGTCAAGGCCGACGCTGGTACCACGCGCAATGCCGTTATCGACCTCGATCTGACGACGATGACCGGCGAGGCGCTGCCGGTGCGCTTCATGCATCGTGTCTCGGCCAGCCGAGAGGGGCTCAACGGCCCGACTCGCACCATCGTGCTCAACCGGACGCAAGGCGAGGACGCTTCGGCCGACCTCCGTGCATCGGAAATACGCTTCACGCGGTTCTTCAACTCGACGCCGATGGCGATAGCCGGCGTCGATCATGCCGGCCGCATCCTGCGCACCAATGCGCCGTTCCTGTCGCTGTTTTCCTCGGTCGTCGACCGCGACGCGGTCGATCGGCGTGTGCGGCTGGATACGGTGATCCACGAGCGCGACCGGCCGGCTTTCGCCGCGGCCTTTGAAAAGGCACGCCAGCAACAGGCTGACATCGAGCCGATCGATACGGTGCTGCCCGGCAATGACGAGCGCCACATACGCTTCTACGTCAATGCGGTCGCTGACGGCACCGGCGGCGAGGGCGCCGAGGAATCGGCCATCGTCTATGCCGTCGAGACCACCGAGCAAAAGGCCCTCGAGGGCCAGATGGCGCAGAGCCAGAAAATGCAGGCGGTCGGCCAACTCGCCGGCGGCATCGCGCATGATTTCAACAATGTGCTGACCGCCATCATCATGGCCTCGGACCTGCTGCTGACCAACCACCGGCCGTCCGATCCGTCATTCCCGGACATCATGAACATCAAGCAGAACGCCAACCGGGCGGCCTCGCTGGTGCGGCAGCTGCTGGCCTTCTCGCGCAAGCAGACGCTGCGGCCGGAGGTGCTCAACCTGACCGACGTGCTCGCCGATCTAAGGATGCTGCTTGCCCGGCTGGTCGGCAACGACATCAAGCTCAAGATCGACCATGGCCGCGACCTGTGGCCGGTCAGGGTCGATATCGGGCAGTTCGAGCAAGTGGTGGTCAATCTGGCGGTCAATGCACGCGACGCGATGCCGGCCGGCGGCGAACTCACCGTACGTACCCGCAACGTCAGCGCCGGGGAATGCAAGACCTTTTCCTATCGCGAACTTACACCGGCCGACTATGTGCTGGTCGAGGTCGAGGACAGCGGCAGCGGCATCGCGCCTGATGTGCTGAAAAAGATCTTCGAGCCCTTCTTCACGACAAAGGAGGTTGGCAAGGGAACCGGCCTCGGCCTGTCCATGGTCTATGGCATCATCAAGCAGACAGGCGGCTTCATCTTCTGCGATTCCGAAGTCGGCAAGGGATCCGTGTTCCGCATCTTCCTGCCGCGGCACATTGCGGAGGCAAGGAAGGCGGGCGAGGCTGGAGAGGCGCCGGCCGCACCTGCCAAGATCGCCGACTCAGCCAAGGACCTGTCGGGCTCGGCCACGGTGCTGCTGGTCGAGGACGAGGACGCCGTGCGCATGGGCGGCATGCGGGCGCTGAAATCGCGCGGCTACACCGTCCACGAGGCGTCGTCGGGCGTCGAGGCGCTTGAGGTCTACGAAGCGCTCGGCGGCAAGGTCGACGTCGTGGTGTCGGACGTGGTGATGCCGGAAATGGACGGCCCGACGCTGCTTGGCGAATTGCGCAAACGGCAGCCCGACATCAAGTTCATCTTCGTGTCCGGCTATGCCGAAGACGCGTTCGCCAGGAACTTGCCGGCCGACGCGCATTTCGGCTTCTTGCCGAAGCCGTTTTCGCTCAAGCAATTGGCCACGATCGTAAAGGACATGCTGGAATCCTGACCCTTCCAACGCTCCGCTTGCGCAATGTCGTGAGACTGCCATGATGGCAGGCGGAACGGGCGACGGGTTTTGGAAAGCATGCCGTGACGCCACACAACGAAGCTAGCAAAGGCGACTACGCAAGCACGGTGCTGCTGCCGGGCGACCCGCAGCGCGCTGAATGGATGGCGGAAACCTTTCTGGAAGCGCCGCGCTGCGTCAACCGCCGCCGCGGCGCGCTCGGCTTTACCGGGCTGTTTCGCGGCAAACCTGTCAGCATCCAATCCACCGGCATCGGCGTCTCTTCGTTCCTGGTCTATGTGCATGAGCTGCTGGACTTCTATGGTGCGAAAACACTGATCCGCACTGGTACCTGCGGTGGCCTGACCGCCGAGATGGCGCTGCGCAGCCTGGTGATCGCGCAATCGGTGCGTGGCGAAAATGCGGAGAGCGGCCAGGTTTTTGGGCTCTATCGTGCCGATGCCGGCCCCGATCCGGCATTGTTGACCCAGGCATTGGCCCGAGCTTCGGAACTCGGCATCGACCATCGGGCCGGGCTGACCATTTGCAGCGATATTTTCTATCATCCGCTGGGGCGCGAACGCTTTGCCGAAGCACAGGCACAGGGCGCGCTCGCCGTGGACATGGAAACCAGCGCACTCTACCGCATTGCGGCCGATTTCGGCGCTCGGGCGCTGTCGATCCTGACCGTCGTCGACAACGTGGCAACCGGCGAGCAGACCGACTATTCCGAACGCCAGGGGCTTTTCACCGATATGACCCGGCTGGCGCTCGATCTGGCGGCGGAGAGCTAGGCGGCTTTTGTGCTTCGGAGTACGGAACCTCGCCAGGTTCCATACTTTTTTCAACGCTTCGTGCAGGTCGAGGCGGTAAAGGCGCCGTCTGGCTGCTTCATGATGATGTCGAAGGACGGGGTGGTTCCGCTTTCCAGCGTCGCCTGCGTAAGCGAGATCGAGTTGCCGCCACTGGTATAGCCACCCAGCGGACCTAGCCAGGTGATCACGCCGTCTGCATCCATCTGGTAGTTGTAGCTCTGCGGCGCGATGCCGAAGCTCACAGGACCGCTATAGACGTTTCCCTTGATGGTGATTTCGCCGAGGCTGAGGAACATGCCAAGCAGATAGACTTCGCAATGATAGGAGCCGTCCGGCAGCTTGCCGTCGCTGAAGCCGGCGCGCGCTACGGTCGTCGCCGCCAGCAGAAGCATGGCGGTGAAAATGCAAGAAGCTCTGAAAGCCATTTGATCGCTCGTTAAAGGGGGTTCAAACTTGCCCATTTCGCCGCGGCGCTGCAATCCTCGTCAGCGCTCATATGATGCTGCTCAAAATTCAGGCATTGGCCTATATGTGAGCAAAACTTAGGCTGATATGGGTGATCCTTTCTCGTTTCGAACATAGCAGGCGAGGTTCATCTCCTGCAGCTAATACATTAACCGACTGACAGAGCTGGGAAATCCTAAATCCTCCGACCTTGCTCCGGTGATTGGCACAGCCGTTGCATGGTCTGTTCCGATGCAGTTAACCAGCTTGGGAGTTTAAAAGTATGAGGGGCAGTTTCTCGACAATAGCAAAAATGTTTTCGGCCGGCGTGGTCACCGCCGGCCTGCTGATGAGCGTTCCCGCCAAGGCGGCCGACGACACCATCAAGGTCGGCATCCTCCATTCGCTGTCGGGAACCATGGCGATCTCGGAGACAACGCTGAAGGACGCCATGCTGATGCTCATCGAAGAGCAGAATGCCAAGGGCGGCCTGCTCGGCAAGAAGCTCGAGGCGGTGGTCGTCGATCCGGCTTCCAACTGGCCGCTGTTCGCCGAAAAGGCGCGCGAGCTGATCTCGAAGGACAAGGTCGCCGCGGTGTTCGGCTGCTGGACCTCGGTGTCGCGCAAATCGGTGCTGCCGGTGTTCAGCGAACTCGACAACATCCTGTTCTACCCGGTCCAGTATGAGGGTGAGGAAAGCGAGCGCAACGTGTTCTACACCGGTGCGGCGCCGAACCAGCAGGCCATTCCGGCCGTCGATTATCTGATGAGCGAGGATGGCGGTTCGGTGAAGCGCTGGGTGCTCGAAGGCACCGACTACGTCTACCCGCGCACCACCAACAAGATCCTCGAGGCCTATCTGAAGGCGAAGGGCGTTGCCGCCGAAGACATCATGGTCAACTATACGCCGTTCGGCTTCTCCGACTGGCAGACCGAAGTCTCGGCGATCAAGAAGTTCGGCTCGGCCGGCAAGAAGACCGCCGTCGTGTCGACCGTCAATGGCGACGCCAACGTGCCGTTCTACAAGGAGCTCGGCAACCAGGGCATCAAGGCTGAGGACATCCCGGTCATGGCCTTCTCGGTCGGCGAGGAAGAGCTTGCCGGTCTGGACACTGCGCCGCTGGTCGGCCATCTCGCCGCCTGGAACTATTTCGAAAGCGTCGATACGCCCGAGAACGCGAAGTTCATCGCCGACTGGCACAAGTTCATCAAGAACGACAAGCGCACCACCAACGATCCGATGGAAGCCCACTATATCGGCTTCAACATGTGGGTGAAGGCGGTCGAGAAGGCCGGCACCACCGATCCGGACAAGGTCATCGACGCCATGGTCGGCGTCTCGGTGCCGAACCTGACCGGCGGTTATTCAACCATGATGCCGAACCATCACATCACCAAGCCGGTGCTGATCGGCGAAATCCAGGCCGACGGCCAGTTCGAAACCGTCTCGCAGACGCCGGGCCTGGTGATGGGCGACGAGTGGTCCGACTACCTGCCTGACTCCAAGGACCTGATCTCCGATTGGCGCGCGCCTCTGTCCTGCGGCAACTTCAATGTCGCCACAGGCAAATGCGGCGGCAAGGGAACCAACTGATCCTCCGGTCTGTCCTCCCAGACCGCAAAAGCCTCCGGGCGGGCTCGTCCTCCAGCCTGCCCAGAGGCGACATTCAACCTCCAAGAGCCACCAGAAACCGATGATCCTGATCCGCGCGATTGGCCTGACGCTGCTCCTCCTTCTGGGAATGCTGCTGCCGTCGAACGCCAGCGAATCCGATCTGCGCGCGGTCGTCGCCAAACTCGCCACCGCCTCCAATTTTTCAGCGATCGAAGCCGTCGTGCGCGAGCTTGCGGCAACCGGCGACACAGCCGTCGAACGGCCGCTTGCCGCGCTTGCGGAGGGCAGCCTTTACGTCCGCAAGGCCGATTCAGTAGTCTTTGTCGGCAAGGAGAGCGGCGACAGTGTCGAACTGCTCGATGCGCTCACCGGTGAAAAGTCTGGCGAAGCAGCCAAGGCCGACATCACCAAGATCAAGGTCAACAACACGCTGCGCCGCGTCATCCGCGACGCGCTGGGCACGCTGACGCTGGGCTCCAAGGATCCGGCCGTGCGCATTGCCGCCGCCGACACCATGTTCAAGACGCCGGACGCGGCAAACATCGAGCCGCTCGACACCGCGATCGCCAATGAGAGCGCGGCAGGCGTCAGGGCGCTGCTCGAACAGGCCCGTGCCGCATCGGTTCTCGTTTCCGACAGGCCGGAGGCCGACAAACTGGCGGCGATCGCGCTCATCGGTGCGCGCGGCGACCGTGATGCGGTGTCGCTGCTCACGTCGGTGGAGGCCAGTTCCGAAGGTGCGGTGAAGGACGCGGCGACTGCGGCGATATCCAACATCAATTCGACGCTGGCGCTGTGGGATGCCGGCCAGAACATCTGGTACGGCATATCGCTAGGGTCGGTGCTGCTGCTGGCGGCGATCGGCCTTGCCATCACTTTCGGCGTCATGGGCGTCATCAACATGGCGCATGGCGAGATGGTCATGCTGGGCGCCTACACGACCTTCGTCGTGCAGGAGGTTATCCGTAATTCCTTTCCCGGCCTGTTCGACTGGTCGCTGGTCATCGCCCTGCCGCTGGCCTTCCTGGTGTCGGCGCTCGTCGGCCTTGTCATCGAGCGTGGGCTGATCCGCTTCCTCTATGGACGGCCGCTGGAGACGTTGCTGGCGACATGGGGTGTGTCGCTGATCCTGCAGCAGGCCGTACGCACCATCTTCGGGCCGACCAACCAGGAGGTCGGCAACCCGTCCTGGATGTCCGGCTCGTTCAATATCGGCCAGCTTGCCGTGACCTGGAACCGGCTCTGGATCCTGGTATTCGCGCTCGGCGTGTTCGCGGTGCTGCTCTACGTGATGAAACGCACGCCCTGGGGGCTGCAGATGCGTGCCGTCACCGCCAATCGCCGCATGGCTGCCTCGATGGGCATCAGGACGCCGTGGGTGGACGCCCTGACGTTTGCACTCGGCTCCGGCATTGCCGGCATCGCCGGTGTCGCGCTCAGCCAGATCGACAACGTCTCGCCCAATCTCGGCCGCGGCTACATCATCGACAGCTTCATGGTCGTCGTTTTCGGCGGTGTCGGCAATCTCTGGGGCACGCTGGTCGGCGCTTTCTCGCTCGGCATCGTCAACAAGTTCCTCGAGCCTTATGCCGGAGCAGTGCTCGGCAAGATTGTCGTCCTGGTGCTGATCATCCTGTTCATCCAGAAACGCCCGCGCGGTCTGTTCGCGCTAAAGGGCAGGTCGGTGGAAGCATGATCACGGGACGCTTCTTTGCCGCCGGCGCCGACCGCCGCGTCGCCATCACCATCTTCATCCTGCTGGCGGTTGCAATCGTCGTGCCGCTGCTCAATCTTGCGGTCTCGCCGACAAGTGCGTTTTACGTGCCGTCCTATATCGTCGCGCTCACCGGCAAATACCTCTGCTATGCACTGCTCGCCTTGGCGCTCGATCTCGTCTGGGGCTATTGCGGCATCCTCTCGCTCGGCCACGGCGCCTTCTTCGCACTCGGCGGCTATGCGATGGGCATGTATCTGATGCGCCAGATCGGCTCGCGCGGCGTCTACGGCAATCCGCTGCTGCCGGATTTCATGGTGTTCCTTAACTACAAGGAATTGCCATGGTTCTGGTATGGTTTCGACCATTTCTGGTTTGCCGCGATCATGGTGCTTGCGGTGCCCGGCCTGCTCGCCTTCGTCTTCGGCTGGTTTGCCTTCCGCAGCCGCGTCACCGGCGTCTACCTGTCGATCATCACCCAGGCGATGACCTATGCGCTGCTGCTTGCCTTTTTCCGCAACGACATGGGTTTCGGCGGCAATAACGGCCTGACTGATTTCAAGGACATTTTGGGCTTCAACGTGCAGGCCGACATGACGCGCTCGGCGCTGTTCGCGGCCAGCGCCGTCATGCTGGCGTTTGCCGTCTTCGTCACCTGGGCAATCGTCGGTTCCAAGTACGGCAAGCTTCTGATGGCGGTGCGCGACGCCGAAAGCCGCACGCGCTTTCTCGGCTGGCGGGCGGAGAACGTCAAACTGTTCGCCTTCACCGTGTCGGCGGTGATGGCCGGCATCGCCGGTGCGCTTTACGTGCCGCAGGTCGGCATCATCAACCCGGGCGAATTCGAGCCGTCCAATTCGATCGAGGTGGTGGTGTGGGCGGCCGTCGGCGGGCGCGGCACCATCGTCGGGCCGATCATCGGCGCGCTTCTGGTCAATGCCGGTAAATCCTGGTTCACTGGCGTGCTGCCTGAATTCTGGCTGTTTGCGCTGGGCGGACTGTTTGTCGCCGTCACGCTGTTCCTGCCCAAGGGCATCATCGGCATGTGGGATTCCTGGCGCGGCAACGCCAAGGCGCTGCGGGCGGCCTCGGTTGCCGAAGAAGCCGGCATCGATCCCGATGCGCCGGTGCCGCCGAAAACCGACCGCTCGGCGGCGAGAAGGCCGGGCGACTGGTCGGCCTCCGGCGCCGAACCGCAGCCGGCGGAGTGATGGCCTGATGTCGAAGAGCAACACCATCCTCTATCTCGACGGCGTGTCGGTTTCCTTCGACGGGTTTCGCGCCATCAACAACCTTTCGCTGGTGCTCGACAAGGGCGAGATGCGGGCGATCATCGGCCCCAACGGCGCCGGAAAGACGACGATGATGGACATCGTCACCGGCAAGACGCGGCCCGACGCGGGTGAAGTTTTCTTCAACGGTGAGGTCGACCTAACCAAACACGACGAGGCCGAAATCGCCATGATGGGCATCGGCCGTAAATTCCAGAAGCCGACCGTCTTCGAAAGCCACACGATCGAGGACAATCTGATGCTGGCGCTGAAAGGTCCGCGCTCGATCTTCCCGGCACTGTTCCATCGTCGCTCGGCCGCGGACGTGCGGCAGATCGACGACATCCTCGGCATCATTCGGCTTGGCGACAAGCGTGACGAACTCGCCGCCAATCTGAGCCACGGCCAAAAGCAATGGCTCGAGATCGGCATGCTTCTGGCGCAGGATCCGAAGCTGCTGCTGGTCGACGAACCGGTTGCCGGCATGACCGACGCCGAGACCGAGGAAACCGCGCGGCTGCTCAGGGACATCGCGCGCGACCATTCTGTCATCGTCGTCGAGCACGACATGCATTTCGTGCGCGAACTCGGCGTCAAGGTCACCTGCCTGCACGAAGGCTCGGTGCTTTCCGAGGGCAGTCTCGACTTCGTTTCGGCCGACGAGCGCGTCGTCGAAGTCTATCTGGGGAGATGAACATGGTCTGGCGCGTTCCGTTCCATCATTTCGACCTTTCGTTCTTCACGCGTTGGAGAAAGCGCTGACCATGCTCGAAGTCTCCAATGCCGCGCTGCACTACGGGGCTGCCCAGGCGCTGCGCGGCGTCTCGCTGAAGGCCGGCGCCGGCAAGATCACCTGCGTGCTCGGCCGCAACGGCGTCGGCAAGACCAGTTTGATGAGATCGATCGTCGGCCATCACCGGCTGACGAGCGGAAGCGTTGCCTTCGAGGGGAAGGCGCTCGACCGGAGCGCGGCGTATGATCGCGCCCGGTCGGGCATCGCATTCGTGCCGCAGGGCAGGGAGATATTTCCGCTGCTTACGGTGCGGGAAAATCTCGAATCCGGTTTTGCGCCGTTGAAGCGCGCCGATCGCAACATTCCCGCTCACGTCTTCGAATTGTTTCCGGTGCTGAAGCAGATGCTCGCGCGCCGAGGCGGTGATCTTTCCGGCGGCCAGCAGCAGCAGCTTGCCATCGGCAGGGCACTGGTGATGCGGCCTAAACTGCTGGTGCTCGACGAGCCGACCGAAGGCATCCAGCCGTCGATCATCAAGGACATCGGCCGCGCCATTCGCTATCTGCGCGACCAGGCCGGCATCGCCGTGCTCCTGGTCGAACAGTATCTCGATTTCTGCCGGGAATTGGCCGACGAGGTCAACATCATGGACCGTGGCCAGATCGTTCATACCGGCCCGGCCGAGGATCTCGACCGGGCGGACGTCCGCAAATTCCTGACCGTCTGAATTCTTATTGATTCTATTACTTTGCAACTCTGGCGCGCTGCAGATTGCGTGCTAGATTTTGCTTGGCCTTGGTGAGTCGGCCGCTTTCCGTACCAGTTTCAACTTGGCAGATCAGGGGAAGGCGTCGGCACGCTTGCGCGCAAGCCGTTCCCTTCCAGCGATCTGTTGTCGTCCAACATTTCGGGTGCTTGGGAGCCAGGGCCAGTCTATGGAGCGCTATGTCGAGGACTACCAGAAACGACGGCTCACGGAGCGCGTCGACATCCTGACAGCCATCAACATTCTGAAATCGCAGGGGTATGACCACGACGAACTCATCGCGGAGATCACCAAGGTCTTCTATGTCGATCTCGATGCTTTCAATGAGATCGTCAGGGTTGATCGGCGTCCGGACGAACGCGCCGCATAGCCGGTAGTTTAGGACCAAGCCAGGCGGACCACCGACAGCGGGCATCAGCCTGCGACCCGCTTCATCAGGGCGATGGCGCCGAATGGAGCGCGGACCTTGCCCTCCGTGATGAAGTAGACGAACACATCGCGTGGCTTGACCGGCGCGTCGGTTGAAGGATCGGCGCGCGACAGGTCGGCCGGCACCTTGCCTTCCGCCCAGGTTTTTGCGCGCGCCGCCCATTCGTCGAGCGCCTTTGGCGTGTAACAATCGGGATTGTCGTCGCTGCCGGTCTGCAGCCGCGCATAGATGAAATCGCCGGTAACGTCGGCAATCCCCGGATATTTGGCGTGGTCGGCATAGACGATGGCGGCCTTGTGCTTTCGCGCCAAGGCGGCGAACTCCGGCACGACGAAGCTGTCGTTGCGCACCTCGACCGCGTGGCGCAACGCAACGCCGTCCTGCTTTTCCGGCAACAGCTTGAGGAAGGCCTCGAAATCGTCCGGGTCGAATTTCTTGGTCGGCGCGAACTGCCACAGGATCGGCCCGAGCTTGTCGCCAAGTGCCGCGACGCCCGACCCGAGGAAGCGCATGATCGATTCCCCGGCCTCGCCGAGCACGCGGCGGTTGGTGACGAAGCGGTTGCCCTTCAGCGAATAGACGAAACCATCCGGCGCCTCGTTGGCCCATTTGACGAAGGTCGGCTCCTTGAAGCTCGAATAATAGGTGCCGTTGACCTCGATAGTGGGAACCTGCCGGCTGGCATAATGCAGTTGCTTGGCCTTCGACAATTTGTCCGGGTAGAAGGACGTGTCCCACGGCTCGAAGGTCCAGCCGCCCATGCCGGCGCGGATTGTTCCTGATTGAGTCATGGTCGTCCTCCCGGTTTGCAGAAAAGGATCACGCGATGGCGGTCGTCTCGACGGCTTTCGCCATGTCGACGACTGTCCATCCTGGCCGATATGGATTGGGCCGGCGACCCGTTTCGCGAAAGCCGTAGGCCTTATACAACGAAACGTTCCGTTCCATTCTGGCATTGGTGTAGAGTCGGATTTCAGGCAAGCTCCACAGGCGCGTCTGTTGCTCGGCCCAGTCGAGCAGCCCGATGCCGAAACCCTTGCCCTGAAAGGCGGGCGCAACGGCGACGCTGAAGATCATTGTATGGTCCGCATGTCGTTCGAGAACGATCAAGCCGGCCGGCTGTCCGTTCTGCTCCGAAAGCCAGACCTCGCCGCGTTCTATGCGCGGCGCGTAGTCCTCGGTGACAGGGATCGGCGGTGCGCCGAGCAGGGCAGTGTAGGGCGCGTAGGCGTCGGTGGTGAGCGAGATCACCATGGGGAGATCATCGGCCCGAGCGGCTCTCATGATCAAAACTGGCCCGCGCCGGCAGCGGCCGCAATCACCTTGTCCATGCCGGCCGCTATCGCGGCGACGGCATTGCGACTGGCGTCGCCCAAGCCGTGGCGCTCGGCGAGCCAGTGTGCGTCATTGTAGGAAAGCCAGATCCTGCCTTGCTCGTCCTCCCAAGCCAGTGCCTTGACCGGCAGATCGATGCCGGCAAGCTGCCGGTCCTGCATCAGTGGCGTACCGCCTTTCGGATTGCCGAAAATCAGGAGCTGGGTTGGACGCAGTGATGTTTCGACGCTGCGCGCACCAGCGGCGTGATCAATGCGGGCGAAGACCAACAATCCTGCACGTTCGACAGTTTCGACCAGGCGATCGATGGTTTCGGTCACGCCGAAGCGGCTTTGGACCGTGATGAGACCGTTCTTTGCCATCACTCCGCCGCTTCGCGCTTGCCTCCAGGGCGCCGCTCCAGCAATTCCCTCAGGAACTGCCCGGTATAGCTGCGTTTTTCGCGGACGATGTCCTCCGGCGTGCCGGACGCCACCAGCTCGCCGCCGCCGTCACCACCTTCGGGGCCAAGATCGAGAACCCAGTCAGCGGTCTTGATCACCTCTAGATTGTGCTCGATGACGACGACCGTGTTGCCCTGGTCGACCAGCTCGTGCAGCACTTCAAGCAACTTGGCGACGTCGTGGAAATGCAGGCCGGTGGTTGGCTCATCGAGAATGTAGAGCGTCTTGCCGGTCGCCTTGCGCGACAGTTCCTTGGCAAGCTTGATGCGCTGCGCCTCGCCGCCCGACAAGGTCGTTGCCTGCTGGCCAACATGGATGTAGCCGAGGCCGACCCGTTTGAGTGTCTCCAGCTTGTCGCGCACGCCGGGCACGGCGGCGAAGAAATCGACGCCTTCCTCGACCGTCATGTCGAGAACGTCGGCGATCGACTTGCCCTTGAACAGGACGTCCAGTGTCTCGCGGTTGTAACGCTTGCCGTGGCAGATGTCGCAGGTGACGTAGACGTCGGGCAGGAAGTGCATCTCGATTTTGATGACGCCGTCGCCCTGGCAGGCCTCGCAGCGGCCGCCCTTGAGGTTGAACGAGAAGCGGCCCGGCTGGTAGCCGCGCGCCTTGGCCTCCGGCAAGCCGGCGAACCAGTCGCGGATCGGCGTGAAGGCGCCGGTATAGGTGGCGGGGTTGGAGCGCGGGGTGCGCCCGATCGGCGACTGGTCGATGTCGATGACCTTGTCGAGGAATTCCAGGCCCTCGATGCGGTCGTGCTCGGCCGGATGCTCGCGCGAGCCCATGATGCGGCGCGACGCCGCCTTGAACAGGGTCTCGATCAGGAAGGTCGACTTGCCGCCGCCGGACACGCCGGTGACGGCGGTAAACGTGCCGAGCGGGATTTCGGCGGTGACGTTCTTCAGATTGTTGCCGCGCGCGCCGACGACCTTCAGCCGGCGGTTCTTCTTGGCCTCGCGCCGCACTGCCGGCGTCGCCACTTCGAGCTCGCCCGACAGATATTTGCCGGTGATCGAAGCGGGCGTCGCCATGATCTGCTGCGGCGTGCCCTGGGCGATGATGTGGCCGCCATGAATGCCGGCGGCCGGGCCGATATCGACGACATAGTCGGCGTGCAGGATGGCGTCCTCGTCGTGCTCGACGACGATCACTGTGTTGCCGATATCGCGCAGATGCTTCAGCGTATCGAGCAGGCGGGCATTGTCGCGCTGGTGCAGACCGATCGACGGCTCGTCCAGCACGTAAAGCACGCCGGTCAGGCCGGAGCCGATCTGCGAGGCAAGACGGATGCGCTGGCTCTCGCCGCCTGACAGCGTGCCGGAGTTGCGCGACAGCGTCAGATAATCGAGCCCGACATCGTTGAGGAAGCGCAGCCGCTCGCGGATTTCCTTGAGCACGCGCACCGCGATCTCGTTCTGCTTGTCGTTGAGCGAAGCGGGCAGATCGGTGAACCACTGGTCGGCCTTGCGGATCGACAGCTCGGTGACCTCGCCAATGTGCTTGCCGGCGATCTTGACCGCGAGCGCCTCGGGCTTCAGCCGATAGCCGCGGCAGGCCGGGCAGGGCGTGGCCGACATGAAGCGCTCGATCTCCTCGCGCATCCAGGCGGATTCGGTTTCCTTCCAGCGGCGCTCGAGGTTGGGGATGACGCCCTCGAAGGTCTTGGTCGTCTTGTAGGAGCGCAGGCCGTCATCGTAGTGGAAGGTGATTTCGCGCTCGCCGGTGCCGTGCAGGATGGCTTGCTTTGCCTCTTCGCTCAGATCCTTGAACTTGTCGCCAAGCTTGAAGCCGTAGGCAACGCCCAGCGCTTCCAGCGTTTGCGCATAATAGGGCGACGTCGATTTCGCCCAAGGGCTGACGGCGCCGGCGCGCAGCGAGACATTCTCGTCGGGCACGACCAGGCTGGCATCGATGGCGCGTTGGCTGCCGAGCCCATCGCAGGTCGGGCAGGCGCCGAACGGATTGTTGAAGGAGAACAGCCTGGGCTCGATCTCGGGAATGGTGAAGCCGGATACCGGGCAGGCGAACTTTTCCGAGAACAGCATGCGTTCATGCGTCTCGTTCTTCGATTTATTGACCGAATCCTCGCCGGTCTGGCTGGCGTCGAGCGGCCTGTCGGCAAATTCCGCTACCGCCAGTCCGTCGGCAAGCTTCAGCGCGGTCTCGATGGAATCGGCGAGCCGTGTCGCCAGATCGCCGCGCACGACGATGCGGTCGACGACGACGTCGATGTCGTGCTTGTACTTCTTGTCCAGCGCCGGCACGTCGGCGATCTCGTAGAAGACGCCATCGACTTTGACGCGCTGAAAACCCTTCTTCTGCAGCTCCAGCAGTTCCTTGCGGTACTCGCCTTTGCGGCCGCGCACCATCGGCGCCAGGATGAACAGCCGGGTGCCTTCCTCGACTGCAAGCACCCGGTCGACCATCTGCGAGACCGTCTGGCTCTCGATCGGCAGGCCGGTGGCCGGCGAATAGGGTACACCGACGCGGGCGAACAAAAGCCGCATATAATCGTAGACCTCGGTGACGGTGCCGACAGTCGAACGTGGGTTCTTCGAGGTAGTCTTCTGCTCGATGGAGATGGCTGGCGACAGGCCGTCGATCTGGTCGACGTCCGGCTTCTGCATCATTTCGAGGAATTGTCGTGCATAGGCCGAAAGGCTCTCGACATAGCGGCGCTGGCCCTCGGCATAGATCGTGTCGAAGGCAAGCGACGACTTGCCTGACCCCGACAGCCCGGTCATGACGATCAGGCTGTCACGCGGCAGGTCGAGATCGACATTCTTCAGATTGTGTTCGCGTGCCCCGCGAATGGAGAGATATTTATGGTCGGCCATCGCCGGTCGCCGCCTCAGAATCTGGAATTCGTGGGATGGGCGGGTTTTCCCGACCATCCCCTATGTAGGTAATTTCGCCGCCTTTTCGAGAGACGCCACAACTCTCGACCAAAGCGTTTAACCGCCTTTCGCGCGAACGGGCAAGCGGAAAGAACAAAGGCCGAACACGCTCCTGACAAAAGCTGCCCGTGCGGCTGGGTTCACCCGGGGTTCACAAAGCGTCTCGCGATCACATTTTTCGGTAATCGGCCATTCAAGGTTGACGTCCATCTGTCACGGGGGCAGACTCCAAACGTCAACGAAGCCGGCCGTCTTTCGATGGCCTCGCGGCCTGGGGCTAGCCTGCGAGACGCCGCGGGTTATGCGATGAGCGCTTCGACGACAGTCGCAACGAACAGAAGGAGAGCAGAGGCATGACTCCACCGGACAGTTCCTTGAGGCTCCACGTGTCGCTGGAGCCGCGGCAGGTATAAGTGGCTAGGCCAAGCGTTTTGCGCTACCTGCCAACGTTGACCTGCCGATCCCCACAACAATCAGAGACTGCTAGTCGGATCGTCGGCTGAACGCCGCGAAGCATCCGAAATAAAAAGCCGGCAGTACACTCCCGGCAATTTGGATTTTAGATCCAAGAAGCCCCGTCAATTGCACAAGCAATGACGGGGCTGTTCGTTTGAAGGGCACATTTGTGGTGCATGCCAGGCGAACTTACCGGCTGGGGGGCCTGATTCCGCCGGTAGCGACATCGATGGTTATGCTGCCGGAAATCCGAACGTCGGTATCGCCGATCTTGAACGTGCCGTTGCCGCTGCTTGGAACCGCGTCGTCGGGCTCAGGCTGCGGCCCTGGCTCGGCGATGCGATAGTCGCTGGTCACGCCGGGCAGGGCGCCCTTTTGCGAAGACGTCGAATTATCTTGGGCAAATGCCATGTCCACCAGCATGTTCGTGCCGGCCACAGTAGCGATAGCAAGGCACAACAGGCTGGATGAACGGCTGGCGGTCATCGCCGGACTATAGTGCCGTGATGGCGGCAAGACCAGACCGATGGCGCTGAAATTGCGGGCGCTCAATCGCGTCGGTTGCGTCCGCCGGCCCTGCTCGTTCATGCGGCCTGCTTGCGGGTGTCGAAAACATGGTCGACGAGTCCCCAATCCTTGGCCTCCTGGGCGGTCATGAAAAAGTCGCGGTCGAGCGTGCGTTCCACTTCTTCGTAGGTGCGGCCGCAATGATGGGCGTAAAGATCGGTCATGCGCCGCTTGGTGCGAAGGATGCCCTCGGCATGGCGCTGGATATCGGAGGCTTGGCCTTGGAAACCGCCGAGAGGCTGATGCAGCACGATGCTGGTGTTGGGTAGCGCGATACGCCGCCCTGGCGTGCCCGCCATCAGGAGAAACGAGGCCATCGAGGCGGCGAAGCCCATACAAACGGTGGAGACCGGGCAGCTGATATACTGCATCGTATCGTAGATGGCGAAACCGCTGGTCACCACGCCACCCGGCGAGTTGATGTAGAGCGAGACCTCCTTGTCGGGATTGTCGGATTCCAGCGACAGAAGCTGGGCGCAGACCAGCGCCGAGGTGCCGTCGTCGATCGGCCCGTTGATGAAGACGATGCGCTCGCGCAGCAGCCGCGAAAATATATCGAAGGCACGTTCGCCGCGACTCGACTGCTCGATCACCATCGGCACCAAATTGGCAAGGCCGCTCATCGTTATCTCCTTTGACTGTCGTCGTTCAGGCCGCGCGCATAAAGAGGCGCGCGGTGTTTGCGGCGATCTGCTTGTACTTGGGAGTACGCGCTTCAAACGAAAGTCGGCAACCGGCGCCTGCCATGGCGATCTCCGGCACTGCTGCCCGAGCAAAACCATCATGGACGATGCGCAGATGCGTGCCGCCGGAAACGGTGCGGTCGAGCGTAAAGGTGACGATGCTATCCACTGGCCTATCGTTCATTGGGCTTTCCACCGGGCTGCCGGGCGGCACCCGCGTATCGCCGGGCGCCGGCCGCTCCCGCCAGGAATAGCGCAGCAGCCGTCCGGGATCCGCGTCGAGGATTTCGCACTCGATCGGCGCATCCGGCGCTTTAAAGGCAAAGCGGTTGCCGACCTTTGGTTCAATGTCGTTTGGCATCATCCAGGCCGCGAGCAGGTCCGGCACTGTCAGCGCCCGCCACACTTTTTCCGGCGGCTCGGGCAGCTCGCACTCGAACTCGATCTTGTCTGCCGCCATTTCCGCGCGTTCTTTGCCTCGGCTGGTCATTGGTCCATGTCCTTCAAAACCGTCTTGAGCCTTTCGATGCGCTCTGGCCAGAACGCGCGGTAGCGTTCGATCCAGCCGAGCAGCGGCGCAAGCCCGTTCGGATCGGCGCGATAATAGGCATTGCGGCCGGCCCGGCGTTCGACCACGAGGCCGGCACCTCGCAGCACCGCGAGATGCTGCGATACTGCCGGCTGCGAAACCGGCATGCCATTGCGGAGTTCCGATACCGTCATCTCGCCGTCGGCGAGCCGCTCATAGACGGCGCGACGCGTTGGATCGGCCAGTGCCCGAAAAATCTCTGCTTCGATCATTCCAGAAGCATAAGTCGATACTTATCGGTTTGGCAAGTCGCGTTTTTAAGACAGGCAGTGTTTTTTGCGACGGGCGAGATTTTACAAACGCGTCGGAAGCCAGCGTCTCACCATGTCTGGCGATCCGTTAAACGTTGCCTCAAAAACTGGTGACGCGAGCACGGCATGGATATGAAGCAGTTCGGAGCCGACGTTTCGGAAGCCATGTTGCCTGTGCGCGGCAACAACAAGCGACTGTCCGGCAGTCAAGACGAGATGCTCGTCATCGATCCACATCTCGGCCCTGCCAGCGATGACGGTAAGCACTTCCTCGACCGGGTGCCAATGTGTCGGGGCGCCAACCGCGGGTTCGACCCATTGTTCAAATATGCAAAGTTGAGTTGCGCCGTTGCAGGCCGAGACATGCATGCGGGTCTTTACTCCCGTCCGCCATTCTTCTTGCGGCTGATCGTCATGCTCGACCATCTTCATTGAGTTCGCCTCGATCTCAGGGTTCGTGGAAAATTCGGCGCCAAGACCCTACTTGTTACTGACATCTATTGACAGTGCAGGACCTTTAAACTAGAACGAAAAGAGAACAAAAACCTTGTGGGAAAAGGCAGCCACGGCAGGCAGGGATTGTCCATAGCCTGTAAGGTGGAGCGACAAGGAATTTGGTTTCGGATGAGCGCGGAGAAGTGTCATGGCGGGTAGCGTCAACAAGGTCATTCTGGTGGGCAACCTCGGGGCGGACCCTGAAATCCGCCGCCTGAATTCGGGTGACCCGGTCGTCAATATCCGCATCGCGACGTCGGAAAGCTGGCGCGACAAGACATCTGGAGAGCGCAAGGAAAAGACCGAGTGGCACAATGTCGTGATTTTCAACGACCAGATCGCCAAGGTGGCCGAGCAGTATCTGAAGAAAGGCATGAAGGTCTATGTCGAGGGCCAGCTGCAGACGCGCAAATGGCAGGACCAGACCGGCAATGACCGCTATACGACTGAAATCGTGTTGCAGAAATTCCGCGGCGAGCTGCAGATGCTCGACGCACGGGGCGAGGGCGGCGGCCAGGTCGGCAACTATGCCGGTGGCGGTGCGAGCCGCGGTTCCGATTTCGGCCAGTCCGGCCCGGGCGAAAGTTTCAATCGGGGTGGCGCCAACAAGGGCGGCGGCGGTGGTTCATCGCGCGAGCTGGACGACGAAATCCCGTTCTGATTTCTCGGGGCGGACTGCCCTTGCGGCGACAAGCGCCAGCACCTTGGCCACGAAATGGCGTCCCGAAAATCTGTCTTGGATTTTCGGGACGTTGTGCGTTTGAGCGGTGAAAGGACGTATCAAGTGAAAGCAAGGGTCAAATGGGTGGAGGAGCGCACTTTTGTTGGCGAGTCCGCCAGTGGGCACAAGCTGGTGCTAGGCACGGCGTTCGGGCTGGAGGGCAAGACGCCGGGGCCGAGCCCAATGGAACTGGTGCTGATCGGCACCGGAGGCTGCTCGGCCTATGACGTGGTCCATATCCTCGAAAAGGGGCGCGAGGCGGTCGAAGATTGCGTGGTCGAACTCGATGCCGACCGTGCAGAAGCCGATCCCAGGGTGTTCACCCGCATTCACATGCATTTTGTCGTCAAGGGCCGGGCGCTGTCACACGACAAGGTGAAGCGGGCGATCGGGCTTTCGATCGAGAAATACTGCTCGGCCTCGGCAATGATGGCCAAGACTGCCGAGATTACCCATGACTTCGAAGTCATTGAAACGACAGCGAAGTAGGGCAGTTCCTAGGTCGCCATCAGCGCCTTGATGCCGTCGGCGACGAACTGTATGGCGAGCGCCGCCAGGATGACGCCGAGCAGCCGTGTCAGGATCGAACGGCCGGTTTGGCCGAGGATACGATCGATGCGCTCTGACAGCACGAACACCAGGTAGGTGATGACGAGGCAGATGGCGATGATGCCGACAAGGGCTGTCTGCGCGCCAAAACCCTGAAACGAGCTTGAGAGCAGGACGGTCGCCGAAATCGCGCCGGGACCCGCAATCAGCGGGATCGCCAGCGGAAAGGCGGCGATGTTGTGGATCATGTCCCTGGTGATGGCGACGTCGCCGATCTTCTCCTTACGGTCCTGCCGGCGCTCGAACACCATTTCGAAGGCGATGAAGAACAGCAGAAAGCCGCCGGCGACGCGGAAGGCCGGCAGGGTGATGCCGAAGACCGACAGGATCGACGCGCCGGCGATTGCGAACAATGCCATCACCAGGAAAGCGATGATCGAGGCGCGCACGGAGACCTGGTTGCGCTCCTCGCGGTTCATGCCGCGGGTCACGGCAAGGAAGAGCGGCGCCAGGCCGGGCGGATCGATCGTCACCAGTATGGTGACGAAGGCGTTGAACAGGCTGTCGAAGCTCGGCATGCTGACCCTCCCCGCCGGCAATGCCGGTTAACGGGATTGGTAGAGCAAAGCGAAGCCAGTGGAAACCGTGCGGATCAGGGGCTGGCGGTGCGGCGCGCCAGAAACTCGACTTCGAGACGCCAGGTGGCGCCGTCGTCAAACGAACGCTCGCCCAGCCAGCGGAAGGAATCTCCGGTGATCCGGGAAAAGCTCCAGCGTACCGAAGGGCCGGTGCCGTCTGCGCCTAATTGGACGATCGTGTCGCCTTCGACGCGGCCCAACTGGCGGCTGTAATACCGGTTGCGCGGGTCGCTCCAGAAGATGTGCCAGGCGTCGACGCCTGGGTCATAGACGCGCAACGTCGTGCCATAGAAGGTCCATTTGCCGAGCGAAGGGGAGGAACCAGCGTCACGAGCTGGCAGGATCCATACGTCCTGGATCGCGCGGCCTTCAAGGACCCAGCCGAAATGCACCTCGCCGCGCCCGGTCAGCACCTGACCGTCTTCGAGATGGCGCGTGGCGTCGAACGTCCAGGCGCCGACGAAGCGGCCGTAAAGGTTCAGTTTCTCGGCAAGGGCCGGTGTGGGCCCATCGCTGTGCAGGGCCTTGGCAAAGGAATTGGACATGGCTTCGCTCTCATCTTGTCAGGAGACCGGCAAGCATAGAGGCCGGCAGGGGTTCTGCGCTTGGGAAAAATTGCTATGTTTGGGCGATGACGACGAGCGCGCATAGGCTGGCGTCGGGCCGAGGCTGGCAGGTGTCGGATGTCATCTGCACCGCCAGCGCCGCCGACAGGCCATTCGAGGAGGAGCATCGGCATTTCTGCGTTGCTGCCGTAACCAGCGGCACCTTCCGCTATCGTGCCCGCCAAGGCACGGCGATGCTGGCGCCGGGCGCGCTCCTGCTCGGCAATCCCGGCACATGCTACGAGTGCGGGCACGAGCATGGCGCCGGCGACCGCTGCCTCTCCTTCCATTTCGGACCGGCCTGTATGGAGCGGATCGTCGCCGACGTGCCGGGCGCCAAGACGCTCGATTTCAGCACGCCGCGCCTGCCGCCCTTGCCGGCGCTGGTGCCGCTGCTCGCCGAAGCGGAGGCGGCGCGCGAGATGGCCGACACCGGCGCGTTCGAGGAACTCGCCCTGCGCATTGCCGGTGCCGCGGTAACAGCGGCTTGCAGCGCCACGGATCGGGGACGGACCCCGAGCCGCCGCGACCAGAAGCGTGTCGCCGAAGCGGTGCGGCGCATTGAAGTCGATGCCGACCGGCCGATCTCGCTTGCCGAACTCGCCGACGAGACCGCCACCAGCCCTTACCATTTCCTGCGCACCTTCCGGCACGTTGCCGGCATGACGCCCTACCAATTCCTGCTGAGAACGCGGCTGCACAGGGCAGCCGTGCGGCTGCGGACGTCAGATAACACAATTTCGGCGATCGCCTTTGCGGCGGGATTCAACGATCTATCAACCTTCAACCGCCGTTTCCGGCGGCTGATGGGCGAGGCGCCGGGTACTTATCGCGCCCGCCGGCGACGCCGGTGAAAGGGTGCCACGGCCATATCGTCGCAATTGGTGTATCCTTTTGAATTTGCCGCTAAAAACCACATTGGAAAACTGCCGCGATTGTTGGAGTTTCGGGCCGGCTTCCTATATAAGCACCAAGTGATTCCTGATTAGATTGTGATCCGATTTGACCGACCAGAAGACACCGCGCGGCGCCGACGGCGGCCCCACCGGCATCGAGCCGATATCCATCATCGAGGAGATGCAGCGCTCCTATCTCGATTACGCCATGAGCGTGATCGTCAGTCGCGCGCTGCCGGACGTGCGCGACGGCCTCAAGCCGGTGCATCGCCGCATCCTCTACGCCGCCTATGAGAGCGGCTATCACTGGAACCGTAAATATGTGAAATCGGCACGCCCGGTCGCCGACGTGATGGGTAAATACCATCCGCACGGCGACGCCTCTATCTACGACGCTTTGGTGCGCATGGCGCAGGACTGGTCGCTGCGCGTGCCGCTGATTGACGGGCAGGGCAATTTCGGCTCGATCGACGGCGATCCGCCGGCGGCGATGCGCTACACGGAATCGCGGCTGACCAAGGTCGCGCATGAGTTGCTGGAAGACATCGACAAGGACACCGTCGATTTCCAGGACACTTACGATGCGTCGGGCAGCGAACCGAAAGTCCTGCCGGCGCGCTTTCCGAACCTGCTGGTCAACGGCTCCGGCGGCATCGCCGTCGGCATGGCCACCAACATCCCGCCGCACAATCTGGGCGAGGTCTGCAACGGCGCCATTGCCCTCATCGACAATCCAGCGATCGATCTTCCGGCGCTGATGGAGATCATTCCGGGACCGGATTTCCCGACCGGCGGCATCGTGCTTGGCCGTTCCGGCATCTACAGCGCCTATTCGACCGGCCGCGGCTCCATCGTCATGCGCGGCCGCGTCAACATCGAGGCGCGCGGCAACGACCGTGAATCGATCGTCATCACCGAGGTTCCCTATCAGGTGAACAAAGCATCGATGATCGAGAAGATGGCCGAACTGGTGCGCGACAAGCGCATCGAGGGCATTTCCGACATTCGCGATGAGAGCGACCGCCAGGGTTACCGCGTCGTCATCGAACTGAAGCGCGACGCCGTCGCCGACGTCATCCTCAACCAGCTTTACCGCTTCACTCCGCTGCAGACGTCCTTCGGTGCCAACATGGTGGCGCTGAACGGCGGCAAGCCGGAATTGCTGACGCTCACCGACATGCTGAAGGCGTTCGTCGCCTTCCGCGAGGAGGTGATCAGCCGGCGCACGAAATTCCTGCTCCGCAAGGCGCGCGACCGCGCCCATGTGCTGGTCGGCCTTGCCATCGCTGTTGCCAATATCGATGAAGTCATCAAGCTGATCCGCAGCGCTCCGGACCCGCAGACGGCGCGCGAGCAGTTGATGGAGCGGCGCTGGCCTTCGGGCGACGTGGAATCGCTGATTCTTCTGATCGACGACCCGCGCCATCGCATCAACGAGGACGGTACCTACAATCTCTCCGAGGAGCAGGCGCGCGCCATCCTCGAACTGCGCCTGCAGCGCCTAACCGCGCTCGGCCGCGACGAGATCGCCGACGAGCTGAACACGATCGGCGACGAGATCAAGGACTACCTGGACATCCTGTCGTCCCGCGCCCGCGTCCAGCAGATCGTCAAGGACGAGCTCATCGCCGTGCGCGACGAGTTCGGCACGCCGCGCCGCACCGAGCTCGCCGAGGGCGGGGCGGACATGGAAGACGAGGACCTGATCCAGCGCGAGGACATGGTCGTCACGGTCAGCCATTCCGGCTACATCAAGCGCGTGCCGCTGTCGCTCTACCGGGCGCAGCGCCGCGGCGGCAAGGGCCGCTCCGGCATGTCGACCAAGGAAGAGGATTTCGTCACCCGGCTGTTCGTCGCCAACACGCACACGCCGGTGCTGTTCTTCTCCTCGCGTGGCATCGTCTACAAGGAAAAGGTCTGGCGCCTGCCGATCGGCAACCCGCAATCGCGCGGCAAGGCGTTGATCAATATGCTGCCGCTCGAACAGGGCGAGCGCATCACCACGATCATGCCGCTGCCGGAGGATGAGACGAGCTGGGGCGAGCTCGACGTCATGTTTGCCACCACGCGCGGCACCGTGCGTCGCAACAAGCTGTCGGACTTCGTCCAGGTCAACCGCAACGGCAAGATCGCCATGAAGCTGGACGAGGAAGGCGACGAGATCCTCGGCGTCGAGACCTGCACCGATAATGACGACGTGCTTTTGACGGCAAGTTCCGGCCAGTGCATCCGCTTCCCGGTCAGCGACGTACGCGTCTTCCAGAGCCGCAATTCGGTCGGCGTGCGCGGCATCGCCATGGCCGATGGCGACCGGGTGATCTCGATGGCGGTGATCGAGCATGTCGACGCGCCGCCGGCGGAACGTGCCGCCTACCTTAAGCGGGTGGTGGCTGAACGCCGGCTCGCCGCCGACATCGCCGCCGGTGAGGAGGAAGAAATCCAGCTTACCAACGAAGAGGTCGGCGAAGAGGCGGAGCTTTCCGACGAGCGCTACGAATTCCTCAAGGCACACGAGCAGTTCGTGCTGACGGTGACGGAATATGGCTACGGCAAGCGTTCGTCGTCGTACGATTTCCGCCTGACCGGTCGCGGCGGCAAGGGTATCCGCGCTACCGACGTTTCGAAAACGGCCGAAATCGGCCGTCTGGTGGCGACCTTCCCGGTCGGCAATGATGATCAGATCATGCTGGTTTCGGATGGCGGAACCGTCATTCGCGTCCCGGTTAACGGCATTCGTTTCGCCAGCCGCGCCACCAAGGGCGTTACGATCTTTAATACCGCAGAGGGCGAGAAGGTCGTTTCGGTGGAGCGGATTTCGGAGCCGCAGGCAGACGAAGAGATCGAAGAGAGTGTCGAGGCTGAAAGCGGCGCTGCTACCGAAGGTGGGGAGCCTGACAACAACAACGTCGAGTGAGTTGCCACGACGCCGCCAGCCCGATAGGTCGGTCCGGCGTTGTCAGCAAACGCTCTAGAAATGCCGATAAGGCCTACGGATGCCGAAGCCTTCGAACTGCTTGGTATTGGCCTTGGCGCGGACGCGCTGTGCCTCCTGATGCAACCCGAATACGGTAGCGATCAGCATGGCGACGGTCATTGCGGTGGCAAGCATGTAGATCAGCATGTGCGTGTTCTCCTGCGCCTAACAACGATTAGATGGGTGTTTGGTTTCATCTTCTGCAGCTGCAACTTAGTGAACACTGCGTGAAGCTGTTGTGAGCGGCACATTCATCTGTCGTTTACGTCGGCCAAAGGGTTCACGAGGCGGGCTGGTGATCGGATTTGCCTTTAGGAGAGAGGCTCGCTAGAAGCACCTGCCATGACCGAACGCATCGCCCTTTATGCCGGCTCTTTCGACCCGCTGACCAACGGCCATCTCGACGTGCTGAAGGCATCGCTGGCCGTGGCGGATACAATCTATGCGGCGATCGGCACCCATCCCGGCAAGAAGCCGTTGTTTTCCTTCGAGGAACGGGTTGGCCTGATCGAAACGGCCGCGAAGGCGGAATTCGGCAGCGACGGTGCGCGTATCAAAGTGGTCGCCTTCGACGGGCTGGTCATCGATGCGGCCAGGAAGCATGGCGCCTCGATCATGATCCGCGGTCTGCGCGACGGCACCGATCTTGACTATGAGATGCAGATGGCCGGCATGAACGAGACCATGGCGCCGGAGCTGCAGACGGTGTTCCTGCCCGCCAGCCCCTCGGTGCGCACCATTACCGCCACACTTGTGCGCCAGATAGCTTCGATGGGAGGCGACATCCGCCCCTTCGTGCCGGCGGCCGTGGCCGGCGCGCTCGCCGCCAAATTCGCGAAATAAATGCATGTCACCCAAAAGTGGAACCCGGCTTTGGGTAACGACATGCATGAACGAAGATATTCGGAGAAAGATCCATGCAGCTGAAAAAGCTTGCCTTCTTGCTTGCCGTGTTTGCCGGTCTTGTGACCGCATCCGTGTCGGCCTTTGCCGCTGATCCGGAAAACACCATGATCGTAACGCTGAAGGACGGCGACGTGACCATCGCGCTGAGGCCCGACCTTGCGCCGAAACACGTCGCGCAGATCAAAAAGCTGGTGCGCCAGGGCGCCTACGACAACGTCGCCTTTCACCGCGTCATCGACGGCTTCATGGCGCAGACCGGCGACGTCAAGTTCGGCAACATGAAGAGCGGCTTCAATGCCGACGCTGTCGGCACCGGCGGCTCCGATCTTCCCGACCTGCCGGCCGAATTCTCCAGCACCGAGCACTACCAGCGCGGCGTGGTCGGCATGGCCCGCTCCGACGATCCGAATTCCGCCAATTCGCAATTCTTCATCATGTTCGCGCCGGCACCGCCGCTCGATGGCCAGTACACCATCGTTGGCAATGTCGTCAGCGGCATGGAGCTGGTGGACCACATCAAGAAAGGCGACGAGGCGCAGAACGGGACGGTGACCGATCCCGATCGCATGATCAAGGTGCGCATCGCCGCCGACGGCAAGTAAACCCAAGTTTCAAAAGGATATTTCTGACATGGCCGAAATCAAGGACCGCGAGAACGCGCTTATCATGGACACGACGAAGGGCAAGGTCGTCATCGAATTGTTTCCAGATCTGGCGCCCGGCCATGTCGGCCGTATCAAGGAGCTGGCACGCGAAGGCGCCTATGACGGCGTGGTCTTCCACCGCGTCATCGACGGCTTCATGGCGCAGACCGGCGACGTGAAGTTCGGCAATTCCAACAAGCCGTCTTTCGCGCCGTCGCGCGCCGGCACTGGCGGTTCCGACAAGCCCGATCTGAAGGCCGAGTTCTCCAACGCCAACCATGGCCGCGGCACCTGTTCGATGGCGCGCTCGCAAAACCCGAACTCGGCCAATTCGCAGTTCTTCATCTGCTTCGACGACGCCGCCTTCCTCAACCGCCAGTACACTGTATGGGGCCAGGTCATCGAAGGCATGGACAATGTCGACAAGATCAAGCGCGGCGAACCGGTGCAGGACCCCGACAAGATCGTATCGCTCAAGGTCGCGGCCGACGTGAAATGACCAGCCGGGCTGTCGCGGCCATCGTACTTGTGCTCGTCGCGGCGGCCACTCCGGCGTTGGCGACGGAATCGATCGTTTGCAGCGCCGACGGCGGCGCGGCATCGATTGATGTTTTGATGGGACACACGGCCGTCATTGCGGTGGCGCGGGTGTGGCTGGATGCCGGCGGCAAGACATGGACCACGGACGGCCAGCCAGGCTCAACGAAAGTCATCGTTGGACAGGCATTCGAAGACGACGAGCGCATGCTGATCGATCTCACTGATGAGGGCCTCAGCTCGATCGTCGCCAAATTGCGGCTGGTCAAGGCCAGCGAGCAGTCCAGTTTCGCAATGGGCGGCACGTTGAGCATTGACGGTGTCAGTGCCTGGGCGGTGACCTGCCCGGAACCTTGAGGCGGGGTTTTCTTGCGCGTCGACCTTTTCGACTTCGATCTGCCGGAAGAACGCATCGCGCTTCGCCCAGCCGAGCCGCGCGACAGCGCCAGGATGCTGGTGGTCAGGCCGGGTGAGGGGCTCGAAGACCTGACGGTGCGCGACCTGCCGGCCCTGCTCAAGGCCGGTGATGATGTGCTGGTCTTCAACGACACCAAGGTCATTCCGGCACAATTGAAGGGCATCAGGCGGCGCGGCGAAGCAGCAGCGCAGGTCGAAGCCACGCTGCATATGCGGGTGGCGCCCGACCGGTGGCTCGCCTTCATGCGTCCGGGCAAGCGCATCGCCGCCGGAGATCGCATCCATTTCGGTCATGATGCCAATTCCTGCTTTCTCGGCCAACTCGATGCGACCGTGATCGAGAAGGGGGAAGGCGGCGAGGTGCTGCTCGGCTTCGACCTGTCAGGTCCGTTCCTCGACGAGGCGCTGCACGCTGTCGGCCACATCCCGCTGCCGCCCTACATCGCCTCCAAACGTGACGACGACGAACGCGACCGCAGCGATTATCAGACCATTTATGCTAGGGAGGAGGGCGCGGTCGCCGCGCCGACGGCAGGGCTGCATTTCACGCCGGAGCTGTTTGCGACGCTCGACGCCAAGGGCATAGAGCGCCGTTTCGTCACGCTGCATGTCGGCGCCGGTACATTCCTGCCGGTGAAGGCGGACGACACCGCGGACCACAAGATGCACGCCGAAACCGGTTCGGTCAGCGCGGAAACCGCCGAGGCGCTGAATGCGGCGAAAGCAAAAGGAGGGCGCATTATCGCTGTCGGCACGACATCGCTGCGCTTGCTGGAGAGCGCGGCTGGCGAGGAGGGCAGGCTGGCCGCATGGTCAGGCCTGACCGACATCTTCATCACCCCCGGCTATCGCTTCAAGACCGCCGACATGCTGATGACCAATTTCCATCTGCCGCGTTCGACGCTGTTCATGCTGGTTTCGGCCTTCTGCGGTTTGCAGACGATGCGGGCGGCCTATGCGCATGCCATCGAGAATCGCTACAGGTTTTATTCCTATGGAGACGCAAGTCTTCTGTTCAGGGAGGATAGTAATGGACGATGACCTGGAAACCTTCGACCGCGAAGCATTGATCGGCGAGGTCAGGAAATTACGCGCCGGCATCCGCCAACACCGCGACGCCACCGGCCATGATCTGTGCTGGCATCATCCCGACCTGTGGTCGCTTTTGCCCGAAAAGACCGAGCCGGCGATTGCCGTGCCGCCGTGGCCGAAATTCATGCGCGGCTGCATCCGCTACCGTCAATCGCTCGATAAGCAGGCTGCGGACGCGCCGGTATTTGACAAGGAGTTCGATGGCTAGGGAATTCAATGACTGACGCATTCACCTTCAAGGTGCTGGCGACCGACGGCAGGGCGCGGCGTGGTGCAATCACCATGCCGCGCGGGGAAATCCGCACGCCTGCCTTCATGCCGGTCGGTACCGGCGGCACGGTGAAGGCCATGTATATGGATCAGGTGCGCGGCGTCGGCTCGGACATCATCCTTGGTAATACCTACCACCTGATGCTGAGACCCGGCGCCGAGCGCGTGGCGCGGCTCGGCGGCCTGCATGAGTTCGCCCGCTGGCCGCATCCGATCCTGACTGACAGCGGCGGCTTCCAGGTGATGTCGCTATCGAAGCTGAGGAAACTGACCGAGAACGGCGTGACCTTCCGTTCGCATATCGACGGCGGCGCCTTCGAGATGTCGCCGGAGCGTTCGATTGAGATCCAGGGGCTGCTCGATTCCGACATCCAGATGCAGCTCGATGAATGCACGGCTCTGCCGGCCAAGCAGAACGAGATCGAGCGTGCCATGGAGTTGTCGTTGCGCTGGGCCGAGCGTTGCAAGACGGCATTCGGCGAGCAGCCCGGCAAGGCGATGTTCGGCATTGTACAAGGCGGCGACGTGCCGGATCTGCGGCTGCGCTCGGCGCAGGCGCTGAAGGCAATGGAGCTGAAGGGCTACGCGATCGGCGGGCTGGCTGTCGGCGAGCCGCAAGCGGTGATGCTGGAGATGCTCGACATCACTTGCCCGGAGCTGCCGGTTGAGCGGCCGCGCTACCTGATGGGTGTCGGCACGCCGGACGACATCTTGAAGTCGGTAGCGCGCGGCATCGACATGTTCGATTGCGTGATGCCGACGCGGGCAGGGCGCCACGGTCTTGCCTACACGCGGCGCGGCAAGGTCAATCTTCGCAACGCCCGCCATGCCGACGATCCGCGTCCGCTCGATGAGGAAAGCGACTGCCCGGCCGCACGCGACTATTCGCGCGCCTATCTGCACCATCTGGTGCGCTCGCAAGAGGCACTTGGGGCGATGCTCCTTACCTGGAACAATCTGTCCTATTACCAGCAGCTGATGCGCGACATTCGTGAAGCGATCGAGGCTGGCAGGTTGGAAGCACGCTCAGCTGAGATTTCCGAAAGCTGGAGGCGGGGCGATCTCCCAGTGAGGTGATCGAAGGCTCAAGTGCTGAGCGACGTGGACGCGCGCAGGCTGCAGCCGGTGATCCGAAAGCTGCCGTCAGGCTGTAGTTCGAGCGTGTAGACCGCCTCGTAGTCCTTGCCATCCGGGCCGACGATCAGCACTTGCTGGATGATCGAGGTCGGGCTCGTCTCGCGAACCTTGCCGAAGGAGTAGGTCTGCGGCTGGCGCACCGGCGGATAGCCGTTGGTCACCATGTTCATGAAGGTATCGACGGTCGGAAAGATGCGCTTCACATTCGGTGCGGCAAAGCTGTAGGCCGTCATTCCGTCATTGGCGATGAAGGCCCTCAACTGACCATCGATGACCGTCTGCGCCGCTTTGACTTCGGCGTCGCCAGAAAAGGCCTGGGATGCGAAAATGAATGGAAGGACTGTGAATGCGAAAAACGCGCGGCGCATGGCCTGTCTCCGTTGTCCCCGAGAAATCGCTGCCTGAAGGTACATGATACCATACGCTTTGCCGTGCTTCAGGGTTTCAGCCGAGCGTAAACATTCGGCGTGGCAGTCCGTGTCCGAGCCGAGAAAGCATTGTCGAGGCGAGACAGCCTGAGCGATTGGCGATGCTTGAAAGCCGGGCGGCAGTCTGCCACAAGGGCCGCTCGATTAGAGCGTGCGATGTTGGACAGGACCAGGCAATGAAGGCATTTTTCGTGCAGATAAAGTGCGATCTGGGCAAGGCCTACGACGTTGCCAGCGCCCTGGCCGATGCCGAGATTGCTTCGGAAATCTACTCGACAGCCGGCAACTACGACCTGCTCGCCAAATTCTATGTCGACGACGAGGAAGACATCGGCCACTTCGTCAACGAGAAAGTGCAGATTCTCCCGGGAATCAAGGATACGTTTACGGTCGTCACCTTTCGCGCGTTTTGATCTCCATCCGACATTTGCCCGGACACAAGGCAAAGCCTGATCAGGGCCCTATTGGTGCTGCCTTAATTTTAGGCAACCGCGATATACTGATCGCCGGCGCCCGCCAAATCGCCGATTGCGCTTGATTTTCTCCAGCGAGGCCAGTGAAATGGCGTCACAGGGGAGTATGCGATTGGCAGCGTTCGACGAAATGCTTCCGGAAGTTTCCGGGCTGAGAAAACCGTATTCGGCTTACGATCGCTGGCTGAAGGAACAGGACCCGGCCAGACTTACCGAGAAGATGCAGGACGCCGAACGCGTCTTTCGCAAGACAGGCATCACTTTCGCCGTCTACGGCGAGCAGGAAGCATCGGAGCGGCTGATACCCTTCGACATCGTTCCGCGCATCATTTCGGGCAATGAATGGCGACGGCTAACGCAAGGCATCGAGCAGCGCGTCCAGGCGCTGAACGCCTTTCTCGACGACATCTACCATCGCCAGGAGATCTTGCGCGCCGGCCGGGTGCCGAAGGAGTTGATCGCCAGGAACGAGGCGTTCCTGCCCGAGATGATCGGGGTGCGGCCGCCGGCCGGCGTCTATACCCACATCATCGGCGTCGACATCGTACGCATTAGCGAGAACGAGTTCTACGTACTGGAGGACAATGCGCGCACGCCGTCCGGCGTCTCCTACATGCTGGAAAACCGCGAGACGATGATGCAGCTGTTTCCCGAGTTGTTCCAGCAGATCAAGGTGCGGCCGGTGGAGAATTACCCGCAGCTCCTGCGCCAGTCGCTGGCGGCGGTACGGCCGCAAAGCACCAAGGGCACGCCGACGATTGCCGTGCTGACGCCGGGCAGCTTCAACTCAGCTTATTTCGAACATGCTTTCCTTGCCGACCAGATGGGCGTGCAGCTCGTCGAAGGGCAGGATCTGCGCGTCGTCGATGGCCATGTCGCGATGCGCACGACCGAGGGCTACAAGCAGATCGACGTGCTATACCGGCGTGTCGACGACTCGTTCCTCGATCCGCTGACCTTCCGCCCCGACTCGGCACTTGGCGTGCCGGGCATTATGGACGTCTACCGCGCCGGCAACATCACGATCGCCAATGCGCCGGGAACCGGCATCGCTGACGATAAGGCGATCTATTCGTACATGCCCGAGATCGTCGAATTCTACACCGGCCGCAAGGCGATGCTCGGCAACATCCCGACCTGGCGCTGCTCGGAGCCGGACAGCCTGAAATACGTGCTCGAGCACATTGATGAACTGGTCATCAAGGAGGTCCACGGGTCCGGCGGTTACGGCATGCTGGTCGGTCCGGCGGCGACCAAGAAGGAATGCGAGGATTTTTCGAAAAAGCTCGCGGCAAAACCATCGAACTACATTGCTCAGCCGACGCTGGCGCTGTCGACCTGTCCGATCCTGACGGACAAGGGGCTGGCGCCGCGCCATGTCGATCTGCGCCCCTATGTGCTGGTTTCCGACCGTATCCAGATCGTGCCCGGCGGGCTGACCCGAGTAGCGCTCAAGGAAGGCTCGCTGGTCGTCAATTCCTCGCAAGGCGGGGGCACAAAGGATACGTGGGTGTTGGATGATTAGAGTGGAAGTAGTGAATAGTGAATAGTGAATAGATAAGGATATATGTTGTTGATGTTGGTGAAATGCCCTGAAGTGAAGCACGCGGCATCGTGGCCTAAAGTCTGGATAGTCACCATTCACCGTCCACCATCCACCATTCGCCACAGGACCGCCTGACATGCTTCTCGGTCGCACCGCCAACGGGCTCTATTGGATGAACCGCTATATCGAGCGGGCGGAAAACATGGCGCGGCTGGTGGACGCCGGCTTGCGCATGGCGCTAACCCGTACTCAGAACGCTTCGGAGGAGTGGAATTCGGTGCTGCTCAGCGCCGGTTCGGACGCCAGCTTCACGCAGAAATATTCCGACTACACCGCCGCCAATGTCGCCGACTATCTGCTGCGCGACACATCGAACCCGTCGAGCACGATGTCGTCTATCGAAACGGCCCGTAACAATGCTCGCATGGTGCGTACCGCGTTGACGCGTGAAACCTGGGAAAGCATCAACGAAGCCTGGATGTCGCTGAAGCGGATGCTAGCCAAGCCGATCGACGAGCGCGACCTGCCCAACGCGCTCGACGCAATCAAACGCGAGACGGCGCTGATCCGCGGCTCGTTCTACGGCACGATGCTGCGCAATGAGATTTTCGATTTTTCGCAGCTCGGCACTTATGTCGAACGCGCCGACAACACTGCCCGCATCCTGGACGTGAAGTACTACGTGCTGTTACCGTCGATTTCCTGGGTCGGCTCGACGCTCGACAACTACCAGTGGGAATCGATCCTCCGCTCGGTATCGGCGCACCGCTCCTACCGCTGGGTCTATGACGCCGATTACAAGCCGAGCAACATCGCCGACTATCTGATCCTCAATGTCCGCATGCCGCGCTCGCTGACCTTTTGCTACCGCTTCCTGACGGAGCATCTCAAATTCCTGGGTGACGACTATGGTGAGCGCCACGCCTGCCATGCGACGGCTGCCAAGACCCAGGCCATGCTTACGGCCGGCTCGATCAAGGATATTTTCGACGCTGGCCTGCATGAATTCCTGGCCAATTTCATCCGCGACAACACCAGACTCGGCGACGAGATCGCGCAGGATTACAGGTTCTATTGAGCATGACCCCAAAAAGCGGAGACCGGTTTTCGGAAAAGCTCATGCTCCAGGGACGAGTGCGATGCGGCTGAAGATCACCCACCGGACCGAATACCGCTACGATGCGCCGGTGCATTATTTGTTGCAGCGTTTGCGGCTGCTCCCGGTGAACGGGCGCACCCAGACGGTACTGTCCTGGGCGCTGAAGATCGAAGGCGCACGCGAGGAAGTGCGCTTCACCGACCATTTCGGCAATGATACCCGGCTGTTGAGCGTCGAGGGTGAGCGCGACTTCATCACCGTCGAAGCAGCCGGCGAAGTGGTGACGCGCGACACCGCCGGCGTCTGCGGGCCGCACCAGGGTTTCGTGCCGCTCTGGCTGTTCGGCCACGAAACGCCGCTGACGACGATCGGCAGCGACATTCGCGAGCTTGCTGCCTCGGTCGGCAAGGGCACCGACATCGAAAGGCTGCACCGGTTGATGGCGATGATCGGCGAGCGCGTCGCTTATACGCCGGGCACCACCAACGCGACGACGCCGGCCGAAGAGGCCCTGGCGCTCAAGACCGGCGTTTGCCAGGACCACAGCCACATCTTCGTTGCGGCGGCGCGCGCCATGGATTTTCCCGCGCGCTATGTCAGTGGCTATCTGATGATGAATGCAGCGATCGAGCAGGCGGCAAGCCACGCCTGGGCCGAGGCGCATGTCTCGGGCCTCGGCTGGGTCGCCTTCGACGTCGCCAACGGCATTTCTCCCGACGAGCGTTATGTAAAGGTGGCGACTGGCCGCGATTATCGCGACGCCACACCGGTATCGGGAATTCGGCTGGGACAGGCGGAAGAACAGCTTGCCGTCACCGTCACCGTGGAGCAGTAATCTCCGCCAAGATTGTTGCCAAAGAGATTCGATGACCTATTGCGTCGGGCTGAAGATCGATCGCGGGCTCGTGTTCATGTCGGACACGCGCACCAACGCCGGCATGGATTCGATCTCGACCTTCAGGAAGATGCATGTCTGGGAAGAGCCGGGCGAGCGCGTCATCGTTTTGATGTCGGCCGGCAATCTGGCGACGACGCAGGCCGTAGTCAGCCTGCTCGACGAACGCACCAAGGCAGTGGCGGAGCGCCGTGCCACGCTGCTCGAAACGCCTTCCATGTACCAGACAGTGCGGCTGGTCGGAGACACCGTCAAGGAGGTCATCGCCAGTTCGTCGCCGGCGGGCGAAAAGGCGGATTCCTATTTCAACGCCTCCTTCATCCTCGGCGGTCAGATCAAGGGCAGCGCGCCGCGCCTGTTCATGATCTATCCGGAAGGCAATTTCATCGAATCCACCGACGACACGCCGTTCTTCCAGATAGGTGAGACCAAATACGGCAAGCCGATCATCATCCGCGCTTATGAAAGGACGATGAGTTTCGCCGAGACGGTGAAGTTGCTGCTTGTGTCGTTCGACTCGACGCTGAAGTCGAACCTGTCGGTCGGCCTGCCGCTCGACCTGCTGTTCTATGAAAAGGACACCTTCAAGGTTGGCCTCAAAAAGCGAATAACCCAGGATGATCAATATTATCGCACGATCTCGGATAGCTGGTCGAACGCGCTGAAGACTGCCTTTGCCAGCTTGCCTGATTTTCCCGAATGAAAACCTTCGTTTTTCGTGCTCTTTGATGGCGGCTCGACGAGGCGCTACGGAGGCGAAGATGAATAGCAACGAATTCCGCGAATGGTCGCTGCGAGCGGCCGAATGGGGCGCCGACTACAGAGACAGCCTTCGCGAAAGACCGGTGCGGCCGTTTGTCGAGCCGGGCGAAATCTTCAAAAGCATCGATGTTGCGCCGCCGGAAAACGGCGAAACGATGCAGGCAATCTTCGCCGATTTCGAGCAAAAGATTCTGCCGGGCATGACGCACTGGCAGCATCCGCGTTTCTTCGCCTATTTCCCGGCCAATGCGGCACCGGCCTCGGTCGTGGCCGAGTATCTGGTTTCCGCCATGGCCGCGCAATGCATGCTTTGGCAGACCTCGCCGGCGGCAACCGAACTCGAGACGCGTGTCGTCGACTGGATGCGGCAGGCGCTTGGTCTGCCGGAGGGATTTTCCGGCGTCATGCAGGATTCGGCTTCATCGGCGACGCTTGCCGCCGTGCTGACCATTCGCGAGCGCGCGCTCGACTGGCAAGGTAACAAGAACGGCTTGCAAGGCCAGCCGGTCGTGCGAGTCTATTCTTCCGGCCAAGTCCATACTTCCATCGACCGGGCGATCTGGGTGTCGGGCATCGGCGAGGCGAACCTCGTGCGCATTCCGGTCGCCGGACGCTTCCGCGCCATGCAGACGGCGGCTCTGGAAGCAGCGATCGTCACCGACCGCGAAAACGGCATGCTGCCGGCGGGGATCATCGCCAGCGTCGGTGGCACAAGTACCGGCGGCACCGACGATGTGGCGGCTGTTGCCGCGGTAGCTAAGCGGCACGGGCTCTACCTGCATGTCGATGCCGCATGGGCTGGCTCCGCCATGATCTGCCCCGAGTTCCGGCATTTCTGGGCAGGCGCCGAACATGCGGATTCCATTGTCTTCAACCCGCATAAATGGCTGGGCGCACAGTTCGATTGCTCGATGCAGTTCATCCGTCAGCCGGAAGACCTCGTGCGCACGCTGGCGATCAAGCCCGAATTCCTCAAGACGCATGGCCGCGACGGAGTCATCAACTACTCCGAATGGTCGGTGCCGCTTGGCCGGAGGTTCCGCGCGCTGAAACTTTGGTTCCTGCTGCGTGCACATGGCTTGGAAAATCTGCGGACCATGGTCCGCAACCATGTCGCCTGGAGCGAGAGCCTCGCCGCAAGGCTGGCAAAGGAACCGGATTTCGAGATCGTCACGGAGCCGATGCTGTCGCTGTTCTCGTTCCGGCATCTCGCGGCTGCGGGCGCCGACTCTGACGAGCACAATTTGCGGTTGGTCAGCGCGATCAACGATGACGGCCGCATCTATCTGACGCAAACCCGGGTGGACGGGAAGGTGGCGATCCGCTTTCAGGTCGGACAATTCGAAACGACTGCGGCGGATGTCCATACTGCTTTCGAGGTCATTACTGAAATTGCGCGTGGCCTGGGTTGACCGGCATCATCGAGGTTGCGCCGGGGCTCTTCTTGCAGTCACCTGATCTTCCTGTTCATGGCTTTCGTTTTCCGTTATAGACAAGTAAAACGAAAACGAGAGGTTGCTAGATGTATCTGTCGCCGCGTCATTCCGAAATCATCCAGATGGCCAAGGACCATGGCCGCGTACTGGTCGAGGAGTTGGCGACGCATTTCAACGTGACGCCGCAGACGATCCGCAAGGATCTCAACGATCTCTGCGACCAGCGGCTTTTGTCTCGCATTCATGGCGGGGCATTGTTCCCGTCCGGCATCGAGAACATGGAGTATGAGGCTCGGCGCAAGATCGCCGCCGAGGAGAAGGAGGCGATCGGCCGCGCAGCAGCCCGGCTGATCCCCGACAACGCGTCTCTTTTCATCAATATCGGGACAACGACGGAAGCTGTCAGCAAGTCGCTGCTCGATCACAGCGGCTTGATGGTCATCACCAATAACATCAATGTTGCCAATAGGATGCGCGTTTATCCTTCGATCGAGGTGGTGATCGCCGGCGGTGTCGTACGCGGTTCCGACGGCGGTGTGGTCGGCGAGGCAGCGGTCGATTTCATCCGGCAGTTCAAGGTCGATTTTGCGGTGATCGGCGCCTCGGCCATCGATCATGACGGCGCACTGCTCGACTTTGATTTTCGCGAGGTGAAGGTCGCTCAGGCGATCATCGCCAACGCGCGGCATGTGATCCTCGTGTCGGACCAGACCAAATTCGAGCGCACCGCGCCCGTCCGCATCGGCCATCTGTCGCAGGTAAACACCTTTATCACCGATCGTTGCGACATCCCATCGGTGCGTAGGATCTGCCAGGAGGCAGAAGTTCAGCTGATCGAAACGTCGCTCTCCTAGAGATGCCGTTGCGGCATCTGTCGCCAATGATATTTCGTTTGACATTCGTTATCATTTCGAAATAATCCCCGTACGGTTTCGCAAGAACCCAAAAATGCCGCAATGCGAAATCGAGGGAGGACTCTTTGGGCGCATCACCGATCCATGACATTTTCGTCATCGGTGGCGGCATCAATGGCTGCGGCATCGCCCGCGACGCCGTGGGGCGTGGGTTTTCGGTATTTCTTGCCGAGATGAACGATCTGGCCAGCGGAACCTCTTCCGGTTCGACCAAACTGATCCATGGCGGCTTGCGCTATCTCGAATTCTACGAGTTTCGCCTGGTGCGCGAAGCGCTGATGGAACGCGAGGTCCTGTGGAGGAACGCGCCGCATATCATCTGGCCGATGCGCTTCGTGCTGCCATACGCCAAGGGGCTGCGTCCGGCCTGGCTGATCCGGCTCGGGCTTTTCCTCTACGACCATATTGGCGGGCGCAAATTGCTGCCGCCGACGAAAACGCTGGACATGGCCAAGGATCCCGCCGGCAAACCGCTGAAGCCGCTGTTTCGAAAGGCGTTCGAATATTCGGACGGTTGGGTCAACGATGCCCGGCTGGTTGTGTTGAACGCCCGCGACGCTGCCGAGCGCGGCGCAACCATTCGAACCCGAACAAAGGTCGTCAGCGCACGCCGCGAAGGCAATCTCTGGACGGTCAGGCTTGAAAACGTGCGGACCGGCGATGCCGAGGAGGTCAAGGCGCGGCTGCTGGTCAATGCCGCCGGCCCGTGGGTCGATCAGGTGCTGTCGGCCACCGTCGGCTTGAACGACGTGCACAATGTCCGCCTCGTGCAAGGCAGCCACATCGTCGTTGGCAAGAAATTCGACGACCCACGCGCCTATTTCTTTCAGAACAAGGACGGGCGCATCATTTTCGCCATCCCCTATGAAGACGAGTTCACGCTCATCGGCACCACCGACCGGGACTATCCCGGCGATCCGCACGACGTCAGGATCAGTGATGCCGAGATCGACTATCTCTGCGCTGCGGCAAGCGAATATTTCGCGCAGCCGGTCAAGCCGTCGGATATCGTTTGGACCTATTCCGCGGTGCGCCCGCTCTACGACGATGGCGCCTCAAAGGCGCAGGAAGCCACCCGCGACTATGTGCTGAAGGCCGATGGAGGCGAGGGTGCCGCCCCGATCGTCAATGCCTTTGGCGGCAAGATCACCACCTACCGCCGATTGTCGGAATCGATGCTGGAGAAGATCGAGGGTTTTCTCGGCAAGCGCGGTAAGCCATGGACGGCAAACGCGCCGCTGCCCGGCGGTGACTTTCCCGTCACCGGCTTCGATACCGAGGTGGCGAAACTGAAAACGGCGTACCCGTTCCTCGACGCCCGGCTGGCCCGCCGGTTGACCCGGCTCTACGGCACCCGCGCAAGGAAGCTGCTAGGCCTCGCCAAGTCGAACGTCGATCTTGGCCGCAACTTCGGCGCCGATCTGTACGAAGCCGAAGTGCGCTACCTCGCCGAAAACGAATGGGCGATGACTGCCGAGGATGTATTGTGGCGCCGGACCAAGCGCGGCCTGCGTCTCAGCCGTGAGCAGGCCGCAGTGCTCGACGAGTTCATGCGCGGAATAAGCCGGCAGCACGTGGCGGCTGCCGAATAGGGACGGCCGACTGATGCAGAAAGCCTGGGAGGAGGCATCATGCTTGAACTGAGAAACGTGACGAAGACGGTGGGTGCGGCGGAACATATCCGCGATGTCTCGCTGACGCTTCAGCACGGCTCGCTCAACGTCCTGCTCGGGCCGACGCTCTCCGGCAAGACCAGCCTGATGCGGTTGATGGCGGGCCTCGACGTGCCGACCTCGGGCTCGGTCTGGTTCGATGGCAAGGATGTCACCGGCATGCCGGTGCAAAAGCGCAACGTCGCCATGGTCTACCAGCAATTCATCAATTATCCGGCGATGACGGTCTACGAAAACATCGCCTCACCGCTGCGGGTAGCTGGCACGGATCAGGCAACCATCGACAGGGAGGTGCGCAATGCCGCCGCCCTTCTCAAGCTCACGCCCTATCTCGACCGGACGCCTCTCAGTCTGTCGGGCGGCCAGCAGCAGCGCACCGCGCTGGCCCGCGCCATCGTCAAGAATGCCAGCCTCGTGCTGCTCGACGAGCCGCTCGCCAATCTCGACTACAAGCTGCGTGAAGAATTACGCGCGGAACTGCCGAAAGTCTTCGCGGCCGCCGGCACAATCTTTGTTTATGCCACGACCGAGCCGCACGAGGCCTTGCTGCTCGGCGGCAACACGGCAACGCTTTCCGAGGGCAGCATCACCCAGTTCGGGCCGACCATCGAAGTGTTCCGCAAACCGGTCGATCTGGTGACGGCGAGGACCTTCGCCGATCCGCCGCTCAACACCATTGTGCTTGCCAAGAAGGGCCTGGATTTCCTGCTCGAGGGCGGTGTGAAATTGCCAGTGCCGGCCGAACTCTTCGGCATTGCCGATGCGATCTATACGATCGGCTTCCAGCCGCATCATCTGTCCCTCGATCGGCCCAACGCCGCCGCAGTGCCGGTGCGCGCAAAGGTGACGATCACTGAGATCACCGGATCGGAAAGCTTCATCCATCTCGATTTTGCCGATGCGCGCTGGGTCATGCTGACCCACGGCATTCGCGACTTCGAGCCGGACGAGGAGGTCGAGGTGTTTATCGACCCGCGCCACATCATGGTCTTCGACGAGCACGGCCGCGCCGTGGCCGCGCCGAAGCTGGCGGCTTAGGAGGAAGCGATGGCGCGCATCGATGTCAATCATATCCGCCACTCCTATCTGCAGAACCCGCGCACGGATGCCGATTTCGCGTTGAAGGAAGTGCACCACACCTTCGAGGATGGCGGCGCTTATGCGCTGCTCGGCCCGTCCGGCTGCGGCAAGACTACGTTGCTCAACATCATTTCGGGATTGCTGCATCCCTCGCACGGCCAGTTGCTGTTCAACAGCAGGAACGTGACCAATCTGTCGACCCAAGAGCGCAACATCGCCCAGGTCTTCCAGTTCCCGGTGATCTACGACACGATGACGGTCTACGACAATCTGGCGTTCCCGCTGCGCAATCGCGGCGTGCCGGAAGCCGACGTCGACCGTAAGGTGCGCGAAACGCTGGAGATGATCGGGCTGGCCGATATGGCCAAACGAAAGGCGCGCGGACTGACCGCTGACCAGAAGCAGAAAATTTCGCTCGGACGCGGGCTGGTGCGCTCCGACGTAAATGCCATCCTGTTCGACGAGCCTTTGACCGTCATCGACCCGCATATGAAATGGATGCTGCGCTCCCAGTTGAAGCAGCTTCACCGCCGCTTCGGCTACACCATGGTCTATGTCACGCACGACCAGACCGAGGCCTTGACCTTCGCCGACAGGGTGGTCGTCATGTATGACGGCGAAATCGTGCAGATCGGCACACCGGCAGAACTGTTTGAGCGCCCGCGCCACACCTTTGTTGGCTATTTCATCGGCTCGCCCGGCATGAACGTCATGCCGGTGGCGATCGACGGCAAGACTGCGCGGCTGGGCTCGCAGCAGATCGAACTGCCGGGCGTGCCTAAGGCCGGTGGCGGCGCCATCGAGCTCGGCATCCGTCCCGAATATGTGCGCCTGGGCAGCCAGGGCATGGCCGTCCGGATCAGCAAGGTCGAGGACGTCGGCCGCCACAAGGTGGTCCGTGCCAATCTCGAAGGGCGCGAGATCGCCGCCGTCATCGGCGAGGACGAGACGGTTCCGGCTGATCCGAAGGTGCGGTTCGACCCAGCCGGTATCAACATCTATGCCGATTCCTGGCGCGTCGAGATGGGGGCCTGAAGTGGAAAAGACCTGGAACAATAGAGCCTGGTTCCTGGTGCTGCCGGTGCTGCTGCTGGTGGCGTTCTCGGCGGTCATACCACTGATGACGGTCGTCAATTATTCGGTGCAGGACACTTTCGGCAATAACGTCTTCTTCTGGGCCGGCACGGAATGGTTCGAGGAACTGCTTTCCTCGAGCCGCTTCTGGCAGGCGATGATCCGCAACCTTGTCTTCTCCTTTATCATCCTCGCGATCGAAGTGCCGCTCGGCATCTTCATTGCGCTCAATATGCCGAAGAAGGGTTGGGGCGTGCCTGTGTGCCTTGTTTTGATGGCGTTGCCGCTGCTGATCCCGTGGAACGTCGTCGGCACCATCTGGCAGGTGTTCGGGCGCAACGACATTGGCCTGCTCGGCTATTACGTCAACGCGCTCGGCATCGACTATAATTATGTGCAAGACCCATATGACGCCTGGGTCACGGTCATCATCATGGACGTCTGGCATTGGACAAGCCTCGTCGTCCTGCTCTGCTATGCCGGCCTGGTCTCGATCCCGGATGCCTTTTATCAGGCAGCCAAGATCGACGGTGCCTCGCGCTGGGCGGTGTTCCGCTACATCCAACTGCCGAAGATGAACCGCGTGCTGCTGATCGCCGTGCTGCTGCGCTTCATGGATAGCTTCATGATCTACACGGAGCCGTTCGTGGTCACCGGTGGCGGCCCCGGCAACTCGACGACCTTTCTTTCGATTGATCTCGTCAAGACCGCGCTCGGCCAGTTCGACCTCGGCCCGGCGGCGGCGATGTCGCTGGTCTACTTCCTTATCGTCCTGCTGTTGTCGTGGGTGTTCTACACCGTGATGACCAATTACGACGCGGAGCGTTGAGATGAGCCGCACCGAAGAGAGAGCCGATAGGGTGAGCGAGACGACAGCTTCGGAAGGGCTCGCCAGCACGCTGCGACAGGACGAGATCGCACGGCTGATGCGCCGTCGCGGCGAGGAGTCGCGCTGGTGGTGGATCGTGCCGACGCTCTACATCGTCGTTCTGCTTTTGCCGATCTACTGGCTCATCAATATGAGCTTCAAGACCAATGGCGAGATCGTCTCGTCGCTGACTCTCTACCCGCACGCGCCGACATTGGCGAATTACCGCACCATCTTCACCGACGCGTCCTGGTATTCGGGCTACATCAACTCGATCACCTATGTGGTTATGAACATGGTGATTTCGGTGGCTGCGGCACTGCCTGCTGCCTATGCTTTTTCGCGCTATCGCTTCCTCGGCGACAAGCATCTGTTCTTCTGGCTGCTGACCAACCGCATGGCGCCGCCGGCGGTGTTCGCGCTGCCATTCTTCCAGCTTTATTCGGCCTTCGGCCTTATCGACACCCATATCGCCGTGGCTCTGGCGCATTGCCTGTTCAACGTGCCGCTGGCGGTGTGGATCCTCGAAGGCTTCATGTCGGGCGTGCCCAAGGAGATCGACGAGACCGCCTATATCGACGGCTATTCGTTCCCGCGCTTCTTCATCAAGATCTTCATGCCGCTGATTGCGAGCGGCATCGGCGTGGCGTGCTTCTTCTGCTTCATGTTCTCGTGGGTGGAGCTCTTGATCGCCCGTACGCTGACGACCACGGATGCCAAGCCGATCGCCGCGACCATGACCCGCACCGTTTCGGCCGCCGGTATGGATTGGGGGCTGCTCGCCGCCGCCGGCGTGCTGACGCTGATTCCGGGCGCGCTCGTCATCTGGTTTGTGCGCAACTACATCGCCAAGGGCTTTGCCCTGGGGAGGGTATGATGGAGCAGGTCGACAGAAGCCCATGGTGGTGGGCCGTGCTGTTTCTTGCCCTGGTCGTCGTGGCCTGGGTGGCACTTCAAATCGATTTCGTGGCGATAACGGTGGGCTTCAGCGACCCGGCCAATATCCGCCTGTGGGGATTTAACCTCTCGTCCAACCTCGATTTTTCGTGGATGGCCTGGACGTGGCCGACCGCGGCCTTCTTTGGAACCATCTTTCTGCTGCTTTGCGGCATGGCGGTGTGGGAATACGTCTCGCGGGGCGGCAATCCGCGCGTCGGCGTGCTGCGCTTCGAAACGACGCGTGGCGACCGCCTGTTCCTGTCGCTGCTTGGCAGCGCCTTTATCCATCTCGCTTGGCTGGGTCTAGTCGGACCCAATCTGTGGTGGGCTCTCGCTCTCTCCGTGGTCTTCGCCGTCGGCGTGTTCCGCTACGTATAGAGGGGGAAACTGTTGGAACGGCGGCGTGCCGGCCGCCGATCCAGATCGCACTTTGAACTTTAACAGTGGAGGAAATACATGCGACGGCAATTCTTGACATCAACAACTGCGCTTGTCCTGTTGCTAGGGGCAAGCAATGCCTATGCCGGAATGGACGAGGCCAAGGCCTTCCTGGACAAGGAAATTGGCGACCTCTCGACGCTCGACCGCGCCGGCCAGGAAGCCGAAATGCAATGGTTCATCGATGCCGCGAAACCTTTCGCCGGCATGGATATCAAGGTGGTCTCCGAAACCATCGCCACGCATCAGTATGAATCGCAGGTGCTGGCGCCAGCCTTTACGGCCATCACCGGCATCAAGGTCACGCATGACGTCATCCAGGAAGGCGACGTCGTCGAGAAGATCCAGACCCAGATGCAGACCGGCCAGAACCTCTATGACGGCTGGGTCAACGATTCCGATCTGATCGGCACGCACTGGCGCTACCAGCAGGTGCGCAACCTGACCGACTGGATGGCAGGCGACGGCAAGGATGTCACCAACCCGAATCTCGACCTGAAGGATTTCATCGGCACCTCGTTCACCACCGCGCCCGACAAGAAGCTCTACCAGCTTCCCGACCAGCAGTTCGCGAACCTCTACTGGTTCCGTTACGACTGGTTCAATGACGAGAAGAACAAGGCGGACTTCAAGGCCAAATACGGCTACGACCTCGGCGTGCCGGTGAACTGGTCGGCCTATGAGGACATTGCAGCGTTCTTCACCGGGCGTGAGATCGACGGCAAGAAGGTCTACGGCCATATGGACTATGGCAAGAAGGACCCGTCGCTCGGCTGGCGGTTCACCGACGCATGGCTGTCGATGGCCGGCAATGGCGACAAGGGCATTCCGAACGGTCTGCCCGTCGACGAATGGGGCATCAAGGTCGACGAGAATTCGCGACCGGTCGGTTCCTGCACGGCGCGCGGCGGCGACACCAATGGTCCGGCTTCCGTCTATGCCATCCAGAAGTACCTCGATTGGCTGAAGGCCTATGCACCGGCGGAAGCCCAGGGCATGACCTTCTCCGAGTCAGGGCCGGTGCCGGCGCAGGGCGCGGTTGCCCAGCAGATCTTCTGGTATACCGCCTTCACCGCCAGCATGGTCGACGCCAGCGCCAAGGCGGTGCTGAACGACGACGGCACGCCGAAGTGGCGCATGGCGCCGTCGCCGCATGGCGTCTATTGGAAGGACGGTATGAAGCTCGGCTATCAGGACGTCGGTTCCTGGACGCTGATGAAGTCGACGCCGACCGACCGCGCCAAGGCCGCCTGGCTCTACGCGCAGTTCGTCACCTCGAAGACGGTCGACGTGAAGAAGAGCCATGTCGGCCTGACCTTCATCCGCGAGAGCACGATCCACGACAAGAGCTTCACCGAACGTGCGCCAAAGCTCGGCGGCTTGATCGAGTTCTACCGCTCGCCGGCACGCGTCCAGTGGTCCCCGACCGGCACCAACGTGCCGGATTATCCGAAGCTGGCACAGCTCTGGTGGCAGGCGATCGGCGATGCTTCGTCGGGCGCCAAGAGCGCGCAAGAAGCGATGGACTCGCTCTGTGCCGAGCAGGAAAAGGTGATGAGCCGCATCGAGAAGTCGGGCGTCCAGGGCGATATCGGCCCGAAGATGGCCGAAGAGCATGACCTCGCCTACTGGAACGCCGATGCGGTCAAGAAGGGCAATCTCGCTCCTCAGCTCAAGATCGAGAACGAGAAGGAAAAACCGGTCACCATCAACTATGACGAGCTGGTGAAGAGCTGGCAGCAATAGGGCTGTTTGATGCGGGCGTTCGCGCCCGCATCGCCATACTCAGGGGAGGCGGCATGTTGCCGTCTCCCCTGTTTGCGTGAACGGCTCCGCGCCATCGGGCGCCGAGACATCGCAGCATCTTGAATTCGCTTCGACGGGAGAGAGAATGACCGGATACATCCTTGCAATCGACCAGGGAACGACATCGAGCCGGGCGATCCTGTTCGACGACAAGATGAAGGTCGTCGGCAGCGGGCAAAAGGAATTCACCCAGTATTATCCGGCCTCCGGCTGGGTCGAGCATGATCCCGAGGAAATCTGGTCAAGCGTCGTGGAAACGGTGAGGGCCGCGCTGAAGACAGCCGGCCGCAACGCAGCGGACGTCGCCGCGATCGGTATCACCAACCAGCGCGAAACCGTCGTCATCTGGGACAAGGAGACCGGCGAGCCGATCCACAACGCGATTGTCTGGCAGGACCGCCGCACCGCGCCGTTATGCCAGAAACTGAAGAAGCTGGGGCTGGAGAAGAAATTCACGAAAAAGACCGGCCTGCTGCTCGATCCCTATTTCTCCGGCACCAAGATTGCTTGGATGCTGGACAAGGTGAAGGGCGCCAGAAAACGCGCCGAGAAGGGCGAACTGCTGGCCGGCACCATCGACAGTTTTCTGATTTGGCGCCTGACTGGCGGCAAGGTCCACGCCACTGACGCCACCAATGCCTCGCGCACGCTGGTCTACAACATCGAACAAAACGCCTGGGATGACGAGTTGCTGGCCATTCTTGGTATACCTGCAAGAATGATGCCGCAGGTGAAAGACTGTGCCGATGATTTTGGAATCACCGACAAAAGTCTGTTCGGCACAGAGATCAGAATCCTCGGTGTGGCCGGCGACCAGCATGCGGCGGCGATCGGCCAGGCCTGTTTCGAGCCAGGCATGATGAAATCGACCTACGGCACCGGTTGCTTCGCGCTGCTCAACACCGGCAGCGATCTGGTGCGTTCGAAGAACCGGCTTTTGACCACCATCGCCTACAGGCTGAGCGGCAAGACCACCTATGCACTGGAGGGCTCGATCTTTATCGCCGGCGCCGCCGTGCAGTGGCTGCGGGACGGCATCAAGGTGATCGGCAAGGCCGAGCAGAGCGGCAAATTGGCGGCGGAGGCCGATCCGACGCAGAACGTCTATCTGGTGCCGGCTTTCGTCGGGCTCGGCGCACCGCACTGGGATGCCGAGGCGCGGGGCGCCATCTTCGGGCTGACCCGCAATTCGGGGCCGGCGGAATTTGCCCGCGCGGCGCTGGAATCCGTTGCGTTCCAAACGCGCGATCTGCTCGACGCTATGCGCAAGGACTGGAAGGGCGCTTCGGCCAAGACTGTGCTCAGGGTCGATGGCGGCATGGTGGCGTCGGACTGGACCATGCAGCGGCTGGCCGACATTCTCGATGCGCCGGTCGACCGGCCGACAATTCTCGAGACGACCGCGCTTGGTGCGGCATGGCTGGCCGGCTCGAAGGCCGGTGTCTGGCCGAAGGCGCGGGAATTCGCCAGGAGTTGGGCGCTCGAGCGCCGGTTCAAGCCGGAGATGGATGCTTCGACACGTGCCGCCAAGCTGGCAGGTTGGCGCCACGCTGTGCGCAGGACGCTAAGCGTGCAATAAGCAGGGATGGCACCGGCTTCGCACCCATGAAACCCGCGCCGTTGCGGGCGCGGGCTTACAGTCTCTAATCACGACTCAGTAAGGCGACCGGCACTGCCGGCGCGGACCGTAATTGGGCTGGTAGGTGTTGTCAGAGGCACGATAGCTCCGATAATGGTCATAGCACCACTGCACATGGGCATCGCCGCGATAGACACGATTCTGGTTGTTGATGATAGCGCCGGTAATCAGCGCACCGGTGGCGAAAGCGGCCAGCGGGAACCAGTAGTCGCCATGGCGGCGATAGCCGCGACGATATTCGCGATAGCCGCGATGGCCACGCCAATACATGCCGTCGTCACGCGCAAAACTGCGCCGGGAGAAATCGCGACGCGAGAAATCGCGATTGAAATTCCGGTGCCTCCGCCACGGCTCGTACTGGACGGTCTGGACATTCGAGGTGAGCCCTTGGGCAGGGGGCGCATAGCTGGGCTGAGCGTTGACTGGCACGATCTCCGCGGCAGCGAATGAGATCGAAAGGGTGGTCGCCAGCAGGCCCGACATGATCCTATTCATGATCTTCTCCTTGAAACGCGTGTCCCTTGTCGCGGAAAAACGGGCAGGCTGCGCAAATTGTTCCGCTAAGAATCCCAAGTTGCTGATCTGCAAAGGTTCTCTCGATTCGCTGCTTGCGCTTGTCTCGCCAAGCGCGAGCTTCGGACTTGCGCGAGACGGAGGCAATTCCGTCAACGCCGAAGCGCACCGCACGGCATGATGACGCGGCAGGAAGGCACGGTCCGGGAGCCGTCTTTTTCCGGTTGACCGGCAGAGGCACTCTCCCTATGTTCCGCGCAATTTCGAGGGCGGCCTTTCTGAGCCCGCGGGAGCGCGTAGCTCAGCCGGTAGAGCAACTGACTTTTAATCAGTAGGTCATGGGTTCGAATCCCATCGCGCTCACCAAATCCAGAGTGGTACGGCCCGGAGACATGGGTAACAGTTTGTACCTACGACATGGGTGACAGCCTCGTGCCGAACGCATGCAGTGGCGTTAGCCGCCCGCGCCATCGTCCATCATCGTGCCGGTGAGCGCCTCATAGGCTCTGCTGCACACCTGAGAACCCGGACAATCCTTCACGATAAGTACTGGCGCCACGGTAAGAACCGCCGCGGCAAGGATTTGCAGGAAAAGACCGACGGCGCTTACCTTCCTGCCGAACGCGCCGGCCAGGAAAAAGTAGAGACCCTGGGCCATGCAGGCTGCCGTCAGAATGCCCAGAAGCGTGCTGGTCGCTCTTGCGAAGGGCGTTATGTAGCCGTCGGGAAAACCCGACATGCCGAGATCCATCGACCATTGCAGCGCCAGCATGACACTCAGCGCTGACCAGACAAGGGCCGTCATACGAGTGAACAGCATCTGCTTTGGTTTGTTGCTCGGATCGGCCATCGCGATCACGTCGGAATTGCTTGCCGGGACATGCGCAAGTTCTGGGTCAAATCAGTGAGACGTTGCCTCCGGCATGGCGTTCGAGCCGGGCGGCGAGGTCGAGCTCCAGCAGCACCATGAACACTTGGGCGGGATGCAGGCCGGTGTGGCGGATGATCTCGTCCACTGATACCGGCGTCGGGCCGAGCGCTTCGACGACGCGGTCGCGATCGTCTTCGCGCGGCGGCGGTGTTGCCGAAAAGTCGGGCGGCTCTTCAAGCGGCGATGTCCTTGGCGACCAGCCGCCGACCAGCGGCGCTATGGCACCGGTGATATCGGCGGCCTCGGTCACAAGGGTGGCGCCGTCCTTGAGCAGGCCATTGGCGCCGGCGGCGCGCGGATCGAGCGGTGAACCGGGAACGGCGAAAACCAGCCGCCCCATCTCGCCGGCGAGGCGGGCGCTGATCAGCGAGCCGGAGCGCTGTGCGGCCTCGACCACTACCAATCCCAATGCAGCACCGGCGACGAGCCGGTTGCGGCGCGGAAAGTCCTGTGCGCGCGGCTGCCAGCCGAACGGCATTTCGGAAATGATGGCGCCGCCACCCTCGGCGATCTCGTCGCACAGGCCGGCATTTTCGGGCGGGTAGGGCAAATCGAGGCCGCCGGCGAGCACGCCGATCGTGCCGGTCGAAAGGCTGCCCTGGTGAGCGGCCGTATCGATGCCGCGCGCCAGGCCGGAAACAATGCCATAGCCGTCGCGGCCGAGATCCGCCGCCAGCATCCGCGCCATCTTGATGCCTGCCAGCGATGCGTTGCGAGCGCCGACGATAGCGACCGCTGGCAAGCGGAACACCGCGCTGTTGCCCCTGACCGCGAGCAGCGGCGGCGGATGATCCATGCTTTTCATCAGCGGCGGATAATCCGCCTCGCCGATGCCGACGAAGCGGGCGCCGGCCCGCCGGGCCGTCTCCAGCTCCGCCTCGACCTCGGCAATGGACGGGATGCGGACGATTTTTTTGGCGCCACCCGAAATCATCAGCTCGGGCAGCATCGATAATGCTGCTTCGGCCGAACCGAACCGGTTGATCAGGTCGCGAAAGGAAGCCGGGCCGACATTCGGCGTGCGGATCAGACGAAGCCAGCTCAGCCGCTGCCGGTCGCTGAGGCGCGGCCCGGAGTCGGGCTCGCTCACTCCTTGGCCCCGATCTTACCCTCGGTGCCGGCAAGCAGCCGCGCAATGTTGGCGCGGTGCTTTACGATGACGATGAGGCTCATCGCCGCGAAAAGCCCGGCAATCTGCTGGGTGCTCAGGAAATACAGGGCAACGGGCACGACGACCGCTGCCGTCAGTGCCGCAAGCGAGGAGAAGCGGAACAGGAAGGCCACCGCCAGCCAGACGACGGCGAAGATCAGCGCCACTTGCCAGGCAAGGCCGATCAGCACGCCAAGGTAAGTGGCGACACCCTTGCCCCCCTTGAAGCCGAGCCAGACCGGAAAAAGATGACCTGAAAACGCGCCGAATCCGGCCCAAAGTCCGAGCTCGGGCGCAAAGCGGCCTGCGATCAACACCGCCGCGGTGCCCTTCAGCGCATCGAGCAGCAGCGTGGCCGCGGCCAAGCCCTTGTTGCCGGTGCGCAGCACATTGGTGGCGCCGATGTTGCCGGAGCCGATGTTGCGCACGTCGCCGAGGCCGGCGGCACGGGTGATCAGCAGGCCAAACGGGATCGAGCCGAGAAGATAGCCGAACACCAATGCCAAGACGGGACTGTAAACCATTGTTCCCCCGAACTTTCCTTGGCTGAGCGAATTTGAAGACGTGACACCCGCTTCGTCCTAGGCCGAAAACACTGTGCGACCCGCCACCATCGTTTGCAAGACCTTGCCTTGCAGTCGCGCGCCTTCGAAACAGGTGTTTTTCGAGCGTGAGCGGATGCCGCTCTCGCTAACGATCCATGGCTCGTCCAGATCGACGAGCGCAAGGTCGGCCAATGCCCCCGGTTTCAGCGTGCCGCCGGGCAGGCTGAACAATCTTGCCGGCGCGGTCGACAGCGTCTCGATCAGCCGCAGCAGCATCACGTCGCCATTGTGATAGAGCCGCAACGCTGCGCCCAGCAGCGTTTCCAGCCCGATGGCGCCGGCCGCAGCATCGGCAAAGGGCAGGCGCTTGGTGTCGACGTCCTGCGGGTCGTGCGAGGAGACGATGAGGTCGATGGTGCCGTCCTTGATCGCTTCGATCATCGCCAGCCGGTCTTCCTCGGCGCGCAGCGGCGGCGTCAGCCGGAAGAAGGTGCGGTACTCGCCGACATCGTTCTCGTTGAGCGACAGATTGTGGATCGACACGCCGGATGTGACATTGGCGCCTTCGGCCTTGGCTCGCGTCACAGCAGCCGCCGCCATCGCCGTCGAGATCTTGGCCGCGTGATAGGCGCCGCCGGTCAGCCGCGCCAGCGCCAGATCGCGCTCCAGCGGGATGGATTCGGCCTCGCGCGGAATACCGGCAAGGCCGAGCCAACTTGCATATAGGCCTTCATTCATCACGCCTGACGAGGCGAGATCGGCATCCTGGGTTTCGTGGGCGATCACGCCACCGAAATCGCGCGCATAGGTCAGCGCCCGGCGCATCACCAGCGCGCTGGATATGATGTGGCGACCGTCAGTGAAGGCGACCGCGCCGGCTTCGAGGAGCAGGCCGAACTCGGTCATCTCACGGCCTTCGAGACCCTTGGTGATCGCCGCTGCCGGAAAGATGTTGACGATGGCTGTATCCTTGGCGGTGCGCAGCACAAACTCGACCAATGCGACATTGTCGATCACCGGGTCGGTATCGGGCATCATCACAATCGAGGTGACGCCGCCGGCCGCTGCCGCCACGCTGGCCGAGGCGATGGTCTCCCGGTGTTCGCCGCCCGGTTCGCCGATGAAGACACGCGCATCGATCAGGCCGGGGATGATCGCCTTGCCGGCGCACTCGATGATCGTGGCGGCTTCGGGCGCGCCCTGGTTCAAGGCCGCCTTGCCAGCGGCAACAATTTTGCGCCCTTCGACGATGACGGTGCCGATCTCATCGATGCCGCGCGATGGGTCGACGATGCGGGCGCGGCTGAAGACCGTTATGCTCATCGGCCCCGACCCTCGTGGTTTCGACGCGGGTCGAGCAGCGCTTCCATCACCGCCATGCGTACGGCGACGCCCATCTCAACCTGTTCCTGGATGACGCTTTGCGGGCCGTCGGCGATCTCCGAGGCGATCTCTACGCCGCGGTTCATCGGGCCGGGATGCATAACCAGCGCACCGTCCTTGGCCGCCTTCAGCTTCTCGGCGTCGAGGCCGAAATAGCGGAAATATTCGCGCACCGACGGTACGAAAGCGCCTTCCATGCGTTCGCGCTGCAGGCGCAGCATCATTACCACGTCGGCGTCCTTCAGACCCTCGGCCATGGAACGGGTGACGATGACGCCCATCTTCGCGATGCCGGTGGGCAAAAGCGTCGAAGGGGCGACGACCCTGACCTGGGCACCAAGCGCGTTGAGCAGGATGATATTGGAGCGGGCCACGCGCGAATGCAGGATGTCGCCGCAGATCGCCACGATCAGCTTCGACAGCGGACCCTTGGCGCGGCGGATGGTCAGTGCGTCGAGCAGTGCCTGGGTAGGATGCTCATGGGCGCCGTCGCCGGCATTGACCACCGAGCAGCCGACTTTTTGGGCAAGAAGTGCTGCCGCGCCGGCCGATTGATGGCGGATGATCAATATGTCGGGACGCATGGCATTCAGCGTCATCGCAGTATCGATCAGCGTCTCGCCCTTTTTCACCGAAGAGCTCGCTACGGACATGTTCATGACGTCGGCGCCGAGCCGTTTGCCGGCCAGCTCGAACGACGATTGCGTACGGGTCGAGGCTTCGTAGAACAGATTGATCTGGGTGCGGCCGCGCAGCGTCGATGTCTTCTTGTCCGATTGCCGCGAGATGGCAACGGCCTGGTCCGCCCGGTCGAGCAGAAGCTCGATGTCGGCGGGGGAAAGATCGCGGATGCCCAGAAGATGGCGGTGGGGATAAAGTGGCAGGGACGATGCGTCGGTCATCTCAAGTCGCTGCTATAGGGGGGAGGCTCCGCGGCTGCAAGCATCGGCTTGGGATTGGATCGGTTCTCCCCGGTATTTTCGTCGCGCGCCGCTAGCCATAGGCTATAAACCGCCTTGGCTTTGGATTCGCAGCCTTCAGGTGATAAGGACGAAGCGTGACTGACGACGTGACCAACCAGCCGCCGCCGCTGGCCGGCGGCAACGCCTGGCGGGGCGATCCGTTGCTGATCCAGCTTGCCGAGCGCTTTTCCGATCCGGTGCGTAAGGACCTCGACGGGCTTGGCCGTTTCGTTCTGACACATGAGGCGCAGGAGCTGGCTCGTCTTGCCAATGTCGAGACGCCGAAGCTCAGGACCCATGATCGCCAGGGCCGGCGCATCGACCAGGTCGAGTTCCATCCCGCCTATCACGCGCTCATGCGCCGCTCTGTTGCCAACGGGCTGCATTCGTCGGTCTGGGAGAATGGCGACGCCGAGATCGGCCGTCGCCACCAGGTGCGCGCCGCGCGCTTTTATCTCACGGCTGAGCTCGAGACCGGGCATCTCTGCCCGATCACCATGACCAGCGCTTCGCTGGCAGCGCTGATGGCCAGCCCGAAGCTGTTTCGCGAATGGGCGCCGCGGGTGACGACGCGCAAGTACGATCAAAGCCAAAAGCCGCCGGTCGAAAAAGCAGGGCTGACACTCGGCATGGGCATGACCGAGAAGCAAGGCGGCACCGATGTCCGCTCCAACGTCACCAAGGCGGAGCGCGCCGGCAGCGGGTTTTATCGCCTGACCGGCCACAAATGGTTCATGTCGGCGCCGATGTCGGATGCCTTCCTGGTGCTCGGACAGGTGGCGGAGGGACTGTCGTGCTTTCTCGTGCCCCGCTTGCTCGGCGACGGATCCGGTAACGGCTTCCGTTTTCAACGGCTGAAGGACAAGCTCGGCAACCGCTCCAATGCCTCGTCGGAGGTGGAATTCGTCAATGCCATCGGCGAGATGGTCGGCGAGTCCGGCGCCGGCGTAAAGACGATCATGGATATGGTGACCCTGACGCGGCTCGACTGCGCCGTCGCCTCTTCGGCGATCATGCGGGCCGGACTGGCCGAGGCTGTCCACCACACGCGCCACCGCAAGGTGTTTGGAACAAATCTGATCGAGCAGCCGCTGATGCAGCGTGTGCTGGCCGATATGGCGCTCGACGTTGCCGCCGCTACCGCGCTGTCGTTCCGGCTGGCGCGCTCCTTCGACGAGGCGGCCGGCGACCGCGGCGAGGCGGCCTTCGCCCGCGCCATGACGCCTGTCGTCAAATACTGGGTCTGCAAGATTGCGCCGCCGCTGCTCTATGAAGCGATGGAGTGCCTCGGCGGCAATGGCTATGTCGAGGAGGGGCCGCTCGCCCGCTACTATCGCGAAGCTCCGGTCAACGCGATCTGGGAAGGTTCAGGCAACGTCATGGCGCTCGACGTGTTGCGCGTGCTCGGCCGCGCGCCAGGCCTGTTCGACGACGTGCTGGCCGGCATCGACCGTGATCTAGGCGCCGGCGGACGCGGCACCGTCGGCGTGCTCAAGGCGGCAATGCAGGTCGCTGCAACCGACGAGGGCTCGGCGCGGCTCTTGACCGAGCAATTGGCATTGTCGGCGGCGGCGGCAGAGCTTCGCAGGCTGGGGGCAGGGCGGATCGCCGACGCCTTCGTCGAAACGCGCCTCGCCGGCCAGTGGCGCAATACCTATGGCATGATCGATTCGCGCCATGATGCCCGCATGATCATCGATACGCTCTACCCGCCGATCAACTAGGTGCCGTTGCCAAATTCGCTGCCGCTCTCGCGCCCCTGTGGATGGCCGTTAACCTTAACGAATGGTTTCCATTGCGGCGGCCGGTGGCAAAGCCCAATGTTATGGTTAAGGCAAGGACTGTTCAGCTTGAGCGGCTTTGCCCTGCGAAGCGGGAGCGTCATGCGGCATATTCTGAGCTCTTTTCTGGCATTGCATTGGGCGGCCGTTTTCGCCCTGCTGGCGTTCATCTGCATCGACGGGAATCGAGGCGTGGCGACGGCCCTTGGCGTACTGGGCGTTCCCGTCCAGAACACTCGATTTGCCGATCTCGAAAACGCCGTCGTCGTGGCACCGCTCGCCGTGGCACTGCTTGTCGTCGCGGTGTTGTTCTGCTGGGCCTTTGTTGAAGCACTGACCAGCCACGCGACCAACCCGGAACCTGCCGACAGCGTCGTGCGGATCGCCTTCATCTCCGCCTTGGGCGTGCTGTCGCTGATAGTCATCGGCGGCGCCGCGCAAGGCATCAATGGGCTGTTCATGGTTGTCGCGGTGCAATTGGCGGCACTTCTGGCGTCCTATGTCGCGATGCTCGCCGAGAGGCGGTCGGCCGTTGCCGCGGCAGTTCCAGGGACCGGGGACATCCGAGCGGCCGCGCATGTCATGGCCAAGGCAGCGGCGCATAATTCCTCGCTTGCCCGCATTTCCGGCCGGCTGGATTCGAGGGACGACCGCTGATGCGCACCTTGTTCGCGCTTTGGGCGGCTCCGCTCCTCTTGTTTTGGGGCTGGTTCTTTCTGTCGCTCAACGACATCAATTTCGGCTACGTCATGCTGAGCCGTCAATTGCACGATCTCGTCTTCCAGCTCTATGGACAGATGCTCGGCGTCGATCCGGCACTCATTCCGGGCATGGTGGCGAAAGCTTGCGTGTTCGATGGGCTGCTGCTGACGGGGTTCTGGGCATTTCGCCGCCGCAAGGCGATTGGTGGCTGGATCACGGCGATGCGCAACCGTTATTTCGACCAGGCATCGACGCCGAGCACCTGAAGCCGGTCGAGAACGCCTTGGAGGATAAAAGCGGCCGCCGCAGAATCGATCTTGCCGGCGCGTTTCTTGCGGGAAAAATCCATCTCGATCAGCGTCCGCTCGGCCGCCACCGTCGACAGCCTTTCGTCCCAAAAGACGAAGGGCAGATCGGTCAATCCAGCCATATTGCGCACGAAAGCGCGAGATTTTTGGGCGCGCGCGCCTTCCGAGCCGTCCATATTGATGGGGAGGCCGATCACTACGGCGCCGGCATTTTCCTTCTGTAGCAGAGCGAGCAGCACTGCGGCATCGAGGGAGAATTTCCTGCGCATGATGACAGAGCGCGGGTGGGCGAAGGACAAGCCGCGATCGGAAACCGCCACGCCGATCGTCTTGTCGCCGAGGTCGAGACCGGCCAGGGTCTTGCCGCCGCCGAGCCGGGCCGGCAACTCCTCGATGGTGATGATGCCCAATGGCTTTTCCTTTGACCGCGACGCCGCACGTCCTATACGCGCAAAGCGTGCGCGGCACTTTAATTTCGCCGTCGGCGTTCTATCCTCTACCGAAGCAAAAATCGAGGAAAGCATTGATGAAACTGACCTGGTACGGACATTCGGCATTCCGAATCGACATCGAAGGCGCGAAAATCCTCATCGACCCCTATCTGGTCGGTAATCCGTCGTGGACGGGTGGGTGGGAAGGGCCGGCCGAAGGGGTCACGCACGTGTTGCTCACCCATGGCCACAGCGACCACATCAGCGGCGCCATCGAAGTGCTCAAGAAGAGCGGCGCGATGGTGGTCGCCAATTTCGAGATTTGCATGTACCTGGTCGGCAAGGGCGTCGGTAACAAGCAGATCAATCCCGGCAATATCGGCGGTACGGTCGATTGCGGCGGCTTCACCACCACCTTCGTTCAGGCTCTGCATTCATCGTCGTTTCCGGGCGAGGGCGGCGAGAATACCTATCTCGGCAATCCGGGCGGGCTTGTCCTGCACTTCCCCGAGGACAAGACCCTTTATCACATGGGCGACACCGACATCTTTTCCGACATGGCCCTGATCAACGAGTTGCATGAACCGAAGATCGGCATCGTGCCGATCGGCGATCGCTTCACCATGGGCGGCGCGGTGGCAGCCCTTGCCTGCCAGCGTTTCTTCAAGTTCGAGACGGTCGTTCCCGCTCATTTCGGCACATTTCCGATGATAGATCAGACCGCCGATAAGTTTGTGGCCGGGCTGGACGGATCGGGTGTGAAAGTGGCGTTGCCGAAGATCGGCGAGACGATTACGCTGTAGCGACAGCGAACCGGAATGACGACATGGATCTGAGAAATTCTCTTTGCATTTCCATGCTGGTTGCCGCGTCGCCGGCGCTGGCCGCCGGGGATTTCATCAACGGGGTCTATCTGCAATCGGAGGATCTCTGCGCGCAGACCAAAAAGGATACGCTGCAGACGGTGATCGAGGGCGGCAATATCGTGCTGTCGGCAAATGGGGTGGAAAGCATCGAATATAATTGTGAATTCCTGCAGATCACCAAAGCGACACGCTCACCAAGCTGGGCGGTGACCGCTATATGCCAGGAGCCGGGCTACGTCTTTCCCGATGTTCTCTCACTGACACAGATGAGCCCGAAGCAGATCGACCTGGTATCGGTTCGGCCTGCCGCCGACGAAGGCGAGCAGAGCGGTAACGGCGGCAGTTATTTCCTCTGCGACGGCGTCACGATGCCATAGGGCCGTTGTCAGCACGATGCATGTTGCGCGGCACGCGCTGCGCCGCTATAGCGCTGGTTTTCCCCGAGGCACAAACATGTCCGTTGATATAAAAACCGTGAAGCGCGTCGCGCACCTTGCCCGTATTGCGGTGAGCGAGGAGGATGCAGAGCGTATGACCGGCGAATTGAACGCCATTTTGGGCTTTGTCGAGCAGTTGAACGAGGTCGATGTTTCCGGCGTCGAGCCGATGACCTCGGTCACGCCGATGGCAATGAAAAAGCGCCAGGACGTCATCACCGACGGCGGCAAGGCAGCTGACATCGTCGCCAACGCGCCAGCGACCGAAGAGAATTTCTTCCTTGTGCCGAAGGTCGTGGAGTAGCAGGCCGATGGCAATCGACATCGCCGCTGAGACGCCGCTGCAGGACGATGTGCGTGGGCTGGTCGAAGAGCTGAACGCCACATTGCTGGAGCTGACGCCGCCGGAGCATTGCTATCATTTGACCGTCGAGCAGATGGCGGATCGCGACACGACCGTTTTCATCGCCCGCGATAACGGCCTTGCCATCGCTTGCGGCGCACTGAAGCGCCACGATGCTGTGGTCGGCGAGGTCAAGCGGATGTATACGCGACCTTCGCATCGCGGCCGCAAGATCGGTGCGAAGATTGTCGAGCGCATCGAGGCGCTGGCGCGCCAAGAAGGGCTTAAGCGTCTGGTGCTGGAGACGGGGGACCGTCATCCCGCCGCCTGGACCGTCTACGAACGCGCCGGCTTTTCGCGCTGCGGCCCGGTACTGGATTATCCCGATTCCGAGTGGTCGGTGTTTTACGAAAAGAGCCTTGCCTGATGACCGACCTGACCCAGCTGACGATTTCGCAGGCCCGCACCAAACTGCGTTCCAGGGAAATCACCGCCACCGAAATCACCGAGGCCTATCTATCGGCGATCGAGCGAGCCAATCCGGCGCTCAATGCCTATGTCGTGGTCACCGACGACAAGGCGCGCGAGATGGCCAAGGCCTCCGACGCGAAATTAGCCAAGGGCGAGGGCGGGTCGCTCGAGGGTATCCCGCTCGGCATCAAGGATTTGTTCGGCACCGAAGGGGTCCACACCCAGGCCTGCAGCCATGTGCTAGACGGCTTCATGCCACGCTACGAATCGACGGTCACGGCAAATCTGTGGGCGGATGGCGCCGTCATGCTCGGCAAGCTCAACATGGACGAGTTCGCCATGGGCTCGTCAAACGAGACCTCGTATTATGGGCCGGTCATCAACCCGTGGCGGCGTTCGCGCCTCGACACGGTGGTGATGCCGACGACACATCAGGGCGAGGGTGGCTTCGTTTCGGCGGGCGGCACCAGGACCGCGCGCACGTTGGACAATGCCCAACTGGTGCCGGGCGGTTCGTCCGGTGGCTCCGCATCAGCGGTCTCGGCCTTCCTGTGCGCCGGCGCCACCGCCACCGATACCGGCGGCTCGATCCGCCAGCCCGCCGCCTTCACTGGCACAGTCGGCATCAAGCCGACCTATGGCCGCTGCTCGCGCTGGGGGATCGTAGCCTTCGCCTCGTCGCTCGACCAGGCCGGGCCGATCGCGCGCGACGTGCGCGATGCCGCGATCCTGTTGAAGTCGATGGCTTCGGTCGACCCGAAGGACACGACGTCCGTCGACCTGCCGGTGCCGGACTACGAGGCGGCGATCGGCCGCCCGATCAGGGGCATGAAGGTCGGCATTCCCAAGGAATATCGTGTCGACGACATGCCCGCAGAGATTGAGGCGCTGTGGCAGAAAGGCATTGCCTGGCTGCGGGATGCTGGTGCCGAGATCGTCGATATCTCGCTGCCGCATACCAAATACGCGCTGCCGGCCTATTACATCGTGGCGCCGGCCGAAGCCTCGTCCAACCTCGCCCGTTACGACGGCGTCCGCTATGGCTTGCGCGTGCCCGGCAAGGACATTGTCGATATGTATGAAAAGACCCGCGCCGCCGGCTTCGGGCGGGAGGTCAAGCGCCGCATCATGATCGGCACCTATGTGCTTTCCGCCGGCTACTACGATGCCTACTATCTACAGGCGCAGAAGGTTCGAACCCTGATCAAGCGTGACTTCGAAAATGTGTTTGCAGCAGGCGTCGACGTCATCCTGACGCCGGCAACGCCTTCCGCTGCCTTCGGCATCGCCGACGAGGACATGGCCGCCGACCCGGTCAAGATGTATCTCAACGACATTTTTACGGTGACGGTGAACATGGCCGGCCTGCCCGGCATAGCGGTTCCGGCCGGGCTCGACGCCAAGGGGCTGCCGCTCGGCCTGCAGCTGATCGGCCGGCCCTTCGACGAGGAAACGCTGTTCCAGACCGCCCATGTCATCGAAAAGGCGGCCGGCACATTTCAGCCGGAAAAATGGTGGTAAGATCGTTTCTCATCTGAGGGGGGTGAGGGATGTTCTTCTATGTCTCCAAGGTTCTCGGGTTCTTCGTCGAGCCGTTGAATCTCGCGATCTTCCTGCTGCTGGCGGGGCTGGTCGCGGCGATGTTCGGGCGGCGACGGTTGGCGACCGCCGGCAGCGCTCTTGCCTTCCTCATTCTGGCGGTTTCGACCTGGAGCCCGCTCGGCCCCATGATGCTCAATCGGCTGGAGGAACGCTTCCCCAGGCCGCCGCTGCCGGAAAAGGTTGACGGTATCATAGTGCTTGGCGGCAGTCTGGATGGCGCCGTCAATCTGGTGCGTGGCGGCTATGAAATGAACTCCAGCGGCGACCGGATGGTCGAGGCGGTCGTGCTGGCGCGGCGCTTTCCGACAGCGAAAGTCGTTATCTCCGGTGGCAGCATCGAAACGTTCCGCGGCGGCGAAGGCGATGCAGATACCGCGCCGCGTCTTTTTGCCGCTTTCGGCGTGGCGGCCGATCGGCTGATCCTCGAGAACAAATCCCGCAGCACCTACGAGAACGCTGTCTTTACCAGGGAACTGGTGACGCCGAAACCGGGCGAAACCTGGTTGCTGGTGACCTCGGCCTTCCATATGCCACGCGCCAAGGCGCTGTTCGACAAAGCCGGCTTTTCGACCATTCCGTGGCCAGTCGACTATCGCACCTCCGGTGGGGAAGGCATCGCCACGTTCCCCTATCCCGGCGACTGGCTGGAGGTCACCACTGTTGCGATCCGCGAATGGATAGGGCTCACCGCCTACTGGCTGTCGGGCCGCATTGATCGGCCTTTTCCCGGGCCGGGCGGCTGACCGAGCACCGCCTGCCGCGCCGCCGAGAAAAATTGGCGGCGCACCAGCACCGCCAGCAGCAGCAGCGTCGATAGCACGAAAACGGCGGGATCGACGAACCAGCCAAGATAGCCAATCGAGAAGAACACGCCGCGCAGGCCCGAATTGAAATGCTTCCCGGCCAGCATGTTCATGCGCGCCGCACGCCAGACTGCCGTTTCGGTGACCGGATTGCGCGACGCCTCGCCATGCGGAATCGGCACGGCGCCGATCAGGATCGAGCAATAGTTGAACAGCCGGTAAGCCCAGCCGAACTTGAAGAAGGAAAAGGCCAGGATCAGCACCAGGCCGAACACCTTCGTCTGGAACGCCGCGCGTGAGGACGTAGCGCCAAACGGCAGGTCACTCAGCACGGTCAGAACCTGGTCGGAGGCGCCGAGCAAGGCAAAACAGCCGCCGATCGCAATCAGCGAACTGGAGGCAAAGAAGGCGGTTCCCTGCTGCAGCCCACTCATGATGGCGGTGTCGACGATGCGGATCTCGCGCTCGGCCATGGTCCGCATCCAGGCCTCGCGCTGCGCGTTCATCGCCCTCGTCAGCGACACGCGGCTGACCAGCATTCCGTCCGCGGCGAGCGTATGCAGCACCCACGCGGCAAGGAAGAACCCCAACGCCGCAAGGTCGGCCATCGATAGATGAAAGGAATCGCTCATGCGGTGCTTTTACCACAGGCAGAGGGGACGCTTCGATGGCCGAAGCTGGAATGTCGCTGCCGGAGCAAACAAGGTCGGCAGGCGCAGCGCCGCGATCTTCAAAACAGCGGAAAACACCATGGGAATTCCTATATGTAGACCTCAACAAGGTCCCAGGAGAAAACGCCCACGTGTTCCTTTCGGTTTTCGACCTGTTCAAGATTGGCATCGGCCCATCGAGTTCGCACACGATGGGGCCGATGACGGCTGCGCGGCGGTTTCTCGACGAGATTGCGGGAGACGACTGGCCGCGCCCGGCCGGCGCCAAGGTCGACCGGATCGCGGCCAGCCTGCATGGCTCGCTCGCCTATACCGGCATCGGCCATGGCTCCGATCGTGCCGTGGTGCTCGGCCTCGCCGGCCAGACGCCGCAGACGGTGGATCCCGACCAGGCGGACGGCATCGTCGCTCGAATCGCCGCCGAGAAGCGGATCTCGCCGCCCGGCCATCCGTCCTATCGTTTCGACCCGGCAATGGATCTGGTGCTGGATCGCAAGACGCCGCTGCCGGGTCACGCCAATGGCATGGCCTTCTCTGCCTATGATGCCGGCGACCGGTTGCTGCTGAGGCGCGTCTATTATTCGATCGGCGGCGGCTTCGTCATGTCCGAAGAGGAACTGCAGCGGATGAAAGCAAGGGGCTCGGCGACAACCGAAGGCAAGAAGGTTCCGTATCCGTTCAAGAACGCCGTCGAAATGCTGTCCATGGCAGCGAAAAGCGGGCTTTCCATTGCCGAGATGAAGCGCGTCAACGAGGAGACGCAGATGTCGCGCGAGGAGCTCGACGCCGGCCTCGACGGCATCTGGAGCGCCATGAAGGGCTGCATCGAGCGCGGTCTGTCGCAAGACGGCATCATGCCGGGCGGACTCAAGGTGCGCCGCCGTGCCCGGATGCTGCACGACAAGCTGCAGGAGCAATGGCAGCAGAACCGGCCCAACCCGCTGCTCGCCAACGACTGGCTGTCGATCTATGCGATGGCGGTCAATGAGGAGAACGCCGCCGGCGGCCGTGTCGTCACCGCGCCAACCAATGGGGCGGCCGGCACTCTGCCCGCAGTGCTGCGCTACTGGTTGCATTTCCATCCAGAAGCCGACCAGCCCAGCATCCGCGATTTCCTGCTGACGGCGGCGGCCGTCGGCGGCATCATCAAAACCAATGCTTCGATCTCGGGGGCGGAAGTCGGCTGCCAGGGCGAGGTCGGTTCGGCTTCGGCAATGGCTGCGGCGGGATTGTGCGCCGTCATGGGCGGCACGCCCGAGCAGGTCGAGAACGCTGCCGAGATCGCGTTGGAACATCATCTCGGCATGACCTGCGATCCGGTCGGCGGGCTGGTGCAGGTGCCGTGTATCGAGCGCAATGCGCTTGGTGCCGTCAAGGCGGTGACCGCCGCTTCGCTGGCCATCAAGGGCGACGGCGTTCATTTCGTGCCGCTCGATGCCGCGATCGAGACGATGCGCCAGACCGGCCTCGACATGAACGAAAAGTACAAGGAAACCAGCCTTGGCGGATTGGCAGTCAATGTCGTGGAGTGCTGAGAGCCAATCTGGTGGCCTGGACCACCACTGTGGAGAAGTCGATCAGGCCGTTGACGCGTTCGCGTGCTGGACTAAACCTTAAACGATGTCTCTCAATCTCATAAAGCTTTGCGTCGGCTGTGACAGCGTCGAGGATCTGGAAGAGTGGATTGCCTTCCGTCTCGACGAGCGGCGCCGCGCCGGCGAACCGGCCGAGCACTACCACACCACCCGCATGGTGCCGACACGCGGCGTCGAGATTACCGACGGCGGCTCGCTCTACTGGGTGATCAAGGGCAATGTCCAATGCCGCCAGCTGATCACCGAAATCCGCCCCTTCACCGATGACGAGGGCATCGGCCGTTGCCATCTGATCCTCGATCCCGACGTCGTGCGCACTGACTGGCAACCGCGCCGTGCATTCCAGGGATGGCGCTACCTGAAGCAGGCGGACGCGCCGGCCGATCTCGGCAAGGGCAAAGCCGGGCTGATCGAGATGCCGCCGAAGCTCAGGCGAGAGCTTGCCGATCTCGGCCTGCTCTGACGCCGAGAACCGCAACGCCAAGACCGCCAGCCGAAGTGCTTGTCCGCAATTGCATCATCGGTCCTCCAGGTCGCCTCATCTGGGCTTGCAAGCCGGGGAACAACGCCACATCTTGAATGTCATGAGCGACAAGAAGCAGCCCGTGCCTGCAAGGGCCAATCCTGCACCGGTCGAGTCTCAATCGAGCACCGGCGAGATCGACGCGTTTCTCCGTCAGGCAAGGACGCTCGCTGCATCCGCCACCGGGTCAGGCAGGCTGATCCTGTCCCTCGACGCGACGATGAGCCGCCAGCCGACCTGGGATCTCGCCTGTGCGCTGCAGGCCGAGATGTTCGACGCCGTCGGCAAGGCCGGGGCGCTCAAGGTTCAACTTGTCTATTTTCGCGGCCTTGGCGAGTGCCGCTCCTCCGCATTCGTCACCGATACCGAAGCTCTGAAGCAGCTGATGACGCGCATCGACTGCCGCAGCGGCCATACCCAGATCGGCAAGGTGCTCGCCCATGCCCTGAAACAGACGGCGGCGGCCAAGGTCAACGCGCTGGTCTATATCGGCGACGCGATGGAAGAAAACATAGATGATCTGGCCGAAAAGGCCGGCAGCCTCGGTCTGCACGGCGTTCCTGTCTTCGTCTTTCAGGAGGGCGATGATGCCGCCGCGGAAAAGGCGTTCAAGGAGATTGCGCGGCTGTCGAAAGGGGCCTGGTTCCGCTTCGATCGGCGGGCTGCCGCAACCTTGGCCGGCCTGCTTTCGTCCGTCGCCGTGTTTGCGACCGGCGGGCTGAAAGCACTGGAGGCCCGGGGCAGACCGGAAGACCGGCTGATGATCGAGCATATGCGGGGCGGCGGAAACTGATGAGCGCAATTATCGCTTTTGTAGCGTTGCTTCTAGTGCTTCTCGGCATGCTCACCATCTTCCTGCGCGCCGATGCGGCGAAGCTTGCAGGCGGCATGAGAACGCTTGGACCTGTACTGCTCGGGCTGGTCGGCGTCGCCGTGCTGCTGGTCGGGCGCGAGGGCATCGGCGGCTTGATCCTGTCGGTTGCGCTCGCCTGGTACGGCTCCATGCGCATGAATCGGCCGGCGGCAAAACTGGCACAAGGCAAGCGTTCGACAGTTCGTACCGCGGCGCTTGAAATGGAACTCGATCACGATACCGGCGGCCTCGAAGGCCTCGTGCTGGCCGGGCGCCATGAAGGCAAGATGCTTGGCTCGATGGGGCGTGCCGAATTGCAGCAACTCTATCGCGAACTCTCCGGCGATCCGGAGAGCCGCCAATTGCTAGAGACGTATCTTGACGGCAGATTTCCCATCTGGCGCAAAGACGCTGATGCGAATGACGGCGAAGGGCTGGGTGTTGCGCCAGGTTCTGGCGCCATGACTAAGGAGGAGGCCTACAAGATCCTTGGTCTTGAAGCGGGGGCTGCCGCGGCGGATGTCCGCAAGGCGCACCGCCGCCTGATGCAGCGCCTGCACCCCGATATCGGTGGCACGTCTTTCCTGGCGGCGCGGATCAATGAAGCCAAGGACGTCTTGCTCTCCAATCACAACTAGTCTCCTTCGACGCAGAACTTTCGGGAAAGATATCGTTTCGCGCGCCGCTTACTGCTGGACGGCGTAGCACTCGATCTTCTTCTTTTTCAAAGCGTTGCAGGCCTTCCAGGCAGCGGTCTTCGAACCGAAACCACCGAACCGGGCGCGGTAGTAGGTGACGCCGTCCTTGTCGAAGGCGACGGTGAAACCGGAGGCATCGGCCAGAACGGAGGGTGCCTGCTTCGTCGCCTTGTCGAGGAAAGCCTTCGCTTCGGCCTGTTTTGGCGACGAGGCGACCTGTATTGCCCAGCCGGATGGCACCGAGGCCGTGCTGACCGGATCGACCTCTGCCGCCGGTTCGGCATAGGCTGCGGCGACCCGGGCTGTCGCCACGTCGTCCACGGTCGCCGCGGCCGTCGTCTTGACCCTCTTGGCCTGAACGACCGGAGTGGTTTCTTCAACGACGGGCGCATTTTCCTCGACAAGGGAGGCAACGGCATCGTCGTTCGGCTTACTGTCCGGTGTCGGCGCGTCATGGTTCGGTAGAAATACCTTGGCCAAGGCTGAAATCGGATTGCCACCGCCAGCCTTGGCAATCAGCACGCCGCCGCCGCTCGACGAGGCCTTCGGCATGTAGGCATTGATCAACCCGGCCATCTGGCTGTCGCGGCTGCCGCCGGATCTGCCGCCCATGACCACCGCTACGATCCGCCGATCGCCATCCGAGACCGAGGAGACCAGATTGTAACCGGAGGCGCGGGTGTAACCGGTCTTGATGCCGTCGACGCCCTTGATGCGTCCGAGCAGACGGTTATGGCCGTTGATGCGCTGCCGCCCATAAAGAAAGGAGCGCTGCGAGAAATAGCCGTAATATTGCGGAAAATGCTCTCTCAGGGCGATGCCGAGCATCGCCATGTCGCGCGCGGTTGTGAACTGGCCGGGATCAGGCAAGCCGTTGGCGTTGCGGAAAACGGTTCCCCTCATGCCCAGCGCCCGCGCCTTGGCGGTCATCATGCGGGCGAAATTGGCTTCATTGCCGCCGAGCATCTCGCCAAGCGCCGTTGCGGAATCGTTTGCCGATTTGGTCACCATCGACAGGATCGCGGTCTCGACCGTGACCGAGCTGCCGCGCTTGACGCCTAGCTTCGTCGGCGGCTCGGCAGCGGCATTGGCCGAGAACACGACCGGGGAATTCTTGCTGATCCTGCCCTTCGCCAATGCCTCGAACGTCAGATAAAGCGTCATCATCTTGGTAAGCGAAGCCGGATAGCGCCGGCCATCGGCATCCGACGAATAAAGCACCTTGCCGGTCTTGGCATCGATGACGATGGCCGCCGACTTGGCCGCCATGGATGAAGCCGCGTCCGCGACGACGAAGCTCATCGCCATAGCGAGGATCATGATCGTTTTGAGGGGGGACGCGGATTTGGAAACGAAGCCCGACAACGCCTTACGCACTGATAGTTCCTTTGAATTTCCGTTGCCTTGGAGGCGGCAAAGGGGTCCTGCCTCACCTTCGGCCACGCTAACGCGGGCAGCGTTACCAATCCGTTTATGGTAACCGCCGCGTTCACCATTTTCTGCGGGATTGAGCTTCTCTTTATTCGAATCTTAGCGATTGCCGGCAGCTCACGATGCGCATTGCCGCGGGAATCTTGACTTTTGTGCACTGCACAATATATTTACACGCATTGCACAACGCGGCCCGACAAGGCGCGTCTATCGTCCAAGGCAACCGTTCAAGGGAAAGCGTGAAATGACCCAGACCTATGAAGATTTCAGCAAATACGGCAAGGAATTTGCGGACACCGGATTGAAGAGCTTCGCCTCGCTGTCCAAGGGTGCACAGGCTATCGCCGCCGAGGCGGGCGAGTACACCAAGAAAAGCTTCGAAGCCGGTAGCGCCGCTGTCGAGAAGCTCTTTTCCGCCAAGTCGCTGGACAAGGCGATCGAGATCCAGTCCGACTATGCCAAGCAGTCCTATGAGAGCTTCGTCACCGAGGCCACCAAGCTTGGCGATCTCTATGCCGAACTCGCCAAGGAAGCTTACAAGCCGTTCGAATCGATCGTCGCCAAGGCGAAGTAAATTCGACGAACATTCCGAGCCGGCCCCTGGGCTTGCAAAGACAAACCCGGTCGCGAACGCACGGCCGGGTTTTTTCATGCCAGCTCGAAATCGGGGGCCTACGGTCTTCACGATTTGAAAAATCGGGCAAGTTTGGCCACCTAGCCATATTGTCAGCTAAACAGAAGGGCTTAAAATCGTCCATCGAACACCTACATGTCGAGCATGCATGAGGATTCGAAAGAGGCAGGACTACGTGACTACAGGTTTGACTGCCACGAGCTACGTGGTGCGAATGCAGAACGGCAGCAACGGCAATGAGGCCGGTCGCGGCACGGCCGTCATCACGCGCACAAAAACCAAGACCAAGAAGCCCAGTCTGTATCGGGTCCTCATTCTTAACGACGACTACACACCCATGGAATTCGTGGTCCACGTGCTGGAGCGCTTTTTCCAGAAGGACCGCGAAGCCGCCACACGCATAATGCTTCATGTTCACAATCATGGGGTGGGCGAGTGCGGGGTCTATACATTCGAGGTGGCCGAGACCAAAGTGTCTCAGGTCATGGATTTCGCCCGACAGAATCAGCATCCGCTGCAATGCGTGATGGAGAAGAAGTGAGGTAACATGCCGGCTTTCTCCCAAGGCCTGGAAAAGGCGCTTCACCAAGCGCTGACGCTCGCCAATGAGCGGCACCATGAATATGCAACCCTTGAACATTTGCTGCTCGCCCTGATCGACGACACCGAGGCGGCGGCCGTCATGCGTGCCTGCAACGTCGATCTCGACGAGTTGAAGCATACGGTTCTCACCTATATCGACACCGAGCTCGACAATCTCGTCACCGGCTACGATGAAGATTCCAAGCCGACTGCCGGTTTCCAGCGCGTCATCCAGCGCGCGGTGATCCATGTGCAGTCGTCAGGCCGCGAGGAAGTGTCCGGCGCCAACGTGCTCGTCGCCATCTTCGCTGAGCGTGAAAGCCACGCCGCTTACTTCCTGCAGGAACAGCAGATGACCCGCTACGACGCGGTCAACTACATCTCGCATGGCATCGCCAAGCGCCCCGGCGCTTCCGAGACGCGTACCCCGCGCGGCGCCGACGACGAGCAGGGCAGCCAGAGCGGAGCCGAGCCGCAGGAGGAAGGCGGCAAGAAGAAGCAGCAGCAGGACGCGCTGACTGCCTATTGCGTCAACCTGAACAACAAGGCCAAGGCCGGCAAGATCGATCCATTGATCGGTCGCGAGAGCGAGATCAACCGGACCATCCAGGTGCTGTGCCGCCGCTCCAAGAACAACCCGCTCTATGTCGGTGATCCCGGCGTCGGCAAGACGGCTATCGCCGAAGGCCTCGCTAAGCGCATTGTCGAGGGTGACGTTCCCGAAGTGCTGCACAATGCCACCATCTTCGCGCTCGACATGGGCACGCTGCTGGCCGGCACCCGCTATCGCGGCGATTTCGAGGAGCGGCTGAAGCAGGTCGTCAAGGAGCTCGAGGATTATCCCGGCGCCGTGCTGTTCATCGATGAAATCCACACCGTGATCGGGGCAGGGGCCACCTCCGGCGGCGCCATGGATGCATCGAACCTGTTAAAACCCGCACTGTCGTCCGGCGCCATCCGCTGCATCGGCTCGACCACCTACAAGGAATTCCGCCAGTTCTTCGAGAAGGACCGCGCGCTGGTGCGGCGCTTCCAGAAGATCGACGTCAACGAGCCGACGGTCGAGGACGCCATCGAGATCATGAAGGGCCTCAAGCCTTATTTCGAGGAGTTCCACAAGGTCCGCTACACGAGCGAGGCGATCAAGGCTTCGGTCGAACTCTCGGCGCGTTACATCAACGACCGCAAGCTGCCGGACAAGGCGATCGACGTGATCGACGAGACCGGCGCCTCGCAAATGCTGGTGCCGGAAGCCAAGCGCAAGAAGACCATCGGCATCAAGGAGATCGAAGCGACGATCGCCACCATGGCGCGCATCCCGCCGAAGACGGTTTCCGCAGACGACGAGAAGGTGCTGCAAGGCCTCGACATCGAGTTGAAGCGCGTCGTTTACGGCCAGGACACCGCGATCACAGCGCTGACCTCGGCCATCAAGCTGGCGCGGGCCGGCCTGCGGGAACCGGAAAAGCCGATCGGCTCGTACCTGTTCTCGGGCCCGACCGGTGTCGGCAAGACGGAAGTGGCCAAGCAGCTCGCCGCCTCGCTCGGCGTGGAGCTGATCCGCTTCGACATGTCGGAATATATGGAACGCCACACCGTTTCGCGGTTGATCGGCGCGCCTCCCGGCTATGTCGGCTTCGACCAGGGCGGCCTTCTGACCGACGGCGTCGACCAGCATCCGCATTGCGTGCTGTTGCTCGACGAAGTCGAGAAGGCGCATCCGGACCTGTTCAACATCCTGTTGCAGGTCATGGACCACGGCAAGCTGACCGACCATAACGGCAAGCAGATCGACTTCCGCAATGTCATCCTGATCATGACTACCAATGCGGGCGCATCCGATGCGCAGCGCGCGGCGATCGGTTTCGGTTCGACCAAGCGCGAAGGCGACGATGTCGAGGCGATCAACCGGCTGTTCACGCCGGAGTTCCGCAACCGTCTCGATGCGATCATTCCGTTCGGCTCGCTGCCGGTGCCGGTCATCCATCAGGTGGTGCAGAAGTTCGTCATGCAGTTGGAAGCGCAGCTTTCCGAGCGTGGCGTGACCTTCGACTTGTCGCAGGATGCAATCGCATGGCTGGCCGACAAGGGCTATGACGAGCGCATGGGCGCCCGGCCGCTTGGCCGCGTCATCCAGGAGCACATCAAGAAGCCGCTGGCCGACGAGGTGCTGTTCGGCAAGCTCAAAAAGGGCGGCACGGTGCGTGTCACCGTCGAGAAGAAGGAAACCGGCGAGACCGGCCTGAAGCTCGAATCGCTCGCCGACGAGGCGCCGGTGAAGCCGAAGAAGGAAGAGCCGGACGACGTGCCGAAGGCCAAGAAGGCGGTGGCGAAGAAGCCCGCTGCAAAAAAGGCGGTGGCGCAGAAGCCGGAGCCCAAAGGTAAGGACGGCGGCAAGCGCAGTCTCGTGCCGCAACTGCCGCGTAAGAACTGACGAACCAGCCAGTAAAAAAGCCCCGGAAACGGGGCTTTTTTTGTGACACCCTCCGGTTAAGCACCCGGCGCCCGCCGGAGCAGTTTGCGCCGGTTCAGCTTGCCAGCGCCATCCTTATCTTGCCGGCGTTCTGGGCCAGGACTTCAGGCTTTTCCATCTGTCCGCTGTGCGGTTTCAGGGGAATCCCCTCGAAGCGCGGAATGACATGGACGTGAAGGTGAAAGACAGTCTGCCCCGAAGCTGGTTCGTTGAACTGCATAACCGTGACGCCATCGGCATCGAAGGCCTTCTTTACGGCCCGCGCAACTTTCTGGACGTGAGCGAAGAGCGGGCCAAGCACCGCCGGATCCGCGTCAAGCAGGTTGCGCGACGGCGCTTTCGGCACCACCAGCGTGTGACCCTGTCCTTGCGGCATCACATCCATGAAGACAATGACCGCTTCATCCTCGTAGACGCGATGCGAAGGGATTTCTCCGCGCAGGATTTTGGCGAAGATGTTGCTGCTGTCGTAGGTTGCTTCGGCCATGGCGCGCGCTCCGGTTCTTGGCTCGCTGTCTCGTGTAGCGAAGCTGTTCCGGGCGGGCAAGATGATCGATCGACATCGGCCGTGCGGGCCCGCGCGGCTGGGCGATTGGGCTCGCTACCCTACTCCGCCATGTCCTTGCGGAACGGGGTGTGCTGTTCCAGATATTCGCTCATTCGCTCGACTTCGCGCCGCTCGCGCTGGAGGTAGTCGGCCACTGCATTGCGCAGACCTGGATGGGCGATATAGTGCGCCGAATGCATCGTCACGGGCCGGTAGCCGCGCGCCAGCTTGTGCTCGCCCTGAGCACCGGCTTCAACCACCTTCAGCTTGCGCGAGATGGCGAAATCGATTGCCTGATGGTAGCAGACTTCGAAATGCAGGAATGGGTGGTCCTCGATGCAGCCCCAGTTGCGGCCGTAGAGCGCGTCTGAGCCGATGAAGTTGATGGCGCCCGCTATGTAGCGTCCGTTGCGTTTGGCCATGACCAGCAGGGTGTCGTCGGCCATGCGCTCGCCGATTAGGGAGAAGAAATCGCGGTTGAGGTAGGGCCGGCCCCACTTCCTGCTGCCGGTATCCATGTAGAACGCGAAAAAGTCGTCCCAGGCCTTTTCGGTCAGATCCTTGCCGGTCAGCCAGTCGATCGAGATGCCGTTGGCGAGCGCCTCGCGCCGCTCTTTCTTAATTGCCTTGCGCTTGCGCGAGGCTAATGTCGCGAGAAAATCGTCATAGCTCGAAAAACCTTCGTTGAAGAAGTGAAACTGCTGGTCGGTGCGATGCAGGAAACCGGCCGCCGCGAATATCTGGACATCGTCCTCCGGCGCGAAGGTGACATGGGCGGAAGACACGCCGAGCTTATCCGTCACCGCCTTCAGGCCGGCCGCAAGACCGGCCTTGACGGTGGGACTGTGCTCGCCCTTGCCGACCAGCAGGCGAGGGCCGGTGACGGGCGTGAACGGCACCGCGCATTGCAGCTTCGGGTAGTAGCGCCCGCCGGCGCGTTCGAATGCGTCCGACCAGCCATGGTCGAATACATATTCGCCCTGGCTGTGCGACTTCAGATAGCAGGGGACCGCCCCGAGCAGCTTGCCTCGGGCGGTTTCCAGCCTCAGGTGATGGCCTTGCCAGCCGGTACGCCGAACAGCGCAGCCGGAATCTTCCAGCGCGCTCAAAAAAGCTAATGAAACAAGTGGGTTGTAGCCGTTTTCGGCATCGCCGCGTGTAGTGCCGCCGAGGTTGTCCCATTCAGCGCTGGTAAAGGCCCCGATGCCCGCCGCGATGCGGATCGACAGCTCCGCGTTCGCCGTTTGTCTTTCGCAGTCGTCCCCTTGATCCATGAGGCTTACTTAAGCTCGCTGCTGACCCATACAAGCCCGCTCAAGCAAGCCGTACCAGATCTGGCTCGAATCCTTCGAACGTCATCTGGTCGGCATATTTGAAGGTCAGGTCGACGGCAGGCCGGTCGTGCACGGTCCAGGTGATCACCGGCATGCCGAGTTTTTCTCGCACGAAGGAGACGAACCGGTTCGGCAGATCGCCGGCGGCGTAGGAGGTGAAGGCGATGTCATGCGCCAGCATGGCGAAATGCGCCTCGATCAGGTGGTTGTCGTTGCCGTAGGCGGTCAACCCGCCGGGTATGCCGGGAGCATATTTCGGGAACTCTCGGATCAGCCAATGGTCGAACGACATGATCGCAGTCTTGCCCTTGTATTGCTTGAGCATCTTACCGACGCTTTCGACCAGGCCGTCGTCGTGCCCGGCAGCTCCTTTCAGTTCGACAACCATCGGCACACGGCCGTCGACCAGATCAAGCGCCTGCTGCAGCGTCGGCAAATGGTCGGCGGTGCCGCCGACCTTCAGCGCGGTGATTTCGGCAGCCGTACGCTGCCAGACGAAGCCGTTTTCGCCGGTCAGCCGCCGCAGATCGCCATCGTGGATGATGACGGGGACGCCGTCGGAAGACAGGTGCACGTCGCATTCAATCGCGTAGCCACGCTCGGCCGCCGCGGCGAAGGCGGAAAGGGTGTTCTCCCAGCGCGTCTTGTTCATGTCGTGGAGGCCGCGATGGGCGACGGGCCGGGCGGTCAGCCAGGAAAGATCGGTCATGGTTGCAGTCCCGGTCATTCGACTTCGAAGATCGCTTCGATTTCCACTGCGGCATTAAGCGGCAGGGAGGCGGTGCCGACGGCGGAGCGAGCGTGCGTGCCGCGATCGCCGAGCACCGCGGCGAGAAAATCCGAGGCACCGTTGGCAACCAGATGCTGTTCGACAAAGTCCGGTGCCGAGGCGACGAAGACGGTGATCTTCACCAAGCGACGGATTTTCTCGAGATCGCCAAGTGCTGCCTGGGCTTGCGCCAATATGTTGATCGCACAGTATTTTGCGGCTTCCTTGCCGGTCGCGGTGTCGACATCGCTGCCAAGCAGTCCGCTCGCCTGGAGCTTGCCGTCCTTGAGCGGCAACTGCCCGGCGGTGAACAGCAGATTGCCGGTCCTGCAATAGGGCACGTAATTGGCGGCGGGCGCGGCGGCGGCCGGCAGCGTCACGCCGAGATCGCTTAGCCGCTTTTCGATTGTTTCGCTCATGCTATTTCCCTATTGCTTGAAGGTGCCGCGCAGGCCGGGCCGAAATTGCTATTTTTGCCTCGCTTCCGCCACGACTTTTTTTAAGCTGGACCATCTTTCCATGCGGCCTGCCATTAGCCGCGATGATCGGAGCACCCCATGCGCGCAACGCGCCTCGCATTCAACGCCGTTCTCTTGACAGCGGCTTCCTGGGCGGCTCCCGCTTTTGCGGTGCCGGCGCTGCAGGCGCATCGCGCGGTTTACGACATTTCACTCGACAAAGCCTCCGACCGCTCCGGCATCACCGGCATCACTGGCCGCATGGTCTACGAGTTCAACGGCTCCCCTTGCGAGGGCTATACGGTAAAGTTCCGTTTGGTGACCCAGATCGTAACCAGCGACAACACCAGGCTGACAGACCAGCAGATGACCACCTTTGAGGACGCCGAGGGCAAGACCTTCTCCTTCGTGAACAAATCCTTTGTTGACCAGAACCTCGACAAGGAGGTCAAGGGTACCGCAACGAAGGAGGCCAACGGTCTCAAGGTCGATATCGACAAGCCCGAGAAGAACAGCCTGGAACTCGCGCCGACCCAGTTCCCGACCCAGCAAATGGTCGAAATGATCGGCAAGGCGGAAAAGGGCGAGCGCTTCTACGAAACCAACCTGTTCGACGGCTCTGAGGATGCCAACAAGGTGGTGACCACCACCGTCGTCGTCGGCAAGCAAGCCGATGCCGACAACGCCGATCCGGAAGCGCCGGCGCTGGCCAAGCTCGCCACCGACAAATACTGGCCGGTCGACATCGCCTATTTCGATGATGCCGACAAAGGCGGCGAGGAGGTGCCGGAATACCGGATCAGCTTCAAGCTGCACAAGAACGGCATCACGCGCGATCTCGTCATGGACTATGGCGAGTTCTCGATGACCGGCAAACTGGTCAATCTGTCGCTGTTCGATCAGCCAAAGACCTGCCCGTCGAAATAGGCTCGAACCAACGACAAGCCGCCGGCCGCTATCCGGGATAGTAGCGCTTGATCTTGCGGGCGTGTCGTATCGACTTGAGCATGCCGCAATTGCCCATCATCGCCTAACGACGGTAAGCGCCGTGGGGGAGCAGGTTGAGCAGGATCGACGTTTTTGTGGCGCCGCGGCCCAATGCGACGCTGATCAAGGCCATGACGTTCGTCAACCGAATTGTCATGCTGCACGGCATTCCAGGCTTTCGCGACCTGTTGCCGTTCAACCGTCTGGCCGGTTTGCGCGGCGTCGCCAATGTCCGCCACATCTATTTTCCAGAGGATGACCGGCAAAGGCTGAAGGCTTGTTGCGGTGCGGGCAAGGCGACGTTCATCACGCCCAACCATCCCGAATTCTTTACCGACTGGATGATCGACAAGGAGGTCGTCTCGCGGGTAAGCCCGCTGACGGCATCCTGGGCCACGCACGGCGTCGTCAACGGGCTTGGCCGGCTAATGCAGAAATTCTGGTTGGCCAACAATCTGATCGCGCAAATCCCGGGCAACAGCGCGGCCGCCAAGGAACATTCGGTGGCCTGGGCGCTGAAGGGGCACGGCGTGCTCCTGCATCCCGAAGGCGGTGTCGGCTGGCATGCCAACATCGTTGCCCCGCTGCTGCCAGGTGCGGTCGAAATGCGGTTCGAGGCGCTGAAGCGCGGCCGCCTGACGGATCCGGATTTCAAGGTTTGGATCGCGCCCGTGATCTGGAAGCTTGCTTTCACGGGGAATGTCGAGGCACCGCTGGCAAAGGAATGTGCCTATGTCGAGCACAGCCTGAAGATCGAACGCCGTGCCGCCGATTCGCTGCCGGAGCGCATCCATCATATCTATGCGACGTTGCTGTCGCGCGATGAGGCTGCATATGGCCTGCGGTCCGATGAGCGGGTTTCGTATGACGCACGTCAAAAAGACCTGCTCGCGGAACTCGGCCGTCGCCTTGCTGAACTTGTCTCGGTCGACGCCGACACGCTCGACACTGCCGAGCTTTTGCGGCGCTCGCGGCGCTGGCTGCGGGAGAACATAGACGGCGCCGAAAACCAGGCGCAGGTCCGAACGCTGGCAGATACGATCCAGCGACTGCAGCGTGTCGGGCCGTGGGCCTCAGCCAATCCGCGCATCACGCAGGAGGAGATCGCCGAACATTTGAAGCGGATCCGCAACGACTATTGCAAAGGTACGCTGCGCGATACGATCAACCGTTTCGTGCCGCAGCCGGCAGGCCCACGCCGCGCCTATGTCCGGGTACCGGAGCCGCTTGGCTTGCACGCCTATCAAGGCTCCGTAGAGGAGGCACTCGCCGAACTGCACGACCGGATGCAGGAGACCGTCACCAGGACGATGACGCAACTCGAGGCCGGCGGCGCCTTCATTTTCTGTGCCAATCCCTTCTATCATCGTTAGCGGCGTGTTGGTCGGCGCAAGATGAAGGAGTGCGGCAAACCTCATGGCGGTCTATGTCGATGCGGCGATCTGGAAATGGGTCGGCCACCGCTGGTGTCATCTGCTGGCAGACGATACCGACGAGCTGCATCGCTTCGCCGCGCAGCTCGGCGTCAAGCGCTCGTCCTATCAAGGGCCACCCAAGACATCGGCGCCGCATTATGACATAACCGGGCTGGAGCGTGACCGCGCAGTGCGGTTAGGCGCCATCGAATGCACCCGCGAGGAGATCGTCGCTGTTTTCCGGCGTGTGCGGGTGCCGAAGGGGAAGATGCGACAATGACACCGGTGCGCTGATCGCCGCACGCTGAGCCGCAAGACGCCACACCGCTTGCGTTTGTCGCGCTTCCCCTCTATATGCGCGCTCATTCCACACACGGACTTTGGTGTCTGCCCGGGAGAAATCCGGCTGAAACCTCCGGTGGCGTTTGAGGACAAAGTCCAAAAATGCCTGTGTCCGTGGAGGCTAACCGGAAAGGAAATAAGAATGGCTCTGCCTGATTTCAGCATGCGCCAGCTATTGGAAGCTGGCATTCACTTCGGCCACCAGACCCACCGCTGGAATCCGAAAATGGCGCCCTATATCTACGGCGCCCGCAACAACATCCACATCATCGACCTCTCGCAGACGGTGCCCCTGCTGCACCAGGCGCTGAAGCAGGTTTCCGACACTGTTGCCAAGGGCGGCCGCGTGCTGTTCGTCGGCACCAAGCGCCAGGCCTCCGACATTGTCGCCGATGCCGCGCAGCGCTCGGCCCAGTACTATGTCAATTCGCGCTGGCTCGGCGGCATGCTGACCAACTGGAAGACGATCTCGAATTCCATCCAGCGCCTGCGCAAGCTCGACGAGATGCTGGCCGGCGAGGCTCAGGGCCTGACCAAGAAGGAGCGCCTCAACCTCGATCGCGAGCGTGAAAAGCTCGACAAGGCGCTGGGCGGCATCAAGGATATGGGTTCGACGCCCGATTTGATGTTCGTGATCGACACCAACAAGGAAGCGATCGCCATTCTCGAGGCCAAGCGTCTCGGCATCCCGGTCGTTGCCATCATCGATTCCAACTGCGACCCGGACAAGATCGACTTCCCGATCCCCGGCAATGACGACGCGGCCCGCGCCATCCAGCTGTATTGCGATCTGATCGCCAAGGCAGCTATCGACGGCATCGCCCGTCAGCAGGGCGCGCTCGGTGTCGATATCGGCGCATCGGTCGAGGCTCCGGTCGAGCCGGCGCTCGAGCAGACCCCGGCCGCCGAGAGCCCGGCAGCCCAGACCCCGGAAGCATAGTAGCGAAGGCCGGCTGCGGCCTTCATCTTTCCAATATGTTGGCGCGGTAAGCGCTACCGGCACCAGGCGCATCATCGAAAATCGATGGTGCGTCAGTGCATTTAGACAAAGAGGCGACAATGAGCATTTCGGCTGCACAGGTCAAAGAACTCCGCGACTTGACCGGCGCGGGCATGATGGACTGCAAGGCGGCGTTGAACGAGACCAACGGCAATATGGAAGAAGCCATCGACTGGCTGCGCAAGAAGGGCATTTCCAAGGCCGACAAGAAGGCTGGCCGTACCGCTGCCGAAGGCCTGATCGGCGTCGATTCGGGCGTCCGCGAGGCAGCGATCGTCGAGGTCAATTCCGAGACGGACTTCGTTGCCCGCAATGCTGCGTTCCAAGAGATCGTCGCCAATGTCGCGAAGGTCGCGCTTGCCTATGGCGGCAAGACCGAAGCCGTTGCCGCCGCTCCCTATCCGGGCTCGGGCAAGTCGGTCGCCGAGACCATCAAGGACGCCGTCGGCACCATCGGCGAGAATCTGGGCTTCCGCCGCTCGGCCAAGCTCACCGTCGAGCACGGCGCTGTCGCAACCTACGTTCACAATGCGGTCGCCGACGGCCTTGGCAAGCTCGGCGTGCTGGTGGCCATCGAGACGACAGGCAACGCGCATGCCGCGAACGCCTTCGCCCGTCAGGTTGCCATGCATGTCGCTGCCACCAATCCGATGGCCTTGACCACTGAAGAGCTCGATCCGGCCGCGGTGGAGCGCGAGAAGGCGATCTTCGCCGACCAGGCACGCCAGTCCGGCAAGCCAGAAGCGATTATCGAGAAGATGGTCGAGGGCCGTTTGCGCAAGTTCTACGAAGAGGTCGTGCTGCTCAAGCAGGCTTTCGTGCTCAATCCCGACATCACCGTCGAGAAGGCGCTGAAGGATGCCGAAAGCGAGATCGGCGCGCCAGCCAAAATCGCTGCCTACCTGCGCTTCGCGCTCGGTGAGGGCATCGAGAAGGAAGAGACCGATTTCGCGGCGGAAGTCGCGGCAGCGGTCAAGAAGTAAACTATTCGTTTAAAAGTCTTTTTCGGCCGGGTGTCCGCGAGGATGCCCGGCCGATTCTTGCGCGGCGTAGGATCAACTCAAGGACGACCTCGGCGCGCTCGATTTCGACATTGCGCAGGACCTTCGGGCACGGCTCGATGCGGTGAGCCGGTCTTTCACACCCTTTTTCGTATTCGTTCTTCGGCTCGGAAATACAGGATGGCCTTACCGGAGGTCAGACAGTCGGTGACAAGCCGGCTGGCAACATGCCGAACCCGTTCATGCAAGGTGCTTTTGCCGTGTAAGCTGAAGCTGGAAGAGAGTTTTCGGGCTCGGGCGCCGCGTGACATCGTGGCGCCCTTCGTGTATCGGAACGCCCAGTGTTTCGGGGCGCACCGAAACGCGTCACACGCACGATGACGAGGACCAGATGACGGTGAAGCCCCTCTACCGACGTGTCTTGCTGAAAGCATCGGGCGAAGCGTTAATGGGCGAGCAGCATTTCGGCATCGACGTATCGGTGGTCGACCGCATCGCCGCCGACATCGCCGAGGCCCGCGCATTGGGCATCGAAGTCGGTGTCGTCATAGGGGGCGGCAACATCTTCCGTGGCGTCGCAGTCGCGTCAAAAGGCGGAGACCGCGTCACCGGCGACCATATGGGCATGCTTGCCACCGTCATCAATTCGCTGGCGCTGCGCACCTCGCTCAACAAGATCGGCGTCGACGCCGTGGTGCTGTCGGCGATCGCCATGCCCGAGCTTTGCGAAAGTTTTTCGCAGCGTCAGGCGACCGCCTACATGAACCAGGGCAAGGTCGTTATCTTCGCCGGCGGCACCGGCAATCCGTTCTTCACCACCGATTCGGCTGCAGCCCTTCGCGCCGCCGAGATCGGAGCCGATGCTCTGTTCAAGGGCACCCAGGTCGATGGTGTCTATTCGGCTGATCCCAAGAAGGACCCGCACGCGACACGTTTCGAGCGGATCAGCCATGACGAAGTCATCAAACGCGGGCTTTCGATCATGGATACGGCGGCGATTGCACTTGCGCGCGAAAACAACATTCCGATAATCGTCTATTCGATCCACGAGAAGGGTGGTTTCGGCGATATCCTGAGGGGTGGCGGCCGTTGCACGGTCGTCGCAGACGATTGACCGGACCATGAACCCGAAAGGGATCGGTTGCGGATGAGGCTCGAACAGGGCTTACCCTAAGCAGTGAACCCGGGTTAACGGGTCGAGGAGACGATGATGAGTGGCGAATACGACGATCTCAAACGGCGCATGGACGGGGCGATCGCCGCGTTCAAGCATGATCTGGCTTCGCTGCGCACCGGCCGCGCGTCGAGCAACCTGCTCGATGCCGTCCAGGTGCAGGCCTATGGCACCACCATGCCGATCAACCAGGTGGCAACAGTGTCGGTTCCGGAACCGCGCATGATTTCGGTTTCGGTGTGGGACAAGTCGATGGTCAGCGCGGTCGACCGTGCCATCCGTGAAGCCAATCTCGGGTTCAATCCTATCGTCGACGGTACCAATCTAAGGATTCCGCTGCCCGAGCTCAACGAACAGCGCCGCAAGGAGCTGGTCAAGATCTCGCACGGTTATGCCGAGAATGCCCGCGTCGCCGCACGACACGTTCGCCGGGACGGCATGGACTTTCTGAAAAAGGCGGAAAAGGACGGCGACATCAGTGAGGACGACCATCGCAAACGGGCCGACCAGGTTCAGAAACTGACCGACGAGACAATCAGCACCATCGACCACCTGCTTTCCGACAAGGAAGCGGAAATCATGCAGGTCTAGGGTCTGGCCACGGCTGGCCCGGAAGTGAGAACATGGCAACGCCCGCGCATGTCGCGATCATCATGGACGGAAACGGACGCTGGGCCAAGGCGCGCGGCTTGCCTCGGCTGGCTGGTCACCGCGCCGGCGTCGAGGCGCTGCGCAAGACAGTGCGCGCCGCCCCCGGCCTCGGCATCTCCTTCCTGACCGTCTACGCTTTTTCGTCGGAAAACTGGTCACGACCGAAATCCGAAGTCAGCGACCTCATGGGCCTGCTGAAGCTTTTCATCCGACGTGACCTCGCCGAGCTGCACCAGAGTGGGGTGCGGATCAGGGTCATCGGTGACAGGGCAGGGCTGCAGCCCGACATAAGGGGGCTGCTCGAGGAAGCCGAAACGCTCACCCTTAGCAACGAGGCGCTGACACTGGTCATTGCCTTCAATTACGGCGGCCGCGACGAGATCGTGCGCACCGCGCGCAAGCTCGCAGCTGCGGTGGCGCGCGGTGAGATCGACAGCGAGGCGATCACGGCCGAGTCCTTTGCCAGCTCGCTCGATACAGAGGGCATTCCGGACCCGGAACTGGTCATCCGCACCAGCGGCGAGCTTCGGCTGTCCAACTTCCTGTTATGGCAGGCCGCCTATAGCGAACTCGTTTTCCTGCCTTGCTACTGGCCCGACTTCAGTCGCGAGCACCTGTCCGATGCACTGCGCGATTTCGCCGGCCGCGAGCGCCGCTTCGGCGGACTTGCCGCCCAAGATGTCGCCTCAGGCTGAGGAATGAGCAACCTCCAACTCCGGGTCATTTCGGCCGTCGTGCTTGCCATCGTGACGCTTGGCCTGACCTGGCTCGGCGGACTGCCCTTCCGGTTGCTTTGCGCTGCCATGGCGGCGGTGATCTTCTACGAGTGGACGCGGATGAGCCGCCCCGTTGCCCCGGCAGGTGCTGGTGCTATGGCAGGTCTCGGCTTTCTGCCCGAGGCGCTGATCGTGGTCTTTATTGGTGCTCTCGTCGCCGGCTTGCCTGCGTCTTTGCTGCTGCCGCTCGTGGCGGCTCTGGTTGCTGTCACTGCCATCGCGGCGTCGATGCGCAAGGCAGGACCGTGGGAAGCATCCGGCCTTGCCTATGCGGCCGTGTCGGGCTTGTCGCTGGCCTTCTTGCGTGATGGCGATCATTCAGGGCTGCTGGCCATTCTGTTCCTATTCGCCGTGGTTTGGGCGACCGATATTTTTGCTTATTTCGTCGGCCGCTCCGTCGGTGGCCCAAGGCTGGCGCCGTCGATCTCGCCGGGCAAGACGCGGAGCGGGGCGCTCGGTGGGGTGGTCGGCGGCGTAGTGGCCGGTCTGCTTCTGGCCGCAGTAGCCGGAACGGGCAACCTCGCCGTGCTTGGCGTGGTCGCACTGGTGCTTTCGATCGTCGCGCAAGCCGGCGACCTGTTCGAATCATGGGTCAAGCGACGCCACGGCCGTAAAGATTCCGGCACGCTGATACCCGGCCATGGCGGCATCATGGATCGGGTCGATGGGCTTGTCGCGGCGGCTTTCGCCCTATACGTCATCGGCTGGATTTCCGCGACCGCCGACCATCCGGCACAGGGGCTGTTTCCGGTTTGAACGGCATCGTCGGTGGGCCGGCGCGAGGCTGCGTCATGGATTCGCCTGGATTGATGTCACAGTCGCGGCGTGATCTGCGCCGTGGATGAATTTGAGGGCATGAATTGAACGAGATTCTTCACGCGGTTTTCAGCACGGACGGCCTTGTCCTCGGCACGCTGGTGCCTTTCCTGTTCGTGCTGACCGTGGTCGTGTTCGTCCACGAAATGGGCCATTACCTCGTCGGCCGCTGGTGCGGTATCGGCGCAAAAGCCTTTTCGATCGGTTTCGGCCCTGAGATCATCGGCTTCAACGACAGCCGCGGCACCCGCTGGAAGCTTTGCGCCATACCGCTCGGCGGCTACGTCAAGTTCGTCGGCGATATGAACGCGACGTCGAGCCAGCCCAGCTCGGAGGAGGTCGAGGCGCTGAGCGACGACGAACGCAAGGTTGCCTTCCACACGCAGCCGATCTGGAAGCGGGCGGCGACCGTCGTGGCGGGGCCGCTGTTCAACTTCCTGCTGACGATCGCCGTCTTTGCCGTGCTGTTTTCAATATATGGCCGGCCGGTATACGAGCCGATGGTGGCTGAAGTCACCGCAGGCAGTCCGGCAGCGGCGGCCGGCATCATGCCCGGTGACCGATTCGTCAGCGTCGACGGCAGCAAGGTCGAGACCTTTGCCGACGTCCAGCGTCTGGTTTCGGGCCGCGCCGGCGACAGCATCACCTTCGTTATGTTACGCGGCGGCAAGGAAATCACCGTCACGGCGACGCCGCGCTTGATGGAACAACAAGACGCATTGGGCAACAAAGCCCAGGTGGCCGTGATCGGCGTCGTCAACAACAAGGAACTCGGCCAGCCGCGGCTGATCACCTACAGCCCGGCCGGGGCAGTCGGGGCGGCCGTCCAGGAAACCGGACACGTCATCCAGCGCACCGGCCAGTTCCTGCAGCGTTTCGTTGTTGGCCGCGAGGACAAGTGCCAGCTGGGCGGGCCCATCAAGATCGCCAAGATGTCGGGCCAGGCGGCAAAGCTCGGCTTCGAATTGCTCGTCCAGCTTGTTGCATATCTGTCAGTCGGGATAGGAATTCTCAATCTTCTGCCGATTCCCCCCCTCGACGGAGGGCATCTTCTGTTCTACGGCGTGGAAGCTGTCATCCGACGGCCAGTGTCCGAACGGATGATGGAAATGGCTTATCGGAGCGGCCTCATCCTGGTGCTCGGCTTCATGGGCTTTGTTTTCTGGAACGATCTGTTTGGGTGCTGAAATCATGAAGAAATTTGGCTTCAGCGCGACCAATGTTGAGACGCCGTTTACCATGCGTGGGGATATGCGTGACGCGAAAGCCACGCCACAGGGTTAAGTAAATACAAATTAACCAGAAGCCTTGCGTGTAGGGAAAATCCGGTTAATACGGTAGGGGAAATTACCGCACGTCCGGTTTTCTCGCCGTGGGGACTTCGAGAAAAGGTACAAAAGCCCGATGAAGGCAGCATCCAAGTTTCTGAGCGCCGCGTCCGCGGTGGCTATGTCCGCTGCTCTGGTTGTACCAGGCGCGCTCGCAGTGCAGTTCGTTGCCACATCGGCCGCCGAGGCGGCTGTCGTCTCCAGAGTCGAAGTCACCGGCAATCAGCGTGTCGACGCGGACACCATCCGCAATTACGTGACAATCAAGCCCGGCAAGGCGTTTTCCAGCTCCGACATCGACGATGCGGTCAAGGCGCTGTTTGGCACCGGGCTGTTTTCGGACGTGCAGATCAACCAGGTCGGATCGACGCTGGTCATCAAGGTTTCCGAATACCAGGTCGTCAACCAGGTGCTGTTCCAGGGCAACAAGAAGCTCAAGGACAACGCGCTTGCAGCCGCGGTGCAATTGAAGCCGCGCGGCACCTTCTCGCAACAGCAGCTCGACGCCGATGTCGAGGCGGTCAAGGCCGCATACCGGCGTATCGGCCGCGACGATGCCGCCGTGACCACCCAGATCATGGATCTCGGCGACAACCGGGTAAACGTGGTCTTCAACATCAACGAAGGCGGCCGCACCCAGATTGCGGCGATCAATTTCGTCGGCAACAGCGCCTATTCGAGCCGCCGTCTGTCGGACATCATCTCCACCAAGCGCTCGTCCTTCCTGTCGTTCGTGCTGCGCGACGATGTTTATGACGAGGACAAGCTGCGCGCCGACCAGGAGCTGCTGCGCCGCTTCTATTATAATCACGGCTATGCCGACTTCCAGGTCGTCTCGGCTGTCGGCGAACTCGACGACACAACCAACAAATACACCGTCACCATCACGGTGCAGGAGGGCGAGCGGTATACGTTCGGGGATGTCAGCGTCGAAAGCACGATCCCCGAGGTCGACAGCAAGTCGCTTGAATCGGTGGTCGAGACCCACAAGGGCGATGTCTATAACGCCAAGGATGTCGAGGACACGATCATCGCGCTGACCGAAAAGGTCGCCGGTTCTGGTTATGCCTTTGCCCAGGTGACGCCGCGCGGTGACCGCAACTTCGAAAACCACACCATCTCTGTCGTTTATACGATCGACCAGGGCACCAAGGCCTATATCGAGCGCATCGAGATCCGCGGCAACGATCGGACGCGCGACTACGTCATTCGCCGCGAGTTCGATGTCAGCGAAGGCGACGCTTTCAATCAGGTTCTCATCCAGCGCGCGAAGAGGCGGCTGGAAGCACTCGATTATTTTGAGAAAGTCGAGATTTCCACCGTTCCGGGCTCTGAGCCTGATCAAGTCGTGCTGGTGGTCGACGTGGTCGAGAAATCGACTGGTGAGTTCTCGGTCGGTGCCGGTTATTCGACTGGTGGCGAGACGGCTGGTCCGTCCGTCGAAGGTTCAATCAGTGAGCGGAACTTCCTCGGCCGCGGCCAATTCATCAAGGTGGCGGCTGGCGGCGGCAAGAACTCGCGCGATTACAGCTTCTCGTTTACCGAACCGTACTTCCTTGGTCGCCGTATCGCTGCCGGATTCGACATCTACAAGCAGACTCGAAACTATGACCATTACGATAGCGACACGACGGGCGCGACAGTGCGCTTCGGCCTGCCGATTACCGACAACATCTCGACGCAGCTCGCGTATAATATCGCTCAGGAGAAGTATGAGTTCGACGAGGACTGCGACCCTGCCACCTGCGATGTCTCCCAGGCGATTATAAACGGTGTCGAAGAGAGTCCGTGGCTCAAATCGTCGGTTAGTCTCGGCCTAGTTTACAATACCATTGACGACATGAAGAATCCCCATGAAGGCATTTTTGCCAACGTCGGCACGGAAGTGGCTGGCGTGGGCGGCGACGCCAAGTTCATCAAGGTGACAGCGCGCGGCAGCATTTATCAGACGTTGTCCGAACAATTGGATCTGGTAGGCCTCATTTCTGGCGGTGCCGGCCATGTCCAGGGATATGGCAGCGGCGACCTGCGTGTCTTCGACCATTTCCAGAGCAGCGATCGAATGATCCGCGGTTTCGAATATGGCGGCATCGGTCCGGTTGCCTCGGACAACAGCAATGACCATCTCGGCGGCACCACTTACTTCAATGCCTCGGCGGAAGCGCAGTTCCCGCTGCCGGTCATCCCGGAAAGCTTCGGTTTGCGCGGCGCGGTATTCGCCGATGCGGCAACGCTCTACGGCAGCAAGATTGCCTCCAACCTCGTCAATCAGTCGACGACCGGCATGGAATGGCGCGCTTCTGTCGGCGTCGGCTTGATGTGGGCATCGCCTTTCGGCCCGATCCGCATCGACTATGCGATCCCGGTCAAGAAGGAAAAGACCGACGACGTGCAGGAATTCAACTTCGGCATATCGACCCGCTTCTGATGTGCGGGTAACGATGCTTCCGGCTCGTTTGGATCCGGATGGCAGTGATCCGACACTACAGCGCAGCGCGTCCTATCGGACGCTCAAAGGACGTTGTAGCACTTTGATTTGCGCATGATCCTTTTCCGAGGATCGATTTCCGATTTCGGGGTCATGCGCTAGCTGGATATTGCTTCTGGAATGACCGATCCGGTGTTCTTCGCGCCCTCACGCCGGTATACGGCCGGCGAAGTCGCGAATCTGACCGGCTCGATGCTTGTCGATTCCGCTCTCGCCGATGTTTCGATCGACGCTCTGGCTCCCGCCAACGAAGGCGGCGAGAACGCCCTTGTCTTCGTCGATGGCAGGCGCAATTTCGCCCTGATGCAGTCACTGCGGGCGGCAGCGGTTCTCTGCCCTGCCGAATTTGCCGCCAAGGCGCCAGCGGGCATCGCGGTTCTGGTGCATCCGCGCCCGCAGCAGGCTTTCGCAACGGTCGGGCGCCTGCTTTTCCCGGCGGCTGCGACGCCTGGACCGATGACCGGCGAAACCGGTATCTCGCCGCACGCCCATATCGATGCGACCGCCCATGTCGAGCCCGGTGCGATCATCGAAGCGGGCGCGGTCATCGGACCGCGCGCTGCCATCGGCAGCGGAACCGTCATTGCCCCTAATGCGGTTATCGGTCCTTCCTCCCAAATTGGCCGCGACGGCTATGTCGGTCCAGGTGCCAGCGTGCAATATGCATTGATCGGCAATCGCGTTATCATTCATGGCGGCGCCAGGATCGGCCAGGATGGCTTCGGCTTTGTGGCCGGCGCAAAGGGTCCGGAGCGGGTTCCGCAGATCGGCCGCGTCATCATCCAGGACGACGTCGAGATCGGGTCGAATACGACCGTCGATCGCGGCGCCATGTCCGACACGATCATCGGCCAGGGCACCAAGATCGACAATCTGGTGCAGATCGCGCACAACGTTCGCATCGGCCGCAATTGCATAATAGCCGGGCTTTCGGGTATTTCCGGTTCAGTGACGATAGGCGACAACGTCACCATGGGTGGCGGCGTCGGCCTTGCGGATCATTTGACCATCGGGTCCGGCGCCAAGCTTGCGGCAAGAAGCGGGTTTATGAGCAATGTGCCTGCCGGTGAGATTTGGGGAGGATATCCGGCGCAGCCGATGGCGGAAGCCATGCGCGAGATAGCAGCCTTGCGCAGACTTGCACGGACGCGCAGACAGGGTGAGGGGGGAAATGGCTGACATCGCAGCGGCGACGCTCGAAGCGGTTGACATAATGCGGCTGATGAAGCTCCTGCCGCACCGCTATCCGTTCTTGATGATCGACCGTATCGTCGACATAGATGGCGACGAATCCGCAATCGGCATCAAGAACGTCACCATAAACGAGCCGCATTTCCAAGGTCATTTCCCTGACCAGCCGGTCATGCCCGGCGTGCTGATCATCGAGGCGATGGCGCAGACGGCCGGCGCCATCTGCATCCGCAGCCTTGGTACGGAAAAGCCGTCGCTGGTTTATTTCCTGACCATCGACAATGCCAAGTTCCGCAAGCCGGTCGTTCCAGGCGACCAGTTGAAAATTCATGTGAAGAAAATCAAGAAACGCGGCAATCTTCTCAAATTCGCTTGCGAGGCCCTCGTCGATGGCGCCAAGGCGGCGGAAGCCGAGATCTCGGCGATGATGGTCGCAAGCGGCTGACAAACGAATGCTAATGAAAATCCAGACAGTCATCCATCCATCGTCGGTCATCGATGCAGGCGCCCAAATCGGCGAAGGCGCCCGCATCGGGCCCTTCTGTCACGTCGGCCCCGAGGCCGTGATCGGCGACCGCGTCGAACTGGTCAGCCATGTCTCGGTGATTGGCGCGACCACTATCGGTGCATCGACCAAGGTTTATCCGATGGCGATACTGGGCGGACCACCGCAGAACACCAAGCACAAGGGTGGCCGTACCACGCTGGTGATCGGCGAGAACTGCACGATCCGCGAAGGCGTCACCATGCATGTCGGCACCGATTCCAGCCGCGGCGAAACGATGATCGGCGACAACGGCAATTTCCTTGCCTATGCCCACATTGCCCATGACTGCGTGGTCGGCAAGAACGCCACCTTCGCCAATCAAGCGACGTTAGGCGGGCATTGCGAAGTCGGTGACAATGTCTACATCGGCGGCCTTACCGCGGTTCATCAGTTTGTCCGCATCGGCGATAACGCCTTTCTCGGCGGCTGCTCGGCGATCGTCGGCGACGTCATTCCCTACGCCATCGCCGTTGGCAACCGTGCCAGCCTTCGCGGCCTCAACATCATTGGGCTGAAGCGCGCCGGCCTGCCACGTTCGGAGATCCATTTGCTGCGCAAAGCCTATAAGACGATCTTCGATCGCTCCCGGACCGTCGGCGAAAACATCGAATTCGCCAAGGCGGAGTTCGCCTCGTCGCCGACTGCCATGAAGATCGTCGATTTCATTGCCGGTCGCGGCAAGCGGCACTATGCCGTGCCGTCGCTCAAGGGTGGCGACGGCGACGATGCCGATGATGAAGACTGAGAGCAGATGACGAAGATTGAGGCTGCCGGAAAGGGCCTTGATCTCGCGCCAGATGCCAAGGTCGGTATCATCGCCGGCGGCGGCAGCCTCCCGGTCGAAATTGCCCGAGCGCTCGCCCGGCAAGGCAAATTGCCCTTCGTCGTGATGGCGGCGGGCGAGGTCGACCGCATAGCCGATTTCGAGCCCTATGAGCAGGCAACCCTGAGGCTGGAAGACGTCGGCTCGCTGCTGCCGATCCTCAAGCGGCATCACGTTACGCATCTGGTAACCGCGGGTCATATCACGCGCCGCCCCAGGCTGAGCGCCATGCGCCTCAATTTGGGCCTGCTCGCCTGGCTGCCCAGCCTCTTCGTCGGTGTAACTCGGGGAGACGATACGGTGCTGAAATTGTTCGTGCGCAGGATCGAGCGCAGCGGCATCAAAGTCGTCGGCGCTCACGAGATCGTGCCGGAACTGGTCGCCGCCGAAGGCCTGCTGACCAAGGCGGCGCCACGCAAAGCCGACTGGCGCGACATCGAGGCGGCGCACGCGGCGGCAAAAGCCATCGGCGGGCTGGATATCGGCCAAGCGGCTGTTGCGGTCGGCGGCCGCGCCATTGCGCTGGAAGGCGTCGAAGGGACTGACGGGCTGCTCGAGCGGACAAGGGAGTTGCGCGGGCACGGCAGGCTGGCGGGCCGGACGCGCGGTGTCCTGGTCAAATGCGCCAAGCCCGGTCAGGAACTGCGTGCCGATCTGCCCTCCATTGGCCCGCTGACCGTCGAGGCGGCGCATGCCGCCGGACTGGCCGGCATTGCCGTAGAAGCCGGCCGCTCGCTGGTGCTCGAAAGTCCCGCCACCATCGGGCGTGCCAATGCGCTCGGCTTGTTCGTGATCGGGCTGCCTGCTGCGGAGCCGGCGCATGGCGAATGAGCGGCCGTTGAAGATAGCCATCGTCGCCGGCGAGGAGTCCGGTGACCTGCTTGGCGCCGATCTTGTGCAGGCGTTAAAGCGCATGACCGGGCGCGACGTTCGGCTTGTCGGCATCGGCGGCCGCCATTTGCAGGCGCTCGGCCTGGCCCCATTGTTCGACGGCAGCGAGATCGCGCTGATGGGGCTTAGCGCCATCCTGCGCGACCTGCCGCGCCTGATGCGGCGGATCGGCC